>JBFMDX010000003.1 GCA_040753795.1 Thermodesulfobacteriota bacterium
ACTACGTTACGTTACCTCGGCGAAAAGACACTGGTGGAAAGGCAAGGCGGAGACCGTGAGCAAAAAACGATTTTTGCTAATAGAGGAGTGTTTTTTGTTGACTCACTTTCTCATAGGCGGCTTGACCCCGGCCTTGTCAAACCGCCGGCGGTTAAAAGGGGTGTGCTCATATTGCCAGTGCAGGGCATTTTTGAGTTTTTCCAGCTGCAGCGCCTTCATTTCCACGGTGTTCAGCTTCGGTTCAATATCCATGTTCCAGTAAGTTCTGTCGCTGTGTTCCATGATTCTCCCCTATCCTTTATTGCTTGATATCAACAACCGATTTACCCGGGTCCTGTTACCGTTTGAATATGTGAAGGGCCATGGCCGCCGCGTCAACTCCCAGGATCCCGCCGCCGTTATGGGTCATACCGATTTTGGCGTCCTTGATCTGGCGCTTGCCCGCTTTTCCCTGCAGTTGATGAACGATCTCGTGCACCTGCCCCAGGCCGGTAGCGCCGATGGGGTGGCCCTTGGCGGCCAGACCACCGGAGGGGTTGGAGGCGATAGTACCGTCGATTTCCAGCCGCCCTTCATCGATCCAGCGGGGCGCTTCCTCGCCGGGGCAGACACCCAGTTCGATCAGGGTGATGATCTCCGACGGCGAGGTGGCGTCGTGGACCTCGATCACGTTCAGATCCCTGGGCCCGATCCCGGCCTTTTCAAAGGCTTTCGGACCCAGCCGCCGGGTCAGGGTGTCGGACAGGTCATCGCAGATCCTGCCGCTGCCCACTACCGAGGACGCGATCCAGACCGGCCGGGTTGTGAATTGCGCGGCCTTCTCCTTTGAACAGACAATGGCCGCCGCGCTGCCGTCGCTGACCGGGGAACACATCATCCGCGTCAGGGGAAAGGCCACGTCCCCGGAATTGAGCACCTCTTCCAGGGTGACTTCCTTCTGGTACATGGCATGGGGGTTATTGGCCCCGTTCCGGTGACTTTTCACCGCCAGCTTGGCAAAGTGCTCCTGGGTCAGGCCGTAGCGCTTCATGTACTGCCGGGTATAATAGGCGTACATGTCCATGAATATGCTTTTGCTCTTGCCGCTGTCGTCGCTTAAAATCTTCTCGCCGGACTGCTGCCGCTTCTGGAAATCGGCCAGAAATTTTTCCACCATCTGGATATCCACGGCGGTGCCCAGGGCCATGAAGGATTTGAGTTTGTTCGTATCGTACAGTTTTTCAAACCCCACCACCAGCACGCAGTCATAAATACCGGCGCCGACGGCGGTCCAGGCCAGGTTCAGGGCCGACGACGAACTGGCGCAGGCGTTCTCCACGTTATACATGGGTATACTGTCGATCCCCATGGCGCTCAGGCAAACTTGCGCCTTGATCTGTTCCTGGCCCGTCATGACACCCGGCACCGCCGACCCGACATAGGCGGCTTCGATATCGCCGAACTGAATGCCGGCGTCGGCCACCGCCGCCCGGACCGCTTCGGCCACCAGATCCTTGATTCCCTTATCGGCGTATTTTCCGAACCGCATCATGCCGGCGCCGATTATCGCCACATCGCGCATCGCTTGCTCCCTTCTCTATTCACAGTTTATCTTACATTCACTTTTTCGTCGCTTAGTCGTTTAACCGACTTGGTCCGCACATCGTAATAGACCTGCCGGGGTTCAAACCCCAGTGCCCGGGTGGGGCAATGCTCCACACACAGGCCGCACCCCCGGCATTTGGACTGATCCACCATGACCTTATCGTCTCCGGCATAGGAAATGGCTTCATGCAGACACCACTTGGAACACTCCCGGCAGCCGATACAGTCGCCGCGGTTGGAGGCCGAGGCCACCACAAAACTGGGGATGCCGCCCCAGCGGGCTTCCGGCGCCCGGTAGGTGGCGCAACGCCAGTCGCAGTTGCACACCCAGATGACGTTGGCGTCCCACAGCCAGCCCACGCTCTGCCAGGCCCCCCGGGAGCGCCAACCGGCTACCAGGTCCTTGGCCTCCTGTTTGTTAAGCGGCTTGACATCGGTGTTGGCCGTATCCTTCATCCAGATATCGGCGGCAATGTTCATGGCAATGCAGCGGTAGAGCGGCGCCTCCCCCTTGTGCCGGTCCATGACCTGGTGACAGAGGCAGGGCATCAGGGCCAGTTCATTGGCCATGTCGATGGTTTTGAAGGCCGACTCCCGGTCCGGCAGAAACTGCATGCCGTGGAGGGTCTTGGCAAACCAGCTGAGCAGTTCCCGGCTGACAAACGGCATCTTTTTCGCGGTGTAATCGGGCTGCTTGGCCCGGACCAGGTTCAACCCGATGCTGATCAGCGGATTCAGTTTCCGGCTGACCAGATCCCGGAACACGCCCAGAGACCGGATCCGATGCTTTTCCTTATCTAGGTACCAGAGTTTTTCAGCGTTATGCTCGCCGCAGGTCAGGCACATCACTCCTCCTCAAATATGGTTTTCTTCTTCATATGCCCAGTAGACCGTTTAGTCAAGTAATAATTTAAAAAAATGATAACTTCTTAATATTTGTTTTAATATCAAATAATTATAAAATAAATGCGATGAGACTGCCTGATGGTCAGTTAGTAGATAGAATGGCCGATGGGCCGTATGCAGGTTATTTTTCAGGAGGAACCGGCAATCGCTCCCCGGCCCCGACCAGGCCGTATGCCAGCAGGTTGTAAATATGGATTTTCATGGCCTCCATTGAAAGGTCGCTGTTGATTTCCCGCATGTAATAGGTGTTTTCCACTATCGCAATCATCAGACTGGCCATCATTTCCACATTTACCGGCTGAAAAATCCCCCGGGTGATGGCTTTTTTAATATCGGATTCCAGCGGCCCGCGGATGGACAGGTATGTCTTCTGCCCCAGTTCCTTCAACTTCGGATCCGTATCCGCCATGGCCTCTTTGGCCAGCTGAAGAATGATACAGAACTCCTCCAGGGCGTTTAAGGCCAGCTGGAAACGCATCTCCAGACGTTCCACCGGGTTGTATAGTTTGCGAATATCATCCCAGCCGCTGGAAAACATTTCCTCGAAGATCCGGGGAACGCATTCCAGGAAGAGTTCCTTTTTATCGGAGAAATAGAAATAAAAAGTTCCTTTCCCGATATCCAGTTCACGGGTGAGATCATTCAAACGCGTATTGTTGTATCCACACTTCCGGAACATTTCGCAGCCCACGGAAAGGATGCGTTCCCGGGTTTTCTGGCTGTTGCGGCCACGGGTTTTCTTGCGGACGGTATCGGGCCGGACTTCTCCTTCAACGGCATCAACCGTATAATAATCGGACACCTTTCTTTCGCTGGCCGGGGCAATGTCCTTGACCAGATCTTTAACGGAAAACAGCGACTCTCCCCGCTGCCTGGCTTTCTTGATCACCTGAAGCTGCCGGATATGGGAGTCGTCATAATAGGCCATGGTTTTTCCCGTCTTTAAAGGCTTGTTCAGCAATCCGGACTGTATATAAAAATGGATCCTTCTTCTGGGCACATCGGTTATCTTTTCTATTTCCGCGATACGATACAATCGCTGGTGCTTGTTCATAATCCCTCCTCATGCTGCGGTAATGGCCGGTTTTAAATAGTAACTATACATAACATGCGCATGGACTGAAAGCAAATAGAAAATCACCTGCACGGAATTTTTTTTAGCAGAGACTAAATTACCATATTGAATAAATTGACAAATAATATTAATCAGAGCCATAATCGATAAATCAAACGGCTGTCTGGATAAAAAAAACAACTTGACTGGCCAGTCAAAAAAAAATATAAATGCACGATAGTCATATTCAACATGTCCATCGTTTTCGGAAGATAATATTCGGCATTTTTAGTATTTAAGGAGGCCTGATGCTGTTTGAAAAACACCGGCTGGTGACGTTTCCGCCGGCAACTTACTCCCGTTTTGTTCTTGATGAGGAAAAGTGTACCGGATGCGGCCGCTGCGTTAATTCCTGCCCGATTCAATTACTGATGGTCAACGACAATAAAAAAGCGGCTCCCAATGACCGTTATGATCATTTCCGCTGCATCACCTGCCAGAACTGCATGGCCGCCTGCCCCCAGGGCGCCATTACCATTGAAGGCGATTACCGCGTCCCCAGGGGGTTCTGGAAAAACGCCCATCTTTTTACCGGCGGCAAGACCGACCCATTGCCGATTCGCGGCAGAGAAAGTTACCAGGCCTGTGAACCGGATCTGACCGAAACGGAACGGGTGATTTACAACCGCCGCAGCATCCGGCTTTACAAAAAAAAGCCCGTTCCCCGGGAGTTGATCCACCGGGTCATCGAAGCCGGCCGTTTCGCCCCCTCGGCCGGCAACAATCAGCCCTGGAAATTTATCGTCATTCAAAATAAGGAGCTGATCGACGAGATCGACCTCAAATGCAAGAAGTTCTGCCGCCTGGTCATGCGAGGCACCATGCCCCGGCCCTGGATCGACAAACAGGTGCCGGGCGACAAAACCGCGACGCTGAAACCATGGCAGACCGTCCTCACCCGGCTGCTGATCGCCCTGCGGGGCCCCAACGAACTCGATCCCCGGGCACGCGGCGGCATCAACGCCATTGTCAGCGACCCGGATTACCACACCTTCTTTCACGCGCCGGCGCTGATCATCCTGCTGGCGGACCGGCGAGGCATCGGCTCCATCGAGCTGGACACCGGCATCTGCGGTCAGAACATGGTGCTGGCCGCCCATTCCCTGGGCCTGGGAACCTGCTGGGTCAGCCTGATCGAAGGTCTCCAGGGTTTCCCCAGATTAAGGAAACAACTGGGCATCACCGATCCCTTTAAAATCATCACATCCCTGGCCCTGGGGTATCCGCAGGGGAAAATCGACAACATCGTCAAAAGGGAACAGGCCCGGGTGGTATGGCATGAATAGCCTATGATTCACCGCCGTTTTTCCGACACTGCCGCCATCGGCCTGATCGTTGCCTACTTAGGGCTGCTTTGTTTTCGATATGGCAGCATCCCCGGCGGTATCAGCAACGATGCGGCCCAGGAGGTGATGACGGGCTACAATGCCGTCTGGCGGGACGGGTTCCCGGTTATGGCCTTTGACCCGCATACCAACGGCGTCGAGACGCTGTGGGTCGGGATCGCGGGCGTTCTGGTGGCCGTTCTGGGCCATGACACCCTGGCCGCCGTCATGTCTAGCTGGCTGGCCGTCGTCCTCATGCTGGTTTTTCTTTTTCTTCTGGCCCGGCAACACCGAAAACACCTTGATCCGCTGATTGTTGTCCTGGTCGCCATGACCCTGCCCTGGCTTTTTCATTACGGCCGCGGCGCGCTGCGGGGCATATCCTCGGCAACCTTCATGGCGGCCTCCCTGGCGGGCCTGTCCTGCTTCCTGCAAAACCCGCGGGGCTGGCGCGGACCGCTGGCCCTGGGCACACCGCTGGCCCTGGGTATCTACGCCTACACCAGTTCCCGGATCCCGCCGCTGGCCTATGCTGTTGTCGCGATCATCCATATCGCCACGGCCCCCGGGAGACGCCGGGCATGGTTCGTTCAGCACCTGCGGACGGTCATCATCGCGACGATTGTTTCCATTCCCAACATCATCTATGCCGCGGCCAACCCGCTTCTCTTCTTCTGCCGCGGCGCCTACAATACGCCTGCCTCTCCGGCCGACCGGATTCATCATGTCGCGGACAGCCTGGCGGTACCGCTCTGGTACCGGAACGACCTCTATAACACGATCATCAAATTACGCGGAGAAGGCCTGCGCTGGGCGTTTGATGCCGCCGCCGTCGTCCTGCCCAAAGCCGGCATCAGTCCCGTGCCGATCATCATCGGACTGGCGGCGCTGGCAGGACTGATCCTGTGGCGGATTCGCCGCAGGGAATACGGTCAACTGCATCGCGTTCTTCTATTGGCCGTCTTGACCTATCTTGCGGCGGCCCTGCTGATCGGGTTCATGGGACCCAGCCTGACCCGCCTGACGGTCATGATCCCGATTGTCGTACTGCTGGCGTCGCTGCCGCTGACCCTGCTCGCCCGCAAGTTCGGCGGCGCCGGCCGGGCGGGGGTCATCCTCCTGCTGGCGATCCTCCTGGTTCAGAATACTCATGACTATTTCCGGCTTACGCCGCAAACGCGCTGGGACTGCACCAGCCATGCGGCCATGTCCGCCGCCCGCGTGGCGGCCCGCATCGCCGGGCAGGGCAATCAGGTGCTGCTGATCGTCAGCCGGGATCTCAACGCGGCCAGATACTATTCGTTCGATCACCGCCGGCAAATCACCGTCTCCGAATTTCACCAGCGCCCCTTTGATCCCGTTGAACTCGAACCGGCAACCGGCCAGGTCGATGCCATCGTTGTGTCCCTCGATCCGATTGGCGGCCCTTACCATCATGCCCCCCAGATGCGGGAAGCCGCCCGCTATTACTCGTGCCGCTATAAAATCGCCGAAACCGGTGAGGATCCGCCTTATGTCGTGTTTGAGACCGGCAAACCCGGGCGGCGGCCCGGGAGCTCCCCCCCGGGCATTCCCGGCGGGCACTGATTTTTGCGGGCACGCTACCCGATAAAAATCAGTTCGGCATCCTTATGCCATCCGGAATCATTGGCTGAATTGCCCCTGTTTCAGGAAAACAATGGTCTGATCGATGGCCTGCCGGTTATCCATGATAAAAGGATGGGTGGCGTGGATAACGATATGGTCTTTCATCCCGTCGACTCGTGTCGCCGCCACCGACACCTTGCCGTCATCGGGACCGGGAATCATCCGGGACAGAAGCAGATTGACGGAGCGGTCCCCGGCGATCACGCCCGCCTCAAAATTCACCGGGCCAAGACTGCGGGGAAGGCTGTCGCCGCCGGTGCCGAGCTGCCCGCCGGCCGGACCGTTTAACCATTTGAAGGCGAAATTGTCTTTCAGCCGGTCGACCGCTTCGCTGCCGCTGTTGGGCGGCGCCATCATGACCACCCGGCCGAGATCGGGAAGCGGATATCGGGACAGGTAATACCGGACCAGGATGCCGCCCATGGAATGGGTGACAAAATGGATCTTTCCGGCGCCGTTGCGGCGGCATTCCGCCACGGCCGCGGGGATCACTTTTTCCGCCAGTTCCTGGACGGTCGCCGTCCGCGAGGGATAGCCCGCGTTCATAACGCCGTAGCCCTCGGCGACAAGCCGGGAGGCAAGGTCTTGCATCGACCGCTCCGTCCGGGCCAGGCCGTGAAGAAGGATGACATATTCGGTTGGGTCCGCAACGGCACCGCGAGTCTGTGTAAAGCACACCAGACACCCCGCCACCATGATCATCAACCCCGCTTTCATGAACGGCAATCCTCTTGAATAAAATTAAAGCCATCCTGTTTGATACCATGTATAATACTTGCATGGACAGCAAAAATTCAGTACCTCTCTGGCATCATATCACCCGGCGGCACCCGTCCGCGTTTCTTCTTGCCGCTCAACTGGTGAGCCTGGCGCTTTATGTGATGCTGGAAAATGTGCCCGGGGGGCAGTTTATTCTCGGCATTGTCGGAATGCTGATCCTTCTGCTGGTGGTCTGGGTCGTTATTCACAGTCCGGCCATCAACTGGATCGCCTGGAGTATTGCCGGAGCGGTATTTCTTCTTTCCGCCATGGCCTGGCTGCAGGACAACCCCTCCCTGCTGATATGGGCGGCACTGCCCCAGGCCGTCCTTTATTTTTACGGGGCAGGCGGGCTGATCGTCCATATGATGGGAGATGAAAACGTCACCACCGATGATCTGTTTGCCGCCGGCGCGACCTTTACCCTGATCGCCTGGGGCTTTGCCTATCTTTATCTTATCTGCCAGGCGTGGAGCCCCGGGGCCTTTGCCTATGCCGCCCACTCGCGGGATCCGCTGAACTTCATCGAACTGCTGTTCTTAAGTTTCGCCAACCTGTCGGCAACGGGCCTGAGCGATATTATCCCTGCCTCCGCCCCCTCCCGGGTACTGGTGATGCTCGAGCAGTTCGCCGGCGTCGCCTATATCGCCGTGGTCGTCTCACGGCTGATCGGGCTGACCATCACCCGCCGTCAGGACAGGGGCGCACCCTGATCTTAAAGTTTTGCCTTGACAAATCAGACCCCGCCGGCATAGAAAATATGGAATCTTGTTCGGGTCTCTCAAAGCGAGAGTAAAAGGGAACTCCGTGAGAACCGGAGACGGGCCCGCCGCTGTAATCCCGCCTTTTCCGGATGAATATGGAAAAGGACCCCTTTCAGCCATTGTAGGCCACTGTCCGCGCGCGGATGGGAAGGCTGCTGAAAGGGCGGGAGAGTCAGAAGACCTGCCCGGGCAAGACAATGGCGCCTGCCGTGGCAGCAGGCCGATCATGATCGATTGACGGATAAAAAAGGGAAATCCCGGATCGAAACCTATTTTCGGTCCGGTTTTTTTTTTGCCCGGACCCTGACGTGTTGGAAAGGAGACAGCCGTTATGAGGACCGGGGTGATCGTTTACGTCATGGAAAAGAATTTCCCCTTTGACAGAGAGCCTGAACTGGCCGAGGAGATCAGGCGTTACCATCAGGCGGACGCGGTGGAAATCGTTTCCTGCGGGCAGCGGCACTTTGATGTCATGGACGCCTGGTGGAAACTGACCACCAGAGGCATGCAGCGGTTTATCTGCGTGTTCGCCGGATACGGCCGCCATTCAACGCCGGCCCAAAACCGGCGCCATCTCAGGCTCTGTAAATAACCGTTCGATTGAAGGAGAAAAAGCCATGGGCAAACACCCGGCCGGATTCCCCCGGATATGGATATGGTTCCCGACGATCGTCCTGACCCTGCTGGCCCTGCCTGCGTTCAGCCTGCCCGTCACCATCACCGACGCGGATGACCGGCCGGTGACCATCACCCGTGCTCCGCAGCGGGTGGTCAGCCTGGTGCCGGCCGTCACGGAGATCATTGCCGCCATCGGCGCCGGGGAGGCGGTCAAAGGCATCACCTGCCATGACGCGGATTCCATTGCGGGCGGAAACGTCACCACGGTGGGCGGGTTCGCCTCCCCGGACCTTGAAATTATCGCCTCGCTGAATCCGGACATCATTTTCATCTCCGACCTGCATCCGTCCGTAAAAGACCGGTGGAAGAACTCCCCCTGCCCCGTCGTCTGTTTTCCGATCAGTTCCATTGCTGACAGCCTGGAGGTTATCGATCAGCTGGGCCGGATTTTCGACAGGCAGAATCAGGCCGGGGCCGTTATCCGCGGCATCCATGAAGATATCGACCTGATCGCGAAAAAAACCGCCCGCATCCCGCCCCGGGAAAGGCGGCGGGTCATCCGGCTGATGGGCGACAAAGCCGTCATGACCCCGGGCCAGGGCTCATTTCAGAACGAAATGATCCGGGCCGCCGGCGGCATTGCCCACGCCATTGACCGGAACGGCACCGTCATCCCCGTCTCCGTTGAACAGTGGCGGGCCTTTGATCCCCAGGTCATTTACGGCTGCGATGGAGACGAGCGCGTGGCAGCGGCGTTCTTCAATCTTCCCGGATGGAAGGAGGTGTCGGCCGTAAGGTCGGGCCGGATCACCTATTTCCCCTGCGATCTGACCTGCCGGGCGGCGACGCATACCGGCGAATTCGTCTCCTGGCTGGCCGCCTCCATTTATACGGATTCTTTCTCCAACCCGGCCAACCTGGTATTAAAGGAAGGCATAATGGAGACCGCCGGCCTGGCCACCGCGACGGATCTGCCCGTTTACGTAAAAAACGCCCGCATCGTCCGCAGCCGGCTGTACGACTTTATCCACAAAACGCTGGTTCTGGACTTTGCCAGGCCCACAACCGTCCTCTCTTCGCTGGAAGGGTGGCGGGACAACATCCGGACCGTGGGAAATCACTACCTGCCCCCGCCCTGCTGGCCCATCAGTCACCAGATCGGGTGGGACCCGTTCCGAAACCACGTGCTGAATGTTCTCGGCCAGGACCAGGCGGACACGTCCTTTCTCTATACCGGCGCGGACATGGACCACCTGTCCGCGCGGAAGAAGACATACCGGGACCTGACCGTATGGGCCCTGGTCACGGCCGGGGTCTCATCCAACGCCATGCGCATGTCGGCCGACGAAGGACTCTATTATGAGCCGGGGACCATCAATATCATCCTGCTGGCGAACACGGCCTTAAGCCGGCGGGCCATGACCCGGGCCGTCATCACGGCCACGGAAGCCAAGACGGCCGCCCTCCAGGACATGGACATCCGCAGCAGTTACAGCGGGAAAAGCTGCCAGGCCACCGGCACCGGCACCGACCAGGTCATCGTCATCCAGGGCGCGGGGAATCAGGCCCTGGACAACGCCGAAGGTCACTCCCGCCTGGGCCAGCTCATCGCCGAAACGGTTTACGCCGGGGTCCGGGAAGCGGTGGCAAAACAGAACCGCCTGACGGAGAAACGCGGCGTGTTTCGCCGTCTGGAAGAACGCGGGATTTCCCTCTACGGCCTGGTCGACCTGACCTCCTGTGAATGCAACCGGCCGGAAAGCGCCATGGTGGCCGAGCTGGAAAAGCGTCTGCTGGACCCGGCTGTCGCCGGGTTTATCGAACTGGCCCTGGCGGTCAGCGATGACCATGAAAAAGGCCTGCTGACGGATCTGACCGCCTTCAACCGCCTGGCCCTTGACATCTGTTCGCAGGTAGCGGAAAAAGAGGTAACGCGGATCAGGGATCACATCACCCGGGATGACCTGCCGGTGGTGATGGCAACGACATTCAACGCCCTGCTGACCGGGATTTATCAACGGCAGCCGGAACAACCATGAAACCATTGTTCTCGATATTACTGCTGATCGGGGGATTGGCCGTAAGCGCCCTGCCGGCCGAGGCCGAGCCTCCCCGGCGCATCGTTTCCCTGGGGCCGGTCATCACCGAAATGATTTACCTGCTGGGCGCCGAGGACAGCCTGATCGCCGACACGGTCTATTGCAACGTGCCGGAAGCGGCCAGGGAAAAAACAAAAATCGGCAACATCATTCAGGTGGATGTGGAAAAAATCATCAGCCTGGCGCCGGACATCGTGCTGGCCAACCCCCTGGACAGCGCCAAACAGTTGGATACCCTGCGGAAGATGGGCATCCGGGTGGTACAGTTTGACAACCCGGCCACCTTTGACAAAATATGCGCCATGATGGACGAGCTGGGCAGGCTGCTGGGCCGGGAAGATCAAGCCCGGGCCGTTATCGCCGAGGCAAAAGCGGCGGTCGATACCGTTGTATCGCGGACCCGCCGATTGCCGCCCCGTAAAGTGTTTATTCAGATCGGCATGAACCCGCTGCACACCTCCCCCGAGGGGACGTTTATCCATGAATACATCACCTTTTCCGGCGGCATCAATGTGGCGGCCCATGAAAAATCAGGCAACTACAGCCGGGAAAAAGTGCTGGAGACCAATCCCGACGTCATTCTCATCTCCGGTATGGGAACGGACACGGCCGGGGCCGAGCAGGAGAAACGGACATGGCTGAATTATTCCTCACTGAACGCGGCCCGGACCGGGGAGGTCCACGTCATCGACTCGGAGATCCTGTGCAGCCCGACGCCGGTCAGTTTTGCCGACGCCCTGGCCTATGTGGCTGCCCTGATTCATCCGCCGCATCCGGGTGAACTCCCATGAAAAACACGAGAGCCATCAAATACGCCGCCGTCCTGGTCATCCTGCTGGCCGTGCTGGCGTGCGCCTGCCTCCTGTCCCTGTGCGCCGGGTCGGCGGATATCCCGTTCCGGGACATCCCGGGGCTGCTCTTCGGCGGCGGCGAAAGCATCCAGCGGAACATCCTGATGGATATCCGCCTGCCCCGGCTGATCCTGGGTATCCTGATCGGCGGCGCCCTGAGCCTGGCGGGCGCCCTGCTCCAGGGGATGTTCCGCAATCCCCTGGTGGAACCCTACACCCTGGGGATATCGGGCGGCGCTTCCCTGGGCATATGCCTCAATATCCTTTTCAAATGGGACCATGTCCTCGGCGTCATCGCCTACCCCCTGGCCGGGTTCGCCGGCGCGGCCGCGGTCGTGCTGGCGGTCTATTTTCTCAGCCTGAACGCGGGGTCCCTGAAAACCAACCACATGCTGCTGACCGGCGTCATGATCAGTTTCGTGTCCTCCTCCCTGATCATGCTGATTATGGCCATTGCCCGTTCCGACGACATCCATACCATCGTGCTCTGGACCATGGGTTCCCTGGACGTGCCGAACATGAAACTGGTCAAAATCGCCGCCGCCGGAATTCTGGCCGGGCTGGTCGCGAGCCTTTTCTTCTGCCTGGACTTGAACGCCCTGGCCCTGGGGGAAGAGGAAGCCGCCTCCCTGGGCGTCAACGTGGACCGGACCAAAAAGTGGCTGTTCGTGCTGGCCTCCCTGCTGACCGGCCTGAGCGTGTCCGTGGCCGGGATCATCGGTTTTGTCGGGCTGATCGTGCCCCATCTCATGCGGCTGGTCATCGGCCCCGACCATCGGCTGCTGCTGATCGGCTCGTTCCTGGCGGGGGCGTCGTTTCTGGTCCTGTGCGATATCGCCGCCCGCACCGTGATCGCCCCCCTGGAGCTGCCGGTGGGGGTCATCACCGGCATCATCGGCGGGACGGTATTTATTTACGCCCTGGGGAAGAGGCAGGTCACGTTGTAGAGGGGTTCAAGGGGACAAGGATTCAAGGGGTCGAGGGGTCAAGTAACTCCCATAATTACAGGCCATCGAACGTTTGAGAATTCGATAGTTGACTGCCCCGGAAATATGATTCACTGGCGAACAACTATCATGGGAAAATAACTGAACAAGAACTTTCATGAATAAGTTTATCATCACACTGAACAACGTGACCTGCGGTTACCACGGGAAAACCGTCCTGACGGACATCACCCTGGCAATCGCCGCCGGAGAAATGGTCGGCATCATCGGGCCCAACGGCGCCGGCAAAACCACCCTGCTCAAAACCCTGGCCGGGCAGTTGAAGCCCCGGCAGGGGGACATCACCGTCGCCTCCCGGCCTCTGTCCGAATATTCCGGTAAAGAACTGGCCGCCGTCATGGCGGTGGTGGGGCAGACGGTCCCCCCTTCCCTGCTGACCGTCCGGGAACACGTGCTGCTGGGGCGCCTCCCCTTTTTCCGCCGATACCAGTTGTTTGAAACCGCCAGGGACTTTGACATCGCCGACCGGTATATGGAACTGACCGGGATCTCCGACCTGGCCGGAGCCCCCATGAACGAAATCAGCGGCGGCGAACGGCAGCTGGCGGCCATCACCCGGGCCCTGGTCCAGGAACCGAAGATCCTCCTGCTGGACGAGCCCACCTCGCACCTGGATATCACCCACCAGCAGCGCATCATGGACCTGATCGCCGGCCTCAACCGCGACCTGGCGCTGACGGTGGTCATGGTCATGCATGACCTGAACCTGGCCGGAGAATACACCGGCCGGTTGATTCTCCTGAACGGCCGGGAGAAGGGCATTCACCTGGCCGGTCCGGCTGAAACGGTCCTGACCCCGGAAACCATCCGCGCGGTTTACCGGACCGAGGTGCTGGTGACCCGGAATCCCGTGTCCGGAAAACCCGGCATCTTTCTGTCGGCGCGGCAATCAGATATTTGATTTTTTGCGGGGGATGCGATAAAAATAATTGTAAAAATAGCGGATTAAAAACAAGGGGCGAGGCTCAACAGCCATGCAATCTATTGAGGAGTAAAAATACCATGAACACCTTTACCGCCATTATCCATCAGGAGGATGACCGCTATGTGGCCGAGTGCCCGGAAGTTGGAACGGCCAGCCAGGGTACAACCATTGCCGAAGCTATCAGCAACTTGAAAGAGGCAACCGAGTTATACCTGGAAGAATTTCCTTTAAAGTCGTTCTCCCGCCCCATCCTCACCACCTTCGAGGTCTCCGCTCATGCCTGAGTTGCCGAAGATTTCCGGCGATGAAGCCATCAAGGTCTTTAAACGCCTGGGATTTTATGAAGCAAGTCAACGGGGAAGCCATGTCGTTTTGAGAAGAGAGAACAGCGGTTGTGTCATTCCCCGGCACAAATCTCTTGCCATAGGCACCTTAAAAGCGCCATCAAACAGTCCGGCATAACCGATCAGGAGTTTCTGGACGGTTATAAGAAGCGGTAGGCCTCCGTGCTCGGGCTTCATCCGCCTGCGGCGGATTTCACTCCCTGCGCGCGGAGCCCGGCTGATTTTTAAATCTATTCCCACCCGCCACCCTCAAAGGTAGCCGCCGCGCGTTTATTTGGTCATTCCCTGCCTGTCATGCCGCCTGCATCTTCTTACATAATCAAATCTTAATTATCGGCCCTTGCAGCGTTTTAAAAAGCATTAAGGAACCAAAGGCCGATAATTCTGATTATATAATCAGGCGCAAGCAGCCCGCCAGGCAGGGGACAACGGCCCCGGCAGCAGCGGCGGCGTCTGATTTTACCATTCTCCCGGCCACCCTCCCCGGATAAGGTAATGGATCAATTTTATTCTGGATCACCCGGACAAGCCGATATTTGTCACAACTTTCTAATCACTAAACTAAGGCCACAAATTATAGTACCACCAACAGCCACTACAATTGGACCGGCTTCATTCCAAACGGCTAATTCTTTACAAAAGTAATATAAAATTGCCAAAACACTAAGCCCATACGCAGTATACAAAAACCATACAGTCTTAACTCTATTCATTGCCTGTAAAACGCTTTGAAGGAGCGCTAATGCTGTTATAAAAATAAGCAGTGCCATCAAAAAGGTTGATTCACTAGAAGCAAATGTGCCACGGATGTAATTGTACCCATAGATGGGCACATAAAACACGTGAGCCCAAGGGACAATAATAGAGGATAACAACATTAAGCATACGGTGATAAGCAAATAATCATAAAAATTTTTTTTCATAATTTTAAGAAGCTCACTGGCACTTGTTTTCATCAATCACCTTATTGACGCAGTCGATCCAGTCGTCAATGGCCAGCCCACCGCCAAAAATTGGATTTCCTGTGGGGCATTGTTTTTTAATCTTTTTCTGAATATCATCACAACATTTACACTTACATAATTTATCTACACCCTCTTTGCATTTCTGAACGACCTTTTGGCAATATGACTCATTACTTATTGGGTTGTTGTTTCCATCGACAACAGTTATATTCTTTCTGCATAGTTCTTTAACGGTTGTTTCGCATCGATTATAGCCCTCGTCCCTTTTGGGGCAATCATTCTCATCTTCCAAACCTGCGGGATCAATTAGTCTTATGGGATTATTTGACGCATATGCAAATAAATTAATTCCACCTTTTATTCCTATCGGATCCTTCCTCAAATATCTCCCGGTAGAAGGCTCATAATACCGCCACCAGTTGTAGTGCAGGCCTGTCTCCTCATCGTAGTATTGGCCCGGGAACCTGAGATTTTCCTCGATGATGAAATCCAGATACTGATGCCGGTTTTCTGCCGCCGGTTTTATTCCGCCTGCCGGGCGACCGCGTTTGAATTATACGTTATCCTGCTCCAATAGGCCGCTTGCCAGGTATCCTCTAAACATTTAGCCCAGATATCCCAGGTATCTTTCGTCGCTACCGCCATGGCATCATTGACCGCGGCAGACTGGGTAGAACTCATTTTTGATTCCTGCGCCAGTTTCATCATACCGGCCACATCACCTTTGGCTTTTAACGCTTTCATTTGCGCCTGCAGCTCTTTTGCTTTGGCTTTATCATTATCAGTAAAGGCATTGGACGCATCGGCCGCTTTTTTCCTGTCTTTTTCCGGATACGCTTCCTGTTCGGCTCTCTTATAAAGCAGCTTGTCCTCGCTTATTGTTCTGCCGCTCCCGTCATCTACTTTTCTGAAATACGCTTTGTCCAAAGCCATATACTTCTTTTCCAGCGCCTGGTATTCCTGCTCGGAATGTTTTCCCATAAGACTCTGTGATTTCAAGGCGCCGAGCGCATCGACAATATTGTCACCGGCGGATATTTCCAGCATCTCCGCTTCCATGACGACCTGTTCCTTCTGGCCGAGCTTTTCATAATAATTGATGCGCCATCCCTTTTCCTGACTTTCCTGAACAGGTTCAAGCCGATCACCTTTTTGCGCCTGCCCTTCAAAAAATTGTTTAACCGTATCTATCGGATCTTTGGTCAGAACAACATAGGGTTCGCTTTCATTCTGCCTGACGGCGTTTGGATACGGGGATATGGGATGGGCCTGAATGATACCATCACCTTCATCCGCCTGTAATGACGACATCATTCCAAGCACCAAACCGGTTGCCACGATCAAAACCAGCCAGCCTTTTTTCATTTGTTTTCTCCTGTTTTCTTCAATAAGAAATTCAAATCAATTACGAGAGCGTCATAATTTCCCGGGTCCGCCCTAATACTCGTATCTCACGCCGATAAAGAAGTTTCTGCCCGGCATGGGATATCCGGCGACATAGGCATAGTCCCGGTCAAAGATATTGCGGATCTCGCCCTTTACGGTCAGCCCGCCGCGTTTGGCAAAATCAAGGATCTTCTGATGAACGGTAAAATTGGCCACCGTGAACCCGCCGCAGTGGATGATATTCACCGGGTCCGACCAGTTTTCCCAGTCTTCAACCTTTTTGTCCCCGGTATAGGCAAAGTTCAGATCAGTGGACAGTCCCTTTTTGTCCGAAAAAACCAGGCCCCAGGAGGCCGTCATGTCTTCGGTGTAAAGAAGGTCTTCATCGGTTTCGTCGTCCTCGTATTTCGTCAGGTAAACGATGCTGCCATAAGGCCTGAGGTCATAAGCCCAGCCCAGAAAAGCGCCGGCGTCAAAGGAGATTTCGCTCTCAATTCCCTGGATGCTGGCCCCGCCGATATTCTTGTAAGACTGTTCAAAGGTCGGCAGGGTATAAACTTCAATCTTGTCTTTAAAATCCGTGACAAAACCGGTTACGGAAAAATCGGTGAAGGCATGAGTCAGATCAAACCCGGCCTCGTATGTTTCGCTGGTCTCGGGTTTGAGTTCCGGGTTCCCCAGGTAACTGATCCAGGCCACGTAATCGCCGGCCAGCTGCTCGGCGGTAGGCATCCGGAAGGCCTCGCCATAGCCGGCCCTGGCCTTGACATGGTCGTTGATGATATAGGCCGCGCCGAGATTGGAGGCGAGATTGTCGTCTTTTTCCCGGCCGCCGTCGCTTTTCATGTCCACTTCGTAGTCGTCGTACCGCAAACCGCCGGAGAGGATGAGCCGCTCGACCAGCCGGGTCTTGGCCAGGATAAAACAAGCGGGGTTGTCGTATTCGGATTTCTCCGGCGCGGTATTGGAATCAATATCATAATTGACCCAGTCAAACCCGCCGGTAACAGTGGTGTTCTCCCAGTTGCCGCTGATCTGGCCCTGGCCGCCCCGGTGATCCGTATCTTTTGTGTAAAGGGAAGCCCAGGTCGGATCAACCCATTTATACTCGTCTTTGCCGGTAAAATACCGGGTGTTCCAGGCCAGAAAACCATCCGACGTCTGACCGTCATAAACAAAGTCGGCGGATTCCAGGCCGATATCGGAATAGGCGTCCGGATCGCTCTGGCTCAGATATCCCGCGCTGCCCGCCTCATCGGCGTCAAAATAATGATAGATCAGGCGGAGGTGGTTCCGGGGCAGGAATTCAACCCCCAGGTTCAAACTGGCGTTTTGCTTTTTGTCATAGCCGGTATTGTCATAATCGTCCCCATCGGCCGTAACATAATCGTCCATGGACTCACGGGTGGCGCTGCCGGAAAAATCGAACTTCTCCAGGCTCCCGGAGAAACCGGCCGTCCCCGTTTCATGGTCGAAACTTCCCAGCCCGCCCTCGGCAAAAAAACCCGGGGGACCTTCCCCCTTCTTGGTGATAACATTGACCACGCCGCCCATGGCCGCGGAACCGTATTGAACCGAGGCGGGCCCCCGGATGATCTCCACCCGCGCGACGTTGGCGGTCATGATTTTGGCCACGTCGCCGGTGCCGGCCCGCCGGCCGTCAATAAGGATCAGGACCTTGCCGGCCAGGTCGTTGCCGGTGGCGTCGGTCCGGAAACCGCGGATACCGATGGAGGTGGATATGCCCGGATACTGCTGGATATGGCCGATTCCCTTTTCAGCCAGCAGCTCCCCGAGGTCCGCGGCCGAAGACATCCGGATATCCTGTTCACTGATCACGACCACGCTCGCGGTGACTTCTTTCTTTTCCTCTTCCGCCCTGCTGGCGGTGACCACCACGTCTTCCATGGTTGACAAGGCCGCCTCATCCGACCGCGCCTCTTCCGCCAGGCTCCATCCCGGAATCATCAGCGCCGCGCAAATTGCCAAACTCCCTAACCACTTTCTCATCATTTTTTCCTCCTTCCCAAAGTTAACTGCCTCTTGGGCCCGGGAGCAAAAAAAAATCCCCGGACCGAACTCAATCGATCCGGGGATTACCCTTTTTATCCTCAAGATCCGTACCCGGCACCCTCCGTCCGCGAAGGTAATGCCTCCTGCCCAGACAGGTCTTCTGACTTTCCCGCCCTTTCAGCGGCCTTCCCATTCCACCGGAACAGTGACGCACAACGGCCAAAAGGGCTCCCTTTTCCGCCCAAACGGGAAAAGGAGGATTACAGCGGCGGGCCCGTCCCCGATTTTCACGGGGTTCCCTATTAAGCTCCCCAGGGAGCATCTGAACGTTTCCATCTGTAAAACAACCGGCGCCGCCGCGTCAAGGAAAAAACCGCGCCCGAAATTATTTTCAAGACAATTTTCAGCGGCGACTATTATTATCCGGCTGCGGGGGCTCATGCTCAAGCTCCTTGACCGTCACCCGCCCCTGGTCATCCGTTCTGACCTCCAGGATAACACCATTGCCGGTTTTAATAATGATCACCCGGGCCTGCTTATCCTCAAAAATAATCGTCCCTTCGGGAACCGGCGACTGACCGGCCAAGGACTGACCGGGGCAATAGCTCAAGCCCAGCACTATGGCCAGGGCCCAGGTAAATCCGGACAGGAACGCCAGGCAGCTCACGGAATTACGATATTTCTCCACTTGTTTCTCCTTTACTCATGATGGTCTCGTAAAAAGTCGAAATTTGGATGGCAAAGTAAAAAGTTCAAGATCAAGGCGCGCAAATCCTGAGGAATGGAGTCACGCCTGAGGCGTGATGAAATTCCGAAGGATGCAGCGCAACGCAGATATTGGACTTTTTACGAAGCCATCAATCATGAATCTTCCAGTAAAATATTCTGACGCCTTCCAGATCCGACAAGGGGTCTTCGGCATGAGGCCCGACCAGCAGCTTATCCCCGCTGTCGGTGATAAAAATATTCGGCGAAGGCGCGATGGATATGAGACCGTCTAAGATGATTTTAGAGCGGTCCTCCCGGTTGAGCAGCCCGTCACCGTTAAAATCACAGACCGCCGCGCCTGTCCGGTAATCAATCGCGTAAAGCCGGGTGACGCCTTCTCCCGGGTTGCTGTGCAGGCAGGGATCGGTATTGACCGGTTCAGGGGCAGGAGGCGTGTAGGTTGTAAAATACACGACCCCGTCATAAACGACCGGTGTGGACAGACATTTTTCCCCGTCATTTCCAAGCGTCAGGAACCAGCCCCGGTTATAATCCGCCTCCAGCGCCAGTCGAGCTGCTTTTTGCTCATCGGCCGTGCCGTCCTGAATTAAATTGTCGGACACATCGATGATGACCGGATCGTTGTCATTGCCGTCCGGATCCATTCCCGGGTCATCATCCAGGGTGGGGTAGTCCCCCACCACGCCCGTAACGGTCAGCGGCCCCGTCCGCCAGTCGTTTTTAACACAATAAAAATGATCCGTCTGATTCGTGCGCAGGGGGTTTTCCCGGTCGCCGGTACCGAAATAGACAAAGTCGCCGGGCGTTCTCTCCCATTTATTGTCTTCCGGATTAAAAAAACGGATCTTTTCCGGTACCACGTCAACATCTTCAAATATTTTCCGGCCTCCGGACACCACCGAGAACAACCGTGTCTTCTGCCAGCTGCCATCAAGAGCGGTCCGGTCTTCGGGATGGTCATTATCCCGGAAGGCGTAAAGATGACCGTCCAGGTCGGCGGCATAGATCTGGCTGATCAGGAACCGGCCGTCATCGATCATGTCCAGGGCGGAAGCGCTGACGATACAGCTCATCTCCTCAAAATCCCCTGTCCCGGCGGCAAACCCTGTCGCCGCCCCGGTTACGGCATCAATGGTGTAGACGGACCGGCCGCGCTCAGCCGGCAGGTCACGATCCAGGGAGGGATCATACCCGCCGGTGATCAGAAGCACTTCGGCGCTTTCACCGTCACCGACGGCAACCGGCATGAACTGGGGCGTTTTCCACGACTGGCCGTCGGTGGCATGGGTATAAAGATACCGGGGCCGATCCGGCTCGGATATGTCAATGGCATAATAATGGCTCCCGCCCCGTCTTTCTCCGCAGATAAGAATTTTAGTTCCATCAGATTTATCCGCAACCGCCGGTGAACCGTCCATGAAATAAGAATGTTTTCCGGAGGAAAGCGCCTTGAGACGGCCGAACTGCTCGGAAGGGACAAAGGCCCAGGTTTCCTCACCGTCAGCGTCATTAAAGCAGTGCAGCAGGCCGTCATTGGCGCCGACAAAAATACGGGAAGCGCTTCCTTCGCCGGAGCCATATGTGACAACCGCCGGTCGGGAGTGGTTCAAGTCGCCCAGACGCCAGTTTTTCCCGACCATCCGCACTTCATCGATCAGGGCGTTCTTATCCGCGACACCGAAAGCATCGGCCGCAATGTTTTCGTTCTCCTTTGAAAAAGCGTTGGCCGGATCCGTTAGATCGGACGTACCGGTAATATTGGCGTATATCCGCCGGGTGGCGTCTTCCCTCAGGGACAGTTTTTCCCCCACCCCTCCCTTGTCCACGGCGGGCCCGTCCGCCGACGCCGACCAGCAGGACAGGGCCGTGTCCCGGATATTGCCGTCGGCATCCAGAATGGGCGTTCCAGTGCCGCAGGAAACAAACTGGTTGTCCGCGCCCAGACCGTATTTTTTCAGATTACCGATCCAGCGCCCTTTGCCGGACGGCTGGAACAGAGACATATAAACATATTCACCAGCGTAGGCCCTGCTGTTGAGGCTGACAGGGACCACCGGCGCGGCGAACAGGGTCCGGCGCTCGTTGATGTCGAACATGATCGTCGTAAACGCCCGGGACAGGTCCTCCGGGCTGGTGGCGTCAAAATAGGTCCCTCCGCCCCGCCGGGCCGTCTCGCGCAAAAGATCCGGATCCCCTCCCTGAAAACCGATGGCGTAAACCAGGATATTCTGGGAATAATCCGGGGTGGTAAAATTGGCGTTTATATCATTATCGTGGAGATAGGCGGCCACATCGTCCAGGGCGGGCAAACCGCCGCCGGCGATATAATCGCCGTTGATGTACCTGTTTTTGAGCGTGACCGCGTTGTCATGGGTCGGCTCGCCGTCGGTCATGAGAATGATGTAATTCTTCCGGCAGCGGTGTTCGATGGGTGGGTGACTCAGCGTGGAGTTATAGGCGTCAACGATACTGTCCGGGTATTTCCCTCCCCGGGGGTAATTGACGGTATCGCTGTTAAACCACGACGCCTTTTCCGCGAAATAAAGGCCTGCCTCCGCCAGGGTCTCGGTCAGGGGCGTGTTGGTCCGCGGCGTCAGCGTTCCGACAAAATTTTTCAAATAAGTTTTATAATCCCTGATGGCCTGGGCATAAGCCTCTCCGGTCTTGACGCGACCCGTTGCGTCGAGGATGAAGGCGTCCTTGACCTCGCATACCGGATATTTTCCGCTGTATCCAGGAAAGTATCCGCCGTTGGTGTCATCCAGGCTGTCCCGGTCCGAACCGTCGACATTGTCGTGAAAAATCATGATGCCGAAGCGGTTACCGTCTCCGTAAGCGTCGATGATATTTTTCACCGTCTCCTGGGCGACCGCCAGCCGGGTTTTGTCATCCACCGCCGTGGACCGCATGCTTCCGGAGTTATCAAAAACGATCAGGATATTCGGTTCCACCCCGACGGAAGTGGCGCCGAAAATGTCGTTGTCGTCCGCCGCGGCGGTAAAAACCCCGCCGGCTATAAGCGCAACCGCCAATCCGCAACAGATCAAATAGCCTGCTCCTTTCATGACAATCCCCCCCCAAATCAGATTCATAATCAAAATCCAACCCGGATGTTTCACGAATTGATTTGGCTGCAGCCGCAAGGCGCGGGACACGAAGCTGTAGTGAATCTACTGCGAGTGTCCCGCAACACAGTCCCGCTTTAGCGGGACGGTTAAGGCGGCTCGTGAAACATCCGGGTTAAAAGGCGTTAAAGACCTTATACAACCCCGCCTCCACCGTCACCCCTCCGGCCGGCCGGTCCGGCCTCGATAATCCGTTAGAAAGAACCCCATACCGCCTGATCTCAAAGCTCCTGGCGGAATAACCGGCGCCGGACGGCATGGGCGCGCGATGCCCCAGGGCATAAAATTGTTTCGAAAGGGACTCGTCTTCAGGATCACGCTCGATGCGCGCGATGGAATAATTTCCCATGGCCGGCAGGTCGTTACCGTCCGGGCCGGAAACGGAAAACCCGTTGACCGTCACGGCAGCGTCCTCCCGTGACAGATCGAATAATTCCGAATCCGGGGCCAGCCAGGAATCGGCATGGGTCTCCCGCGCCAGCGTGATGCCGGTTTCCGCCCGATAGAGCGCGTCCCGGTACAGCCGGTTGTTCCTCATGATGCTGCTGTCGCTCATGGCCATATTTACCGCCATCACGGCTGTCAGCAGCAATGCCATCATGACCAGCATGGTAACCATGAGGGCCGATCCCCGCATCCCCCCTGCCCGGTTTTCAGGATGTTTCATTTTCCCCCTCCCTTTTGTCGCCGTATTTAATCTCTCATCGCCCGTCGGTAGTAGTTTTCCATCTTCAGATCGAACGCGTCTCCTTTTTTCACCCACACCCGGAGACCGATGGTCTTGAAATCATCCCGGCCGTTGCCGTCCAGGTCGGCGGCGCCAAACACGGTGATTTCCGCCTTCTGATTTTCCCGCAGAAGCGTCAGGACGCTGCCGTCTTCCAGTTCCGGAGCGTCCAGAGGGATCCCGGCCAGCCGCTCCGTCATATCCTGGCCCCAGAAAACCGCCTGGTCCGCCGCGGCGGTCGTGCGGTTCAGCCCTGACGCCGCGATGACACTGGCGGTAATGGCCAGAAACCCGATGCCGCAGATACTCAGGGCAATCAGGATTTCAATCATCGAAAATCCGGCCATGCTTCCTGCACCTGAAAATACTTTCATTTCCGACCTCCATAGAATGAGGATTCGAGGGTTCAAGGGGTTAAGGGTTCGAGGGCAAGGAACTGATCTTTACATTCACTTGACCCCTTGACCCCTCGCCCCCTTAAACCCTGCACCTTTTTTACATATTCCGGCATCGCACCGTCGTCTCCAGCAGCATATGGCCGTAATAATCATCCACGGCGCAGCGCTGGTCGCCGACCACGAATATCCGCTGATCCCGCACGCCTTTCTGCGGGCTGGCCGATCGAACCAGGAGCCAGACCTTTACCGCCCTGATGCGCCCGGTATCGACCGCCTGCCCCAGGTCATCTCCGCCCGCCGCGTCATCTTCGTCCACATCGCCGTCGTCATCCGTGTCCAGTAACGTATCCAGCCGGCCGTCGCTGTCGGTATCAATGGCCCAAACGATGTTGCCGCCGGCGGAAAGATCGAGACAGCCGTCATCGTCATCATCAAAGGCATAAGCAAACCGGATGGCCTTTATGTTATCCGCCGCACGGACATTATTAACGATCAAGCCGGTCGCCCCGATTTTGCCGTCGGCCAGGCCGTCCGGTCCGCCGCCTTCCCGGTCCGCGGACTTGAGCAGATTGATGCTGATCGTCTGGACTTCTTCTATTTCATCGGGATCCGGATTGTTCCTGAGAAAAACCATCCGGCCGCCTTCGGCGCACGCGCCACGGGAAAAATCCATGGCGTCAGCCGCGTCCAGATCCCCGGCGGGGCTGAACCCCATCATCTGAATACAGCCTTCTACAATATGCATGACATTGCGGGCGGTAATCTGCATTTCAGACCGCTGATCAATATGCGTCATTGTGTTCTGCTGGTTTGAGAAGGTCTTGACGACAATGGTCATGACAATGGAAAAAATCGCCATGGCGACCATGATCTCGATCAGAGTCATTCCCTGCTCTGACCGACTTGAACCGCTCCTTGATCCGATCATGGCGTTACACCCAGGTCTTTCCGTTGTCGCTGGACCGCTGAATGACCATGGATCCGGTAGACCTTACCTGGACCCGGCGTAAGTCATATCCCGGTTTCTGATATCGCAGGCAGACGGAGCCGGATACCCCGGTTTTAATACCCAGGGAGTTGAAAAAATACTGGTTCTCTGTTTTACCGTCACCGGTGATCTCGTAAAGATCGATGTATCCGGGCAATTTTATCCGGGAGAGGAGATTCCCGGCGGAATCCGTCATGGAAAACTCGTCTGCTTCCGGGCTGAAGGTAACAGCGACCCGTTCACCCCGGGCAACGGCCTGGGCCTGGGCCTGCCGAAGCGCGCAATAGAGTTCCCGGGAGGCGCTCATGAGCCGGCGCTCCGGCATTCCCCGCAGGATACCGATGCCACCGATACCGGCCAAGACGGCCAGAATCGCCAGAACCGTCAATAGTTCCATCAGGGTGACGCCCCGGCAGTCAGAGAAACCACCTGCCTTTAAGGAAAAAGTACGGGCCTGATGCTGATAATACGTGTGCTGGTGAAGGGGAATAAAAGAAAAACCATCCGGCGTTTTCATGGGCGACCTCCCTGTCATGTTGTCTGTCTTCATCCGGGCGGATGAAGTGTATCAGCTGCCGGTTCCGTCTCGTCCGTGAGACCGGAGTCCTGCTATCGAGTGTTTAATAAATAACCGCAAACGGTTTTGTCAAGCATTATTAACGATGGTCTCGTAAATTTTCCCAAAAAACACTTGAAAAGTTCTTCAATAAGATATTTATAGAAACCTTGGCTCGTTTATTAGAAACCGTTGTTGCCGAGGCGTTCATGCTGACACACGCCACCGTAGAAGAATCGCAAAAACTGGAGGCCGTCCGTTCCCGACTGATGGAAGGGCAGAGGAGCAGAGGCTCCCTGATTCCCATCCTCCAGACCATTCAGAAGGAAATGGGCTATCTTCCCGCCGAAGCCCTGGATCTGGTCGCCGGCCTGCTGAACATCTCCGCCGGAGAAGTTTATGGTGTGGCGTCATTTTATAACCAGTTCCGGTTCAATCCGCCGGGCAAACACCAGATCAAAGTCTGCCTGGGCACCGCCTGTCATGTCCGCGGCGGCGACATTATTCTGGAAAATTTTGAACGCAAGCTGGATATAAAGGAAGGCCATACCACCGAAGACCGGGAGTTCAGCCTGGAGCGGGTGGCCTGCGTCGGCTGCTGCGCCCTGGCGCCGGTGGTGCTGATGAACGAGAAAACCCACGGGTACATGTCGCCCAGCAAGGTCGAAGGACTGTTTACCCAGCTGGAGATTGCCAAAAAGAAGTCTGAATCGAATAAGACCGATGGCTCAGAATAACGACCGCATCAATCAGGCGCTCCAGGCCCTGCGGGAAAAAGCCGCCGGCCAATGGCGGGAATTTACCGGATCAACAATTCCCCGTATCCATATCGGCATGGCCACCTGCGGCCTGGCCGCCGGCGCCCAGGAAACCCGGGACGCATTTGAGGCTCAGCTCAAAAAAGACAACATCCAGGCCGTCATCCATCCCATCGGCTGCCACGGCCACTGCTATGCCGAGCCCCTGGTGATCATCGACCATCCGGCCTCGGGCCTGCCGCCCATCATGTACCAGAAGGTCAACGAGGGCAAGGCCGTGATGCTGGTAAAAAACTTCCTCAAGGGCAACGACCCGCTGCTGGAACACATGTATGGCGCCATGGAGGAGAGTGACACCATTCCCGCGGTCATGCTCTTTCCGCGGTTCAATATGGAAAAGCGGGTCATCATGGACAAGTGCGGCCGCATCAATCCGGCCGACATCAATGAATACCTGGCCCTGGGCGGGTACGCGGCCCTGGGCGCGGCCTTGAGCCTGGCGCCGGAGGCCATCGTCGAGACCGTGACCGCCTCCGGCCTGCGGGGGCGCGGCGGCGCCGGCTTCCCCACCGGCAGAAAATGGCAGTTCGCCGCGCAACAGAACGCGGCCGAGAAAGTGGTCGTCTGCAACGCCGACGAGGGCGATCCCGGCGCTTACATGGATCGCACCATCCTGGAAAGCAACCCCCACCAGGTGATCGAAGGCATGATCATCTGCGCCCGGGCCATCGGCGCCGGCCGGGGCGTCATGTATGTCCGGGCCGAATACCCCCTGGCGGTCAAACTGGTTACCCGGGCCCTGGAACAGGCCCGGGAGTTGAACCTGCTGGGTCAAAACATTCTGGGCAGCGACTTTTCCTTTGACATCGAGGTGTTTCAGGGCTCCGGCGCCTTTGTCTGCGGCGAGGAAACGGCCCTGATCCGTTCGGTGGAAGGATACCGGGGCATGCCCCGCCACCGTCCGCCCTTTCCCGTGGAACACGGCTTAAACGGCCGGCCCACGGTCATCAACAACGTCAAGACCCTGGCCACCATCGCCCCGATCATTGAAAACGGGGCGGAATGGTTCCGTTCCATCGGCACGGAAAAGAGCCCGGGCACGGCGATCTTCTCCATCGTCGGTCATGTCCTCTACCCCGGCCTGGTCGAAATCCCCATGGGCGAGACCCTGCGGTCCCTGATCTTCGACATCTGCGGCGGCATCCCGGACAAAAGAGAGTTCAAGGCCGTGCAGATCGGCGGCCCGTCCGGCGGCTGCCTGCCCGCGTCCTTCCTGGACACGCCCATTGACTTTGATTCCCTGACCGCGGCCGGCGCCATGATGGGCTCCGGCGGCATGGTCGTCATGAACGACGAGACCTGCATGGTCAACGTGGCCCGCTACTTTCTGGATTTCACCCAGAAGGAGTCCTGCGGCAAATGCACCTTCTGCCGCATCGGCACCCGCCACCTGCTGGAAATCCTGGACCGCATCACCAAAGGCCAGGGCAAGCCGGAAGACCTGGCGCGGCTGGAATGGCTGGCCGCGGCCGTCAAGCAGGGTTCCCTGTGCGGCCTGGGCAAGACCGCGCCCAACCCGGTCATCACCTCATTGAAATATTTCCGGCAGGAATACGAGGCCCACATCAACGACGGCGTCTGCCCCGCCCTGATGTGCCGGGACCTGATCGCCTATTACATCGATCTGGACAAATGCGCCCGGGGCTGCGACGCCTGCGTGGGCTGCTGCCCCACCGAGGCCATCTTCACCACCGCCAACCGCAAGAAGGGCATCGACCAGGAAAAGTGCATCAAGTGCGGGGAGTGCCGCCATGTCTGCATTCCGCTGTACAACGCCGTGGGCAAGGCCTCGCCGCCGGGTACCGTGCCGATGATTGAAAAACCGAAGGTGCCGGTAAAAGACAATGATTAAACTCTATATCGACAACTGGGAGATCCACGCCACCGAAGGCATCAGCGTGCTCCAGGCCGCCCTGGACAGCGAAATTTATATTCCCAACCTGTGCTGGGTGCGGGAGATGACCGACCCGCCGGCCTCCTGCCGCCTCTGCTTTGTCGAGATCGCCGGCCGGCCCGCGCCCGTGACCGCCTGCACCACCATCGTTGAGAACGACATGGAGGTGCACACCGATACCGAGGCCGTGCGGGAACTCCAGCGGACCTCCTTAAAACTCCTGCTGTCGGCCCACCACGTTGACTGCGGCCACTGCCCGGCCAACAAGAAATGCGAACTGCAGAACCTGGCCAGATTCCTCAAGGTGAAATTAAAACCGGCCGAGTTCCCGACCTATCAGCCGACCGGCCTCATCGACACGTCCCATCCGCACCTGGACTACAACCGCGACCGCTGCGTACTCTGCGGCCGCTGTGTAAACGCCTGCCGGGATAAGAACGGCCGCCCCCTGTTCACCTTTGCCGGCCGGGGCAGCGAGACTATCGTCACCCCGCTGTTCCCTCCCGCCGGCCAGGCCCTGGACAAGGACGCCAGCCTGGTCTGCGTCGACCTCTGCCCCACCGGCGCCCTGACCCGGAAAGGATAATTTTTTCCTCCTTGATTCCTGTGGCTGGACTGCCATAAATTCTTATCGTTTTACCAACATACCATGGGGGGGAACCGATGTTTCATCCTTGTTTTGAATTTATCGCCGTGGTGTTCACCCGTTTTACCGGCTGACGTCATGTTTGCTTCAACAGCGTCTGCCTATTCCCGACTGCTCCATCCCTATCACACTTTTCTATTCAATCTTTTGATTCAATCGTTGTATGACGCTTGTGTTTACCAATTTGCCGTCAAATTTTGGGAAATCATCTCCAAAAGACCGTTTTAATCTGACACTTTTGTCATTATACATCATCACAAATAATGATTTATCATCATTGTCGGTCAGGCGGTCAAGATGCCATCTGCCCGTGGCGGGACAACAGGCTTTCCGCCGACCGTTTTTAACCCTTCCTACCCCGCCGTCAAATTCCTCGGGATATTCTTATACTGCCGGAACAGCACAACGGCCCCCCAGGCAAATGACATCAGCATGATCAGGGCGCCCAGTTTATGGGACATGTTGGCCAGGAGATGATCGTATTGGGCAAGATGGAGCTCCTTTAAGATGAACTCCCAGTCATGAAACCCATAGGGGGCGCTCCGGCCGGTATTGCCGCCCAGCAGCGGCAGGGTCAGGGACCGGGCGTCGTTGATATACGGCGCGATATCGAGGAAATTATCGCCGATCCACCAGAGCACCACCGCCGCGCCGAAAGTGTCCCGGGTCTGGATCAGCAGCACCACCATGCAGACCGCGGGCATCAGTATCTGTCCCAGGGTGCCGCCCAGAGAACGCATGATCCGGCCGAGGGGACTGAAGATCAGGTGCCCGGCCTCGTGGAACGGCAGATTGACCAGGTGCATGAAAGAGTTGCCAGAGGTGCTGCCGGCAATGGGCGCCAGGATCAGTTTCCAGCCCCAGACAAACAACGCCGCCAGCAATACCGCCCGCGCCCAGAAGGAGAAGGCGTTCACCTCATCCGGAACATGGAACAGGATTTCGTTGATAATGGAAAAGAAACCGTCCCTTTCCTCCTGGATTTGATGACTCGGGGTGACCCGGGACGGCGGCTGGGGCCGGCGCAGGGCCTGCTGAAAAGCCTCGTATTTTTCAAAGATGACGCCGCACTTCACGCATTCGCGATGGCCGTCATCCTGTTCATGCTGACATTTGGGACAAATCATCAAAACACCTTCGGCGACTATGTGCCATGATTACGCCGAACTCTTGCCTGGATTCTTGTGACTCTCTCTTTATTGCGCAACCAAAATAAAAAATATATAATAAAAAATACCTATTAACACCAGCTACCGTCTTTGGGGCGGAAAAACTTACTCCGGAATCACCGGAGAATACGAATTTACTTACAGGATTGGAAAAGTCGGTTATGAAAAAATTGTTGTTTTTTGCTGCTATGGCTGTGGTTGGCTATTTTGGGTATCAGCAATTTACAGGCAATAAGTTAGAGCCGCTGTATGAAGAACCATATGTCATCTTATACGGTAACCCCAGGTGCGGCTGGTGTCAGAAGATGGAAAAAGGCTTGCAAGATAATGATATCGATTATATTTTTGAAAATATGAACGAACAGGAAGTCCAGGATGAAGTGCTTCCAAGGATGGAAAAGGCGGGATTGAATACCATGAGATTCAACTACCCGATTATGGATGTAAACGGCAGGCTTTTTATGAGGCCTGATATTGAAACCGTGGTGGCGGCCTATAACAAGACCAAGTGAATTCCACGGGTGACGTGGGCAACTCGTTGCCCGCGGCCGAATCGTGTATTGTCCCCAAGTCGTGCCCAAATTTCTGACTGAAACCCCGGAAATCCTCTCTGCCCTGCTCCATGACCTCAAAAAACGGATGAGATTTTGATCTGATTTTCTGCCTTGAATCCTTTGTACGGCTGATTTTTGGTCCGTTTGATTTTTTGTATAGTACTGGGTCAGGCTCCGGTTGTCGGCGGTGATGGTCTCGTTGGTCAGCCGGCCGCGGACGTCATAAGACAGGGTCTTGACCGTGCCGTTGGGATAGTCGATCTGGTACGGCCAGACCGGTCCGTTGTAGTGATAGACGGTGGCATTGCGGGCGCCGTCGATGGTTTTGGTGACCCGGCCGCGGTAATCGTACTGGGCAGACACCTGCCGACCCATCTGGTCGGTCAGCCGGACCGGGTTGTTATCGCTGTCATAAACGGCGGTGATATAGGCGGCCACGGGATCGACAGAAGCCCGGCGGCTTTAAAAATCTTTTGACATACCCTCAAAATTATTGGTAAATAATTCTATGACGATCCGCAATACCAGATAAAGGCAAAACATGGAAACTAACAATATAAATAATGACATATCGAGTCTTCCGCCGGAAGTTCAGCGGCAGGTATTTGATTTCATAAGTTTCTTAAAAAACCGCTATCAAAAGCCGCGAAAGGCCAGGGCGTCCCGGAAAGGTAAACTATCGGACTCCCCATTTATCGGGATATGGGAGGATCGAAAGGATATGAATGACAGTTCTAGCTGGGTCCGTAACCTGAGAACGTCCGAGTGGGGCGGATTGTCCTGATATGATAATTGTTGATACGGATATTCTGATTGATGCCGGCCGCAATATTAAGGAAGCCGTGACATGTCTTAACCAACTCGAAAAGAATTTTTCCTTGGCAATATGCAGCATCACCCAAATGGAACTTATTGCCGGATGTGGAAACAAAAAAGAATTAAGTGCGCTTGAGCTTTTTGGGGAACACTTTCAAGTTTTGCATGTTAATGAACAGATTTCTGAAACCGCCACGGAACTGCTGAAGCATTATCGGTTAAGTCATGGTTTACTCATACCAGACGCCCTTATCGCCGCAACATCCATAGCCAAGGGCATCCCGCTGATTTCCAAAAACCAGCGGGACTACAAATTTATAAAAAAGCTGCGCCTTCTTCCATACCCCAAACCGTTTTAATGCGGCCGAATCTTTACCATGTAAAAAAGGCGGCCTGACAACAGCCGCCATAGAACAAAGCCGCACATCCATTAAACAACGACAATCGCCGACAGTCTTTGCCGGCTTATCTGGAAAACCATCGACAAGCGCCCTCAACCTGCCTGCAAAAGCAAAAGCTCTGACTGAAACCCCGGAAATCCTCTTTGCCCTGCTTCACGACCCCAAAAAACGGATGAGATTTTTATCTGATTTTCTGCCTTTAGCCCTTGATAGGCCTGATTTTTAGTCCGTATGAATTTTTGTATAGTACAGGGGAGATCGACCCCACGCTCTTGACCGCCGACGAATCTCTTCAGCGACGCATTCAATGTCAGCCGCTTCTCGAATGGAAGGCTCTCAACGTTCGACATCACAAACTAAAAGAAAAAGGAATAAGGAAACACATAAAAAACATAGGCGTCCCCATTAGACCCTTTAAAATTATTCCTTACTTCCGGACAATTTCTTTATCCCCATGGTCTGGATCAGTTCATTGATATTGGTGGTTTTCAGATTCATGCCGCCTTCGGATACCGGCAGCAGGTAAAACGTTTTCCCCTGCAGGGCCTCGGCGATTTTCAGCTTTACAAAAGCCTCGCCCCCGGCGCTGGCCATGGCGTTGTTCATTTCACTGATGCCTTTGGCCTCGGCGATCCCTTCGGTTTTAATGGCCTGGGCAATCAGGTTCTGTTTCTCGTAGTAGGCATCGGCTTCAATCTTGGCTTTCAAATATTCACCATCAACATCGGCCACCATCTTATTCACCTCGCCCCTGGCCTGTTCCAGCTTGCGCTTATACTCCTCCGTCGCGGCATGCTGGGCAGAACGGTTTTTTTCCACCATCTGGTCGGCGATCTTCTTGTCCTCGATGGCTTTCTGATAAGCGGGATTGAAGCGGTAGTCCTTTGTCAACACCCTTTCGATGACAATGCCCATGGGATCGAACATGGATTGAAGCATTTCCTTGGCTTTCTGGGCCTGGGCCTCACGGTGCCTGGCAATATAAAAATCTTCCGTCTTCAATTCGCCGAAGAAATCCCGGGGTTTGCTGCGGGCGATGGTCCTGACGATCTTCTCCCGCAGGGCTTCATCATTCCGGGCCACGTTCTGCAAAATATAAGGCGCCTTCTCCGGAACAATGCGATAGGCGATGATCACGTCCAGGCCGATATCATTGCCGTCAATGGTTTTAAACAACAGGTCGTCGTGACTAAGGCGGTCGCCCCTGCCCTTCTGAAAGGTCATCTCCATGTTCTGGAGTTTGGTGTCAAACGTGTACCAGTCATTGATGAAGGGGAGAAAAAAATAGGTGGAACCGGCCGGGAAGATCTTCTCCGAAACCCCCTTCTCCCCCCACAACGCCAGCTTTTTAACCCGTACGCCCACTTCCGTTTCTCCCGTGGAATGGGGGACACAACCCTGGACGATGATCAACGCGGCCAGCAGCGCCACACTCGCAAGAATCTTTTTCATCGGTCACCTCCCTGACGGACATCAAAGAGTTTCAGGGCGTTGTCCAGATCCAGGGGATTGACCCCGGACGGGCCGTCACTGGGCAGAATGATCAGTTCAAGGCCCTGATAAACCTCCGCCATCTTGAGACCCACCATCCGTTCAGCACCGGCGCCTTTGAGGGCTTCGTTCTTCAGCCTTGTTTTTTCCGCCTCGGCCAGCTTTACCAGCAGGTCGGCTTCAGCCCGCTTGCTTCGGGCGTACAGATCTTTTTCCGCGTTCTTTCGGGTGACATAGGCGGCCCCTTTTTCCATTTCCACGGACACGTTGACCTTGCCCTCCTGCTCGATCTTCTTGAGAATGGCTTCTTCAATGGCCGCTCTGGCCTCGGCCTGATTTTTAAACACCAGCTGATCTTTCAGCTTTTTCTCCTCGATATTTTTCTGGATTTCATCGCTGTATTTAAAGTAGCGGACAAGAACCTGATCAACGGTGATGCCTTTTTCCTTCAGCTCCTGATTGAGATACTCCCGCGCGTCCTCGGCCCGTTCCACCCGGAGCGGGCTGTTGTAAAATTCCTCGGTGGTCAGTTTGCCCAGGGCGTCTTTGAGGGCCGGTTCGGTCTTGGGAATGATGCCGTTGTCCTCGAAGAGGTTGCCCGGACCGATGATGGTAAACACCTTGTACGGGTCGGCGATGTGATAGAGGATGGAGACATCCACGTCCACGAAAAACCCGTCGGACGTCTGGATATGGGCGGCCCTCTCCTGCCTGGCCTGCTCGGAGGCGGACTGACCGGGGTAGTTGGTCAGTTCCAGCACCTGAATGTCCCGGGGAAGAAAGTGCATGATTTGCAGCACGGGCAGGATGAAATGCAGTCCGGGAGGATATATTTTCTCCTGAATGCCCCGGGTCATGCCGATCTTGACCTGCTTGATGCCGTATTCATTGGGTCCGACATAAACCAGAAAAGAGTTGTACAGAGCGATAATGATGGCCAGGATGGCGATGATCAGCCACATCCTGGCCGGCATCTTGAATTTCGGGACTTTCATTTTCAGCGGCATTTTCGGAAACCGCTCCGGCACCACATCGATAATTTCCGCGTTGTCTTCCATGGCTCCTCCTCCATTTTCGAATCATAAAACATCGGGGTCACCCCGGATATTGCACAAATTCAACAGGTCGCGGTTGCGGGAAAAAGAAAACAAAAATCATGGAATATCCGGGCAAAGCAGAAACAGTATGCCTTTTTTCCGGAAGCATGGATATGAAAAAATTATATTCATCTGTGACCGGGGGAAATGGGGGATGTCCTTATCTGCGAGGCGGCGGGCCAACACCGTGGCAAGGGGCGCCGGGTATGATTCAAAATCCAAACCGCATGATACTTGCAATCCCGGGCCGTATGGCTTAAATTTCTGTCATTATTCATCTTGAATTGGCCTGAGGCCCGTTAATAAAGAATGTTTCCCTTCCTCCCCAAATTATACAATTTTCCATTCTTCATTGTATTCTTTATTTCGATATCATCCGCGTTCGCATCGCAGCAAACGCCAATGGTTCCTGATCCTGCTGCAAACAAGATAGAAAAGGCAACCGTAGAAGACGCGGCCCTCAAAACGGAAAAAGGGCTGCTCATGTGGGATTATGAAAGGATCCCGGTTCCTGATAATGAATCGTTTGATCTACTGGGCTTTCATTATCTTCATCAGACCAATAATTGGCTTTTTCTGGGTTTCGGCGTCCACGCCCCTCTGGTTGATGGAAATTGCGGCGGCTTTATGGCGGTTGATGGAACAGTACATGCGCAACGGAAAATATGGAGAAACTCATTTGTCGATGCCGGCGTCTCGCTTGGCGGCGGCGGCGGGGGATCCAGCATAGAACAGAGCAAAGAGCTTTCCGGAAAGGGGGGTTACATCAAAAGTTACGCGGGGCTGGGATACGATTTCCGCGCTTTCTCCCTGGGCATTAACTATGCACACTTTCAATTCATGGATTCCTCCATAAACCACTCGCAATTTGATTTTTTCATCCAGAAACCGATTTCATTCTCGCTCAGCCCATATGCGTTTTCAGGTAAAAAGAGCGCCTTTGATCTTAGCCTTCCGGAATCCCGGGAAAAGATATTAACATTTGAATTGAACAATTTATTTCAAATCCAACCGGAAGGATCGAACACGGAAACGATTAATACGTTATCCCTTCAATTCACCCGCTTCCTGAATGAAAAATATTACCTGTTTCTTGCAGGGGATGTCGGCTATTACGGCCTTCCCCTTTATAATCAACTGGTCGGTGGCATCGGGTATAAGTATTCCATCTCTCCCCGCGTCCATCTATATCACCAGATAGGGGCCGGCTCCGGAGGGTATTCACCGGATATCATCGATACCGGTTCCGGGCTGCTGGTTTATCCGAAATGTTCGGCTGAATACTTATTGAACAACCATATGGGGCTATCGGTTTCAGGCGGCTATCTGTTGGCGCCCGAGGGATCCTCCAGAAATTTAACCCTGGGTGCCGCCATAAATTATCACCTTTCGACAACAGGACATATCCCCGATCAGTTCCGCCTTGACAGGGTTCTGACGTTTAGAGGGTTCCGCCTCAACGCGTTCCAGCAAACTGAATTTAACGTTAAGTTCGGGGACGACCGTCTTGACGACATCAACCTGTTATCATTCCAGCTGGACAGTCTGGTAAATGACAACTGGTATGTACCCGTTCAGGTCAGCGTCGCGTATAATGATTTTCTCGGGTACCCGGGGTATGGAGAATTATTGACCGGATTAGGACGGCAGAATAAATTTACTGAAACAAACAGATTCCAGGGCTTTTGCCAGGTGCTGGTCGGCGTTAATGTTCTCAGCATATTGTTAAAGCCTTCGATTGGAATCAATTACAGCTTGAGTGACAACCTGGCGATCTATGCCCAGATCGGCAAGACCCTGTCAGTTTATAAATTATCCCTGCACAGTAATATTGACGTGGATAACGAACGATTAGACGCCAACCATATCGGAATCGGGCTGACCTATCGTTTTTCGGTGCTGGACATCCTGTAAATTTTTTTTACGTTGTCATCGATCCCGCAGCGGTCTGAAACCATTGTCTGCCAATATCTTCAGACCGGCTTCGCTTACGACAAAGTCGACAAACAGCCGCGCCGGAGCTTCGTGCCTGGTTCCCTTGACCACCGCGATGGGGTAGTCGATGGGTGTATGGCTTCCCTCCGGAGCGGTGGTCACCACCTTTACGTCGGCGGGTCGGGTGGCGGCATCGGTGGCGTAAACGACTCCGGCATCCACTTCACCCCGGGCCGTGTAATCCAGCGCCTGGCTAACGTTTTCGGCCGGCATGAGCTTGTTTTTCAAGTCATCGAAAATCTTCAGATAATGGAACACGTCATCGGCATACCGACCGGCCGGAACCGTACGGGGATTGCCCACGGCGATCTTTTTAACTTTTGCTTTGGTCAAATCCTCGAAGGAAGAAACGACCACCCTGGAAGAGGCCGGGACGATCAGGACCATGCCGTTGGAGGCAAAAACGCTTTTTGTTTCCCATTTTATTCTACCCTCCGCCAGAAGTTCATCCATCTCTTTGGCCGCGTCGGATGCGAACACATCCACCGGCGCGCCGCCCCGGATCTGCGACTGGAGATCGCCGGAAGCGCCGAAATTCAGCCTGACTTTTATCGCAGGATGGGACGCTTCAAATTGTTTGCTTATCTCCGTAAAGGCGTCTTTAAGGCTGCTGGCCGCGGAAACCGTTATCTCCTCCGGCTCCACCGCCCCCACATCTTTAACGGCCGGTAAAAAAACCAGTACAGACAACAGAACTATAAAAGCAGCTTTTTTGAACTCCAGGTTCATGATCATCGCAAATGCCCTCCCTCTTTTGATAAAGTTATCCCTGTTTTTTCGTCATTTATTGTTTTATCCTTCATTCGTATACGGTATACAGTATACGGTATACAATAAAACACGCTGCGATTTTACTGTCAAGTGTAAAAATGGTTAATAAATTCAATAACTCGAAGTAAGATGCCCTTTAAAGGGGGTGACAATGAAAAGTGCGGGGTGGAGGATCTGTTATATGATGGTTACAGGTTGGACTTCGGGGAAAAGAAATTACCGATTCGGCTCTTCGATACTTAATTTTTCAACCGTCATTTCCTTGGCCAGCAATACTGTGCTGTGGAATAAAACAATGGCTTCCTGACTGTTTTTCTCTAATATTTTTTCATATATTTTTTTCACACTTCTCATGAGGCGTTCCGGAATATCCGGGGCATTGGTCACCGCCGCCCACATGATACGGCTACCGATGGGTATGAGTTCCCTGGTTATTTTTTCGATTATCGGGTTGCCTGTTTTTGTGACCAGAAAAAGAATGATATCATTCATCATCTGGATATAGGCATCGAAATCCGTTTTCTGTATGCTCTCTTCCATTTGGCGTATCATTTTTTCCATTTGGCGTTTGTCGGGTTCCGACAAATCAATAAAATGAGACATCGAGTAGTCCAGCAGAATCCTTACCGTATCATAAAAATGGCCTATATACTCGACGGATAACGTGGTTACCTGATAGCTGCCGTTGGTCATTCGTTCCAGTAACTGTTGCTGCTCAAGCGCCCGCAACGCTTCCCGAACCGGAGTCCGGCTGACGTTCCACTCCTTTGACACCTGGGTTTCCCGAAGAATCTCGCCGGATTTATACTCCCCGTGAACAATTCTGGCACGAATCATCCTCAAAAGCTTATTGGCGTAATTTTCTCTGGTAAACAAATCGGCGTTATTCATTCCAACCCATTTAAAATCGTTGCGTGGTTGACTGGATCTGACCCGCGATTTATTGTGAAAACGATATATTATTCAGCCGATAGAATCAAGCAAGCATCCACCCGCATAGCGTGGCCTGGCCTATTCATCCACCGTATAGTGATAAACCTTGTCGTATTTCTGCCAAACCGCCAGATCAACGGTCTTCTTCGTGTTGTTGTACAGGGCGCTCCACGACGTATTGCAGATCGCACCGGTTTGGGGGTCTTTGACATTATGCATCCTGGCTTTGGCCAACAAGTCGATGCCCTCCCGGGTCGTCATTATCCCGTTCGTTTCCCGCAGGCGGTTCAAGATGATCTGGTAGCGGTCATGGCCATCTCCGATATTAAACTTCCTGCCCGGCGTCAGGTAGAAGTTGGTGGCGGCCTGGTATTTCCCGTCCGGTTTCAGGACCTGCATTTCATTATCGACGTACTCGACAATGACACTGTTGCCGGCCGCGTCGGTTATCTGATAGTGGTAGCAGCTATTGGCCGAGCTGCACATGTCATATTTTTGCAGCAGGGCGACCGCTTCATCCACGGTGGCCGCCTTGTCCAGCAACAGGCGGATGGCTGTCGTACTGGTAATCGCCACCTTGCCCGTCTCCTGCCGGGTGGGCGGGTCAAAAAGCTGAAGGATGCCGACCGCCAGTCCTTTTTCATTGATACCATCCAGGGGCAGGTAGGGCGCGGACATGGCCAGTCCCTTGCTCCATAACGCTTCCACTATATTGCCCCCTTCCCTGTACCCATCGATGAACGCCAGGTTGACCATGGAGACGCTCCGGTAGCCCTTATCCGGTTTTGTATATACCAGCATAACGATCGATTCATAGTCGAAGTTTCTTCCAAAAACGCGGTCGCCATCCGGTGTAACGGCATTAAACGTACTGCAGCTCAAATCAGGCGTTTTCATCTCAATGGCAAATCCCTTCAGGATCTGCCGGGACACGAATTCAACCAGCTCGGCATCATTGCTGGCGCCGACGTTGAGGAAATCGTCAAATCCGTAGTCGCCATGATATGTCATCACATAGAAATGGTCATCGACCTTTTGAATGCTGTTGGCCGTCTTGATCTCATTGCGAAAAACAAATCCGACCCCGGCCGCCGAGATCACCAGTACCGCCAGGATACCGATTAACGCCTTTTTCACAAACCCGTTCTGCTTTTCCATGACACGCATCCGATTAGCTTAAAGTTGAAGGTTTATCAGCATAGCATATTGATATAAAAAAGACAGCTTCAGAAATCTCATCCGGTTAAGATGCCGCAGGAACGATCCCGGGATCAACCAGGATCTTGACTCTCCATATCGGCCTTGTTATTAATGTCGGCCATAAACAATTGCTTTTGTCAAAACGCTACCGTGTATGGCGACATCACCCAAACCCGCCTGTTGTTTAAACCTGAAGCACATGGGCTACAGTGACTTGCTTAGCAGCATTCCCCGTCGATGCAGGAGTTGAAAGACCGATGAACTACAGGATATCCGGCAACGTCCTCGCCGTATACATGGCCTGTCTGGGAACGGCCGGTTTCCTGCTAGGCGCCATCTGTGCGGCGTTTGCGGCCGGAACGGTCCACAGCGACGAAACCACCATACTCCAGAGGATTCTTGGAACCCTTTTCGGCCTGACGCTGATGGCCGGCTCGGGGACGGCGCTGTGCCTGCTGGCGAAGGCGCTGGCCAGGGACCTCGCCTCCTCACCAGTCCGCCGGTCATTGACGGGACTTTTCGCCTATATAAAAGCCCAGATAACCGGGCGCAGCCTGGCGTCGTCCGCGCTGCTGTTCGTCACCATGCTGGATTGCCTGGCAGCGCTGAGATACCGCTCTGTGTTCCCGGCGAATATCATGGATATCGAGTTCCTCGCGATTCACGCTTCCCTTTTTCTCGGCCTGATCGCCGCGGCGCGCCCGGCCACCCGGCGGGGCGCAGCCCTTAAATACGCGGCATTTGCCTCGTTATTGGGCATTTACGCGGCCATCGCCGTCAGGAACATCGACGCCTACTCGGCCGCGGTTTTCCTTTTCCTGGTTCTTGGCAAGTTCGCCGGAATGTACTTCAACCCTCCCGACACCGATGAGCGGGCGATCACGGCCGCACGGTGGATCATGAACCTGGTCATCTTCATGTCCGTGGTCATGATCGGGCGTGCCGTTGGCGCCGACGGCCCTGGCCCGGCGGCCGCCGCCGTCTATTTCGGCGCCCTTGGCCTTCTGGAAGCGGTGAATTTCTATGGTATTAGATTCTCAGAAGAGACCGCCGCCTTCATCAGATCACGGCTCAACTGACGCGTCAGGAATGGAAGGAATGACTGACATCGACGGCTGGGAAATCGATCTTCGCCAGATCTACGGCGGCCGGTGGCGCGACCGTAAACGTTTCGGCCTGGGCGAATCCCTCTGGGAAGCGCCTGATGGCAGCTATGCCGTGCTTCTCTATGGCATCGGTGAAATCGGCATAAACAAAGAGGTCGGTCATCTGGCGGTGTTCCGGGACAAGCAGGCGCCGGTGACGGTCGCGCGGTTCGGACGACAGTTGTTCTGGCATCGCGACGACGATACGGCGCAGTTCGGCGAGGGCGGCCTGTTTCTGGTCCATCGCTATGACGTCACGGGTAAACGGCTCATGGCGACGCCACTGCTTGTCGATACGACTCGCGGCGCCTGGGCAATGCCACCGGACTTGCCAGGGGTTTTCCATCGCCTGCACCGGCTCCGGTCAACTGATTGCGTCCTGTGCCGCGATGACGAGACGGCAGCGCCCGCTGTGTCCCTGGACCCTTCAGCCCTGCGCTGGCGGACCTGTCGGCCCGGAGGCGGCATTCTGGTTTCGGCGTTCGCCTGGGGCATACCGGCGGCAATTTCGACCGGCTATCTCTGGGCCTTAATACGCTTTGCCGCGCTACCGGTCGTCGGTACCATAGATCAGATGTTGCCGGATGGCCCACTGGCGGACGAGACCCACTTCGATCAACTCTGGCAACCGCTGATGGTGGCCGGGCCGGCGTTCGCTGCCTATGTCCTCGGGTTGGCGGGGCTGGTGCGCCGTGCCGTCCTGGCCACCGGGCGCGCATATGGTCTGGCGGTCTGGGCGCTGGTGCTGGTCTGCTTAAGCCCTCTCGTGTTCATGGGACTCAATGCAGTGCTGGACCGGTCGCCTGCCGCGGTTCGGGAGGTTGTCGTGCTTAATAAATATGAGAGCACCGATCCGAACACCGGTGCTAACCCGATGTGGCGCCTGACGCTTGCTTCCTGGCGCCCCGGCCGCGAGTTGGAAATCCTGCCGGTCAGCGAGAATGAATACCGCGCCGCCATTCCTCAGCAGACTAAAGTGGCCCTGACCTTGCACACGGGATACTTCGGCCATAATTGGATTGCGTCCTACCGTCTCCAGCCTCCGACCCGATAAGCGATCTCAAACCGGAAGCGGCCGGTTTTGCAGATTGGTTTGAGGTCGTGAAAATATTGACACGCAAGGCCTTGCCATGGATAATGATCGGAACGAAAGACCAATGTTTTCTTGAAGGCCGCGGGGAGATGCTGAAGTGCCGCTCTTTTTTTCCATATCGTTACTTTTATGTTTTCTTTTCTCCTTGCCATTGACCCCGCCGGCGATTTGCGGTGAAATCGCGTCCCCGGATTCGGGCTATTGCCTTTCCTGTCATTTTAATAAAATCAACCCCGCCGGAAAAGAATCGCCGGCAAAGCATCCCGGCGCTCTTCTCGATCAGCACCCGCCGGACCGGTTTCGGTGCGTCTATTGTCACGGGATGAAGCCCGATTCGGATCCGGCCGGCCAATCGGACCCATGCCCCTCCCGTGAACCCGGAATGTTTATCCCCCGGCCTCATAGCCAGGCCGCCTGCCTTCGCTGTCATGAGAGTACCTACCGGCTCGCCGGCGCGGAGCGTCTGGAAGACGCGCGCGCACTGCTGGACAAGCATGGATGTTATGCCTGCCATTATTCGGAAGGCGTCGATTACCAAAAAAAATTCGCCCCACCCCTCAATGGCCTGCGCAAGAAACTGGCGGACAGACGCTGGCTCTTAAGCTGGCTGAGCGGCCCTTCCGGGATGAGGCCCGGAACGGTCATGCCGGATTTTCATCTTCCGGAAAACGAAATCCAGACCCTGGCCGCTTTCCTGCTGAAACTGCCGTACCCGGAAACGTTTGCGCCCATCGACCTCGGCAACGCTTCGGTTGAGCGGGGGCGTCAATCCTTCCATCGTCGCGGATGCATCGCCTGCCATGTGATTCAACGCCATGAATCGCAATCCATGCGCCGTATTCCGGTCCTTTTCGACGCCGGCATCAAGCTCAAGCCCGAATGGATCTGGGTCGAGCTCGAAGATCCCCGCCGGTACAATCCCGATGCCCGCATCCCCCTGCTTATCCTTCCCCGGGAAGAGACCCTCGACATCATCGCGTACCTGGTTTCCGAGACATCGGGAATCGAGGACGTTCAAATAAAAACCTTTCAGAAAGCGGTTCCCGGAACCCCGTCAGGTGAACAGATCATCCGCGCCAGGCGGTGTTACGCCTGCCACCGGATCAGCGGTTTTGAAAAGGACGAGCTGCCCCCGTCCGCGGGCGATAAACCGGCAAAAACACACACCCTGACGGGGATTCATGGATACCGGCCCGGTGCGGGCAATACGCAAACCGGACAGGGCGTCAACCTTCCGGACTTCGGTCTGAATTCCGGAGATACGGAGAAATTGCTGACGCTGTTCTTTTCTCTGCCTTCGACGGACATACCGGAGGCGTTAATGGTTCCGGCCTCTCCGGACCGCCAGCGCGGCCAGGCCGGTCATCGCCTGGTGGCTGATTATGCCTGCGGTGATTGCCATCTATTGGAAGATCCGATCAAACCGCGGGCAGGCCGATATGTCGACCGCACCAGCCTGATGCCGCCCCGGCTGGATTTTGAGGGAGAAAAAGTTCAGCCCCAATGGCTGGCCGGCTACCTGGCATCGCCCTCCCGGCTCCGGATATGGCTGGAAATGCAGATGCCGCTTTTCTATCTGGATGACAAAAGCATCGGCATGATCATCGATTATTTCCGGGACCGTTCCGGCCTGCCCGTGTCCGTCCCCCGGCAATACGCCCTCCCCTTTGACCCGGTCGGCCTGTCAGCGACCGACCGGGAGATGGGGCTTTACCGGTTCCGGAACGACCGGTGCATGCAGTGCCACCCGGTCAGCGCCGCGGCGGAACTGCCGCCGGGCGTATCCCTTGATGACCTGGCCGTGGACCTCATGCTGGCCAAAAACCGGCTCACCTATGAATGGACCGTCAATTTTCTCAAAGACCCGGTCCGTTTCGCCGGAGCCCGCACCCGCATGCCGTATGTCTATTTCTCGCCGGAAGGCCTGCCGAGGGTGAGCGATGCGGAATTCTGGATGGAAAAAGTGGCGCGGTTTCTTTTTGTCATGGAAGAGCCCCCGGCACCTTTAACACCGGAAGAGCACAGGCGATCCGTGCCCGATACCGACTGGCTTCATACGGATTATTAGCCTGTAGTAGGGCACACGATCATCTGTCCGCCGCGCTGCCGCATGGAGGCGAGCACGCCGGAAGAACGGGCCGCGGTAGGCGTTCGTGGCCCACAAGCAGGGGGCTTTGGCCTGACAGGAACGCCTGGCAGACGCATTGCGGCCGTTTAAAAAGCGCGGGACAGCAAGAGAAGCGCTCTGCGACTAAAACAAGTTGACACGCAAGGCCTGCCCTGGTATAAGGTATTTGCTTAAAAAGCAATCTATTATCCTTATTTTTAGTTTATCCGGCACGAAACAGGAGTCCGTTATGGTCACGGCAAAAGAGGTCATGTCCGCCTCCGTAATGACTGTCAACACCGATGTGAAAATAAACGACGTCATCAAACTGCTGGTGAAGCACAATGTAACCGGATTGCCTGTGGTTGATGAGGAAATGAATCTCCTTGGAATGGTTACCGAAAAAGATGTATTAAAAGCGTTGTATAATAAAGAAAAAGTCAAGACAGTTCAGGATTTGATGTCGCCGAACGTTACAACATTTGATGAAAATGAGGATCTGATTAAAGTATTCAAGTGCCTGGTTGAAAACAGCTTCAGAAGAGTTCCCATAACCTCATCCGGGAAACTGGTGGGGATAATAAGCCGGCGCGATATTATCCGGTTTCTTCACAAAAAATTATAACTTAAAGCAATTTTTAAATTTCTCGTTTTTACCTTTTTTATCCGTTTTTCCGCCAGAAGGCTTCCGCTGTCGATGAATAAAAAGTATGGTTATCTTGTCATCTTCGCCTTAATCGCCGCTTCCCTGGCCGCCTTTGGACGGATAGCCGGCAATGATTTTATTAATTTCGATGACACCGGATACATTACCGAAAACGCTCATATCCAGTCGGGGATAACGGCGCAAACCGTTAAATGGGCCTTTACCTCGGTTGTTCTGGTCAACTGGCACCCCCTGACCCTGCTCTCGCATGCCCTGGACTGGAGCCTGTTCGGATCAAACGCCGGCGGCCATCATATTATCAGCCTGATGCTGCACATCGGTGCCGTCCTTTTCCTGTTTCTTTTTTTAAACCGGGCTACCGGCAGCCTCTGGCCGGCGGCCTTTGCCGCGGCCTTGTTCGCCCTGCATCCCCTGCGGGTGGAATCTGTGGCCTGGGCCGCCGAGCGTAAAGACGTGTTGAGTATGTTTTTCGGCATGGCCTGTGTCTACACCTACGCCTGCTATGCCGAACGTCCCGGAGCAGGCCGCTATCTGCTGTGCCTGGTCCTGTTCGCCCTCTCGCTGCTGTCCAAGTCGATGCTGGTCACCCTGCCCTTTGCCCTGCTGCTGCTTGATTACTGGCCGCTTCAACGCTGGCGCAGTGCCGCGGCCGGGCCCGGCATCAATGTAACGGGCAGACTGATTCTGGAGAAAATACCCTTTATCTGCCTGACGGTCGCCATCAGCATGGTGACCCTCTGGTCTCAAAGCAAAGGCGGCGCGGTGGTGGAATTTGAAAGCCTGCCGTTTACCGAAAGGCTTTTAAACGCCATTGTCTCCTATGCGGCCTATCTGGGAAAAACCCTCTGGCCGGTTAACCTGGCTATTTTTTATCCTCATGAAAAGACGCTGCCCTGGGGACAGGTAGTGATTTCCGTCCTTGTCCTGACGGCCATCACCACAGCGGCTGTTTGTTATATAAGAAAGCTGCCTTTTCTGTTCGTTGGCTGGTTCTGGTATCTGGGCACGCTTGTTCCCGTAATCGGGTTGGTGCAGATCGGCGGTCAGGCCATGGCCGACCGCTATACTTACCTGCCTTCCATCGGTCTGGCCGTTATGCTGGCCTGGGGGATGCCGCTTCTATTCCCGCGCCGGGATACCCGCGAAAAACTCCTTTTCCCGTCGGCGATTGCCGTTCTTCTGGTTCTGGCGGGTTTGACCTGGAGACAATGCGGTTACTGGAAAGACAGCTTCAGTATTTTCGGTCACGCGCTGGCCGTGACCAGAAACAACCCGCTGCCGCATTTTAACCTGGGCCACGCTTATTCCCAGCAGGGCGATAACGAAAAGGCCCTTTATCATTACAACAAAACCATCCTGATGAATCCCGGCAACCACCTTCCCTACAATAACCGGGGAAAACTATACGAGGACCAGGGCCTTTATCAGCAAGCCCTTGAAGATTACAACATGGCCGTGCGGCTTAAACCGGATTATGCCGATGTTTACAATAACAGGGGAAATGCCTACATCAAAACCGGTCAGTATCAACAGGCCCTCAGAGACTACGACGAGGCCATACGTCTGGCCCCGGATAACGCTGAGGGATATTACAACCGGGGAACCGCCTACGGTAAAGTCTTGAGGCTGTACCGGGAGTCAATTGAGGATTTAAACAAGGCCATCAGCCTTAACCCTGATCACACTAAAGCCCACAGCAACCGGGGCAACTCCTATCTGGTGCTGGGCGATTATCAGCTTGCCATCAGGGATTACAACCACGCCATCCGTCTTCAACCGGATTACGCCGACGCCTATAACAATCGGGCTTTTGCCTATTTAAAGACAGGAGACATTTCCTCCGGTTGCCGCGATGCGCAAAAAGCGTGTGAATTGGGAAACTGTTCGGTCTTAAATGGCGCGCAAAAAGGTGGATTGTGCCGTTGAAAGCGGCGACTCCGGTAGCTTCAGGCGACAGCCTTAAGGCCTCTCTAAAAATTTACGCCCGCCCCACGCTTACCAGAGGCTTATCGGAAACATCTTCTGCCTGCCTCCCCGGAGCGTGCGAAGCAGGTAAAACTCCAGATAAGGGTTATCATCCGTCAAGTCCGGCAATTCAGGGGCTCTGCCCGAAAGTTGCGGAAAAGCTAAAAAAAAGTCGAGGGGTACGGGATCCCACTCAAGAAGGTCCGCGGCCACCGGCGGGCTGTAATATCGCATCTCTATTTCACTGGGGCTCGTTTTGACAGGTTCCGCTGCCCCGATTACATGCAGTCCCATTTTATTGTAACCTTGTTTGATATAAACGCAGGGGAAAGCGCTCGAGAAGGTCTTGACAAGCGACATGAACGTCTCTCTGTCGTCGACCCCGCTACCGGTCCCGACAAAAGGATACCAGTGAGCCATGATCCCGCCATCTTTCAGCCGGGACCTTGCCAATTCTATAAACTCCCTTGAATACAGATTGACTACTCCGGCCGCATCGATCGGGGGGGGAGGGTCAATGGTGATAACATCGAATTTCTCCCGTGTCAGTTTCAAAAAATTCCGTCCATCATTGACAATCATGCGCCCCCGAGGGTAGGCCCTTATCTGGTCGGCATCGGCATAAAAATGGGGGAACGCTTCAAAGACCTCCGGGACAAGCTCGACGACGGTAACGTTTCTCCCATGAGAAACGGCCGAACGATAGGTCGTCCCCATTCCAAAGCAGATTACCAGTACGTTTTCAGGGTTAGGATGAATCAGCAAAGGAAGGTGGGCCATGATCTTCGTATCCGTTGCCTTAACGGTCATGCCGATTCCGTTAACCAGCAGCTTGTCATAAAGGCCGTTCGACCATAATTTGACTACCGTTACCACCCCCTGCATCCCCGGTTTATGAAAAGGAATCGTTAAACCAGGGGATTTCTTTTTGATGTGCCGCACAAAACAGCTTTCCGCCTTCGTACCGTTTATCGATATAACGATCACGACCAGTGCCGCGATTCCCGCCGGCAAAAGAAGTACAGCCTGGCGCCGGAACGACTTTCTCTCAAACCATATCAAAAAGAGAAGCGCCACCAGGCAGATCAGTCCGTAACAAAAAGCCAGCAGAAAAAGAGCGTTGAAGTAATCATAGCGGGGGGCCACAATGAAACCGGCTGTCAGAGAACCGGCAACCGCTCCGATGGTATTCCAAGAGTAAGCCCGGGCAACCGCTTCCCCTCTCGGATCAACCGATCCGGGGTCAAGCATCCGCGCGGCCAGCGGGAAACACGCTCCGGAAAAAAGCGAAAGCGGCATCAGCATCAGCATCGCTTTCAGATACGCCAGAAAGATAACAGCCAGGTGAACCATAGCCGAGCTGTTAGTGGCGATACCTGTCGCGAGCCTTTCGAACAAGATAATGGAAACAATGCCCCACGCCCCCATGGCCAACTGAAGGCCTGCCAGCCAGATTGGCAAATCGTCCTGCCGTAACCGGTTGACAAACAGCGCCATCAGCCAGCTGCCGAGGGCGATCCCGACCAGGTAGAGCAGCACAATCGTGGCAAAGGCGTAAGTCGAGTTGCCCACCAGCGTTTCCAGTGTGCGTGTCCATAACACTTCGGAAGCCAGAGCGACGGCGCCGCTGCCCGTCAGTACGGCGATAGCCACTTTACCGTGAAAAGAAAGGCCCTTCACATCAATATTGTCACCGCTGGTATCAGGGGACGGCGGCGGCGGGCCTTTCTGCGCCAGGTCTCCCGAACCCGTTTCCCGGCGTGAGAGGAGAAAGCCCGCAAACGCAACGGAAAAATTCATGAAAGCAGCGATCATATTGGTTGCTGAAACACCGGCCAACTCTATCAGGACGAAACTGGCCGCTATGATGCCAATGGCCGCGCCCAGGGTGTTGGCGGCGTACAGCAAACCGGCCCGGAAACTGAAAGTCCGGCGGGGGTTACGCCGGAAGTATTCGGTCAGCAGCGGCAAGGTAGCACCCATAAACGTGGTCGGTACCATCAACAGCAGGAAAGAAAAGATCGCCCGCACCGACAGGCTGTAGGCGGGAGAAGAATCCGCGCTCATTATAATTGAAAAGATGGTGTCCCCGAGGCCGAACAGCCACGGAAAGATCAGGGCAAATGAGCCGATGCCCAGTTCCATGACGGCATACCATCTCATCACGTTTGTCACACGGTGCAGCACGCGTCCGGCGACATGGCTCCCCAGCGCGAGCCCGATCATGAAACAGCCCAGGACAATGGAAACCGAAGCGGTGGTGGTCCCAAGGGAAAGGCTCAACCAGCGCGACCAGATAATCTGATAAATGAGAGCGCTGGCACCTGAAACTGTAAAAATACCGTATACACTGAAATTTCGATATAAAGATTGACGCTGCATTCGTGCCTGCCTCTACAGATAGTTCTCAGAAAAAATTTGAAAATGCGGACTTTATTTAATATCAGGCCCTTCTTTATCTACGGCATTGAATATATTGAATTTAACACGACTGCGGGTATACTAAACTTCTTTTCCACTGTCAACCGCTCTTCTGCTGCCCATACATGGCGTGTAGCCGCAAAAACTTTGACACCTGAGAGCGACCTTGTTATAGATACCCGTCAGGAAGGACCCCGCTATCCTTTATCAACAACAGCACACCCCACCGCAAGCAGCGGGATATTTATCAAGGTTTATGGTGATCTTATCAAAGCAAGCTGCGAGGAAGTAAACCCGAACATGATCAAAAAGGCCAGATAATGGACGATAGCCGGTTATCGATAATAACACCCGCGGCGTCGGCATCTGATGAAAGGCGGGGGGCATCCCGGACAATTGTTCTATGGCAGCTTTTCGTGGCCAGCTTCATCTCGCTCTTCTGGGAAATCTTGCTGATACGATGGATCCCCTGTGAACTTCCTTTTCTGGCGTTTTTCCGATCGCTGGTGTTGCTCGCCTGTTTTCTGGGCTTGGGGCTTGGCTGCATTGCTTTCTCTCGAATAAAGGTTAGCAAAGGCACCCTGATTGCTCTTTTCCTGACGGGTTTGTTGATCGGCACGATTACCATACGGATGGCCGGTGAGGATTTGAGAGCAAGGGGGTTCGGCAAGAATTCCGGTATATACCAGCAAACCGGAGAAAGCGCCGACCGTCAGCGGAATAAACCGGACCAGCTTGATTTTACGATCGAGTTCGAGGGGACAAAAGGCCTGGGAGAATTCGTCATCATCGGTGTTTTTATCTTTGTTTCTCTGCTGATGGTCCCCATCGGGGTAATTATCGCCAGATGTTTCTGCCAGATCCCCCCGCTGCAGGCCTATCTGATCAACATCTCCGGAGCGATTTCCGGATCGATTGCTTTTATCGTCATATCGTTTACGGGGCTTTCTCCCGAATTCTGGTTTGCGATCGGACTTCTCCCTTGTGTTTTTCTCGTTTCCCGAAACGTAAAAAAGCAGGCGCCTTTCTGGGTGATGGTCTGTGCTGTTTTTTTTATTGTATGGCAGCATGTCAACAGCACGACATATCCGGTCATATGGTCCCCCTATCAGCGGGTTTCATGTAACTTCTGGTATGTCCGGCTATCCGGCTTTCCCCTGGATCTCAATGGCCGGCACCTGATGGAGGCGCCGGTTTTTGTCAATTACGACTATCACCAGAGCATCATGGATTATTCCTACGCCAAAAACGCCGATCCGGAAGGCATCAGGAATTCCCAGTGGGCACTGGACACCTATAACCCCAGGACATCTATCTTTTATCGGACTTATACAACGCCTTATCGGTACAAGCCCCATCCGGAAAGGGTTCTGATTATCGGGGCCGGCGTGGGGAATGAAGCGGCCGCGGCAATTCGTGCCGGCGTGCCGGAAATCGATGCGGTTGAAATCGATCCCGGTATAGTGGAAATGGGCGTTCGGTACCATCCGGAGCGCCCTTATGCCAATCCCCATGTCAATGTCATCCGCAGGGACGCCCGGTCCTTTCTTGAACAAACGGATAAGCAGTACGATCTGATCGTAAAGAATATTGTGGATTCTCATACCCAGTTTGCCGCCAGCGCAGGACTGAGGCTGGACAGCTATATCATGACCATGGAATTTTTTGAACAGATCCGGAGACATCTTAAACCGGATGGCCTGTTCGCCATGGAGTTCAGCGGCTATCACTGGTCCTTACCCTGGACGCAGGCGAGAATCCGGGAAATCCTGTGGCGGGTGTTCGGGTTTTCGATCTCCGACCCGGCAAAGCTGGTCTGGGGAGGAGGCCCCATGCTCCTTATCGGCAAAGGGTCGCCTCCGCCGAAGGCGGAATACGACCAATCGATCCCGGTGAGTACGGATGACTGGCCCCAGTTTTTCCTCAAAAAACCGATGATCCCCAGAGCGTATCTGTTTTTAATATTGAGCGTAATGCTCATCTCACTGGTCGGGATCACGATTGCGAACCCCCGCAGTTTGAAACAGGTTGATGCCCACTTCCTGCTGCTGGGCGCGGCTTTCATGATGCTCGAGATCAAGAGCATCACAGAGCTCTCGCTGATTTTAGGGGCAGACTGGCTGGTGAATTCAATCGTTATTGTCGGTGTGCTGATTGCGGTAGGATTATCCAATATGGTGATTCTGCTTTATCCGCGATTGCCCTACTGGCCGAGCTATCTGATTATATTCGCGTCCCTGGCGTTGGGGTTCGTTTTTCATCCCGGATTTTTTCTGGGTTATGATTTCCCGACGCGCGGCCTGGCCGGTATACTGCGCGTGGCGCTGCCCGTTTTCGGGGCTGGATTGGTCTTTTCCTCTTCTTTCCGCCAGGCGACCAACCCTCCTGTCGCGCTGGGATGGAACCTGCTGGGCGCCATGATCGGCGGACTTGGGGAGTACTTGAGCCTGATCACCGGGGTCCGTCTGCTGGGCGCTGTAATTATCCTGTTGTACCTCCTGTCACTGCCGCCTGTAACCAGACATTGCGCTTGCCGCGCTTCCGGGTAATTTCAGAATGAGTTCCCGGCAGCGGGAATTCAGTTGACAATTGTGATACCGGGCATGAATATTAGCTCTTATAATTTTTAGGATACGGTTACTTTTCATCAATATATATGAGAGGCGTAAATCATGACTTTTTCGCGTGCAGGGGTTGTCAAAACCCGACGACAGGTATTGGGTTGTTTATTCGTTATTGTTGCATTAGCCGTTCAACCGGCCGTTGTCACCGCGGCAGACAGCGGTTCTTCAGACACACAGGCCACCCTGCGTGACAGCCTTGAGGCGATCTGGACCGGGAATGAATTCAGCCCGGAACTGGTCAAACGTCAGCAGGCGCTGAAGGCCCTGTTAAAATCCGGGACGCTGACACAGAACGATCTTCGGTCCGCCGCTGAAAAAAACATCCTGTCTCTGATGAACAGTCAAAAAACCTCCCGCTATCTTTTAAAAGCATGTCCCGACCGCATCAACGGTCTGTTTTCTTCTTATCTGGAATGGAAGGACGTCAAAGAAATCATCTGGCGGGTGGCCTCAACCCCGGCCTCGGAAAGCGATCCCATCCTGGTCAACCTCGGCACACTGGCCCCTTCCGGAACACCCTGGTTAAGCGTACCGGAATCGGTTTTCTTTCCGGAGATCAAACGATTAAGCGGCGGCAGGGTCCAGGTAAAGATATACGCCGGCGGTGTCATGGGCGAGGACACCGACATCCTGCGAAAAATGGACATCGGCCAGCTTGACGCCTGCGGCTGCACGTCGCTCGGTGTCTGGTCCGCCTCGCCGGACACATCGGCGCTGTTGATACCCGGCCTTTTCAATAATTACGATGAAATTGACTACGTATGCGAAAAATTCCGGAAAAGACTGGATGAGACTTTTGAACAGAGAGGGTACATCCTGGCGGCGCTGATCGATACGGGCTTTTTTTATATGTTCTCCAAGAACAAAATCACCGGGCTGGCGGATTTAAGAGCCCGCAAGCCGCTGATGTGGTTCCCGGCCATCGAAGCGCCTTTATATAAGGAACTGGGCATTAACGCCACGCCGGTGGCGGTCCCGGAAATCGTTTCCGCGCTGAGTACCGGCATGGCGGATACCAACCTGGCGCCGGCGGCCTGGATGCTGGGTATGCAGGCCTACCAATATTCAAACTACTATTTGACCCCACCGTTGTTCTACTCCCCGGGCGCCGTCATTGTCAGCACCCAGTTTCAGAAAAGAATTGAGAAAAAATACGGCATATCGCCGGTATTTTCCCATAATTTCAAGGAAGTTTTTGTGCATGAATTAAACTCCATTGAGCCGGAATGGCGGATCCAGCTCCGAAGCTACGAAAAGAAGTGCCTGGAGGCGTTTGAGTCCAAATGCGGCATCAAAGTGATGACGTTTTCTCCCGAAGACCAGGAGACGCTAAAAAAGGCGGGCAAAGCCGTTCAGGAGCAGCTGGCCGGCCAGGATTTTTCAAAAGATTTGATGAACGACATGCTCAAGGCGCTGGAGGAGTACCGGGCGGCCCATCCATCAAGATAAACCGGCAGGCTGTTTCTCTCTTTTGTATCGGTAGCCCGGGGGCCAGAGCATGAATTTCATGGCATACGGCAGGGAATCGGGATCATAGGTAGCAAGGATGGCCTGGGTCAAGGGCTTCAGCAAGACGTGAGGCAGGTATTCCCTGAGTTTGCGGAAGACTGACTGCGGCCGGTAGAGGGGCGCCATCCGCTGAAACTCGCGCCGGGCCGCGTCGGGATCAATAACCGCCAGGGCGGCTATTTTCCCGGACACCAGGGCGCCGTTGACACCGAAGAGGAGCACCGGGCTGATCAGCCCGGCCAGGGTGCCGGCCAGGATCTTGCCTCCCTGAAAGAGACGCAGGTTGCGACGCCCGCCCAGGGGCCAGGCGGCCCAGGCGGCGACATGGTCATCCCAGCGGTCGAAAGCGATACCGTCCCGCTCCCCCAGGCTGGTTTTAAACGCCTCTTTTTCCTCTTCGGTCATGGGCCGCCGCAGACTGAAGACCAGTGCCCCGGCCGCTTCCCCCCGCTGGAAGTAATAGCCGTACTCGTGCGTGTAACGGTCCAGATGGATGATCACACCCGGCCGCGACGGGTCACCTTTGCCGGTGGCCATGTGACAGAAAAAACGCCGGCAAGGCAGGCCAAGAGATTCAAAAGTCTGCCGGTCCAAACCGGTGGCCAGAATGGAACCGACAGGCAGATCCCTTATCTCCTGCCCGGAGAGTCTGCTGCCCAGACGGACTTCCACCCCCTCCCGCAACGCCTGCTGGTAAAGCACGTTATCCAGCGAGTGCTCGCCCCTGCCGCGTTCCACGGTAAAGCCCTCCACGCCTCGCGGCAGTTCGAACTCGTATTTCTTTCCGTAAGCCCAGGCCCGGGTGATGGTCCAGGGTTCCAGGGACTCCTCCACCTCAAGCCCCAACTCCCTTCTCACCGCCGGCACGTCCATGATGGTGGAATCCGCGTAGGAGAGATCGCCTCCCGGACGCTTCCGTCCTTCGTGAACCGTAACCTTGAAACCCCGGCGGGCCAGGGTTATCCCCGCCGCCAGGCCGGCCAGGCCGGCGCCCACGATTTCCACCTTTTCAAATGTTTTCATTCCGGATCCCATCAAAGAGGCTAAAAGTCGGGGATAAGGCCCTCACGATAAAGAAGCGGTCATAGAATATCACTGGGTCAGGACACCTGTTTCATGGAAACGGCCCCCAGGGGGCAGGCATCAATGCAATCCCGGCAGCCCATGCACATATCCTGGAAAATAACGGGCGATTCAAAGGCGCCGTCGATCTGTTTGATGACCTTGTGGGAGCAGGCCGCGGCGGAAGCGCACCGTCCGTCTTCCGGATCGCATTGACCGGGGCGGCATTTCTCATAAGCCACAACGGCAAAAATTTTTTTCGGTTGCATGCTCCGTTACCTTCACCCGGATCCTCTTCGATTATAGCGGCTGGCGATCAGTAACGCCCCACATCAAGCAGACGGTTGCCGGGCCGGAATGCATTACCATCAATGGTTTTCTCTTACGCAACCATACCATGGAAAGCGCCGCTTATCAAGACGGGCGCGGTTGGAATTTGTACGGCATGACGAAAATGATGGGTGGCGCCCTTTAAGATTAACGCGGTATTTTTTAAGTACTTCTTAATTATGTTTGCCACCGGCTGCCACCCATGCTAAATTAATCAAAAATTTTCAGGATCAGTCCCTTCCATTATCCGTAATGTCAATTTAAAAGAGGTTTGCCATGGATACCGCGCAGAGAAAGCTGACCGTCATCACGTCCCTTGGAAAACGATATTCCGGCCTGGTGGATTTGCCCAATGCCAATTACAGAACCACCGATCTGTTTAACAGCGCCTATACCTTCTGGAAAAATCCAGATGAAAAATGTTTTGACAATTCGATCATGATGCATGATGCCCGGCTGATGCTCGATGATACGTCCGTTTACCGGCAGTTTGAAAAAATCCAGATACGGATTTCCGAAGTCTTCTTGTTTTATGATGATGTGCCGACCGTGGGAGACCAGTCGGAAAAAAAACGGGCAACAACCGTGGCCAAAAGGACGCCGGATAATGCGCAGGAGATCAGCATCATCACGCATCAGGTGGCCGGTTCCTTTTATGACATCACCGGAAAATTTTTCGGGATATTCCGCCAGCGGGCCAAGGACAAATTTGTCCCTCTGACCCAGGCCGGTATCGCCGAGATATATAAAAAACAGGACAAATGGATGAAAAAGACCGTCGTCCTCCCCCATGATTTCATCTGCGTCAGCACCGCTCACATCGAATCCGTGACGATCAAGTAACGGATCCGGTTGAGAGTATTATGTTGACGGTCTCCGTGTCCAGCTCGCGGCTTCTGTCGTAGGTCACGTCACGATCCCAGTATTTACCGCACATCCCGCACTGGTGCAGTTCACCCAGGCCACCGTCCAGATACTTTACAAAAATAAAGCCGGCACAAAAGTTCCGGTATCCGCCCCCGCACCGGGGGCAGGGTTGGCCCTGCCCGGGTGACCCGCCGTTCTCCTCTTGATGGCCGGAACCGGGGGCCGCCTCCGGTTCCGGTTCAGGGATTTTGTGTTTTTCAGGGACAGGAACAAAAGGCGTGCTCCCGCTTTTTTTCACCCTGTCCGGCTTTTTTTCCCCCGGTCTCGCCTTCTTCGGTTTTACTTTAGGCGCCATCATTTCCGGATATTTGTAGTGCAGCCAGTCCAGAAAACCTCCCAGCAGGACCAGGACAAGAAACAAGACCACATAGATAATGTTCTGCTTCCACTCTTCCATCATGGTTCAACCTCCCGGGAAAGGCAACTGCTTGTCCTTTTGACGCACCGATCCCGAGACGGCTCCCTTGAAGGCCAAGGATTTAGTCATCCCCGGAGAGCAGGGCGGCACGGTCTTCTTCGCAATCGGAGAATTCCAGGGCGATGTTCCGGAAGGTGTCCTCGATTTCAAGAAACCCCCGGCACACGTCCGGGTCGAAATGGGAGCCCAGTCCATCTTCGATGATGGCCACGGCTCTGTTGTGGGCAAAGGCCGGTTTGTAAACGCGCCGGGTCACCAGGGCGTCATAGACGTCGGCCACGGCCATGAGCCGGCCCGATACCGGGATGTCCTCCCGAAAGAGCCCTTCGGGGTATCCGGAGCCGTCCCATTTTTCGTGGTGGGTGTAGGCGATCTCCCGGGCCAGCCGCAAAAAGGAAGACCCGGTGTCTCCCTCCAGCCGGTCTTCCGCCCGCCGGATGGCGTCTCGGCCCAGGGTGGTGTGCTTTTTCATCTGCGCGAATTCTTCGCCGGTGAGTCGGCCGGGTTTGAGCAGGATGGCGTCAGGCACGCCCACCTTGCCCACGTCGTGGAGGGGGGCGGACTTGAATAAAAGATCGATGTAGCGGTCGTCCAGGAGGGAGAGAAAATTTCCCCGGGAGCGGAGATGCTCGGCCAGGGCCCGCACGTAGCGCTGGGTGCGCAGGATGTGGCCGCCGGTCTCATTGTCCCGGGTTTCCGCCAGGGAAGCCAGGCTCCTGATGGTGGCGTCCTGGGTGACGGCCAGTTCCCGGGTGCGGACCCAGACCAGTTCTTCCAGGTGGTCCTGGTGGAGCTTGAGGCGGATGTGATTGTTGACTCGCGCCCGGACTATGGGGGGAGAAACCGGCTTGGTGATGTAGTCCACCCCGCCCAGTTCCAGGCCCCGGGTTTCGTCCTCCACGTCTCCCATGGCCGTTACGAAAAGAATGGGAATCTCCCGGGTTTCCGGATCGTCCTTGAGCCGGCGGCAGACCTCGTATCCGTCCATTTCGGGCATCATGATGTCCAGGAGAATCAGATCCGGCCGGGCCGGGCCCCGGACGATCTCCAGGGCCTCGGCCCCGTTGATGGCAACGCTCACGGCGTAATCCTCGCGGAGGATGTCGTTCAATATCTTTATATTGGACGGCATGTCGTCCACGATGAGAATTCTTCGTCTGGCATTATTCATGAGTTAGTCCCGCGGTGACCCCGCCTCCGCCTCTTTTTCCAGGAGGCTGACAATTTTTTTCAGCGATTCCAGGGCGCCCTTGAAATTGAAGTTCCGGATGTTCTTCTCCAGTTCCCCGGCCTCCCCGGAAGCCGCGGCAAAAATGGCCTCCCGGACTTCTTCAAAGGCTTCCTCCGTGCCCGTGTCATTGATGCTTAACAGTTCCGCCAGACGGTCGAGGGCGCCTTCGGCCAAAGGCGGCGGCTGGGCGCCGGAACCGCTCCGGGAGGGCGGTGCCTGTCCTGAGAAAAAGCGCTCCAGGGCCTCCAGCGGGGGGGCAAGCGCCGCGGCCAGTTTCCCCAGGAGTTCCGGAAGGACTTTCTCCCCCTGGGCGATGGCCTGCTCCATGTCCCGGGCCGCGCTTTCCACCGCCCCGGCCCCCAGGTTTCCGGCCACGCCTTTGATGCCGTGGACGTGATGGCGCAGGGTTTCCATGTCCCCCGACTCCAGGAGGCGGGCCAGTTCTCCGGCCGCGTCACGGTAGTCGTCGGCAAAGCGCTTCAACAGATCCGCATAGGTCCCGGCGTTGCCGGAGAGACGGTCGAGTCCGGCGTCCAGATCAAATCCCGGGAGGCTCCCGGGCAGAGGGGCCCGGGTCGGCCGGGAAGCGGCGGCGGGTTTCGTGCGGTTCCGGGGCCCGATCCAGCGGGCCAGGGCTGAAAGGAGTTCCTGGGGATTGACGGGTTTGGTGACGTGGTCGTTCATGCCCGCGTCCAGGCTCTTCTGGCGGTCCCCGGCCATGGCATGGGCGGTCATGGCGATGACGGGCAGCCGGGAGATGTTTTCGTTCCCCCGTATTTCGCTGGTGGCGCGGTAACCGTCCATGACCGGCATCTGCACGTCCATGAGCACGGCGTCGAAATTTCCGGCCACGGCCATGTGGACGGCTTCCAGCCCATTGTCCGCCACCTCCACGGACATCCCGGCGTTTTCCAGGATCTCCCGGGCCACCTGCTGGTTGATGGGGTTGTCCTCCGCCACCAGGATCCGGGCCCCGGCCAGGCAGGAAAGGGTGACTTTCCCCATGTCGCCCGGGCGTTTCCTGCGGGTGGACGGGGGAAGGTCTTTTCCGAAGGCCTGCATGATGGTATCGAAAAAGATACTGTGACTCACGGGTTTTAACAGAAACCGGTCGATGCCGATTTCTTCGGCCCGGCGCATGACCTCTTCCCGGCCGTAGGCCGTGAGCATGATGATTTTCGGCCTTTGCCCGCCCTTTTCCGCGGCTCCGGCAATGATCCGCCGGGCGGTCTCCAGGCCGTCCATGTCCGGCATTTTCCAGTCCATGATGATCAGCTCAAAGGGCTTTTCCGGTCCGTTTTCAGACAGGAGCTCCAGGCACCGGGCGCCCGAGTCCGCCAGCGTCACGTCAAAGGTGAAGGAGGCGAGCATGGAATCCATGATTTCCCGGGCGGAGGCGTTATCGTCCACCACCATAACGCGCATACCCCGGAGGTCCGGGGCGGGAACGAAACGGTCCGGCCTTCTCTTCTCGGTCTGCTGCCTTTTTAAAACCGCCGTGAAGGTGAAAACCGATCCCCGGCCGGTTTCGCTTTCCACGCGGATGTCGCCGTCCATCATGGTCACCAGGCGTTTGCAGATGACCAGGCCCAGGCCCGTGCCGCCGAACTTCCGGGTGGTAGAGGTGTCGGCCTGGGTAAACGCCCGGAAAAGCCCTTCCACCTGCTCCTGGTTCATGCCGATGCCCGTGTCCCGGACGGAAAACTCCAGGGTGACGCTTTCCTCGGTCTTGTCCCGGGCCCGGACTTTCAGGATGATCTCGCCGCTGGGCGTGAATTTCACGGCATTGTTGGTCAGGTTGATGAGCACCTGGCCCAGGCGCAGCGGATCGCCCTTGAGGGAGTAGGGAACTTCCGGGTCCACGTGGATGAGAAATTCCAGCCCCTTTTCATGGGCCTTCAAAGCGATGAGGTTGGTCACGTCGTCCAGGACCTCTTCCAGCTGAAAGGGCATTTCCTCCAGGTCGAGCTTGCCCGCCTCGATTTTGGAAAAGTCCAGGATGTCGTCGATGATGCCCAGCAGGCTCCGGGCCGCGGACTGGACTTTTTCCAGATAGTCCTGCTGCTTGGGGGTCAGGTCCGTTGAAAGCGCCAGGTGGGTCATGCCCACGATGGCGTTTAAAGGTGTGCGGATTTCATGGCTCATGTTGGCCAGAAATTCGCTCTTGGCCTGGTTGGCGTTCTGGGCAGCGTCCCTGGCTTTCCGGATGGCTTCCTCGGCCAGCTTACGCTCGGTGAGATCGATGACGGTCACGATGTTGTGGTACCCGGAGTCTTTGTGGACGTCGGCCCACTTGAAGGCCAGGATTCGGGTCTCCCCGTCCGGGCGGGTGACGGGTCTTTCCATGAAAAGCCCCGACGGCAACTCGTTGCACTTGACCCGTAGAAGGGAGTCGGCCATCTCCGCCTGGATCTGGTCCATGAAATGATGGGATACGTAAGGCCCGAACGCCTTCTGCAGATCTTCCAGGCGTTCGAAACCCAGAAGCTGGAGAGCGGCCCGGTTGGCGCCCACCAGCCGGGCTTCCCGCACCATTTTCTTGACCTTGTCCGGATGTTTCTGCAGCAAATCCGTCAGGACGCAGCCCGTGGACGGGGTCACGTCCCCGGCCCCTTCCACGGTCCCGGTCCAGTCCATCTCCATGATGCCCACGGGAGACAGCTCAAACAGGTCCCGGAACCGGGTTTCGGCCCGGCGGCGTTCGGCCACCTCGGCTTCCAGCGCCCGGGTCCGGTCGGCCACCTTCTGCTCCAGGTTGCTCCGGGCCTGGATCAGGTTCTCGGCCATGCGGTTCAGGTCATTGGCCAGGTCCTCCAGCTCGTCACCGGTGGGAACGTTCAGGCGGTATTCCAGGTCTCCGGCGCCGATCCGGGCGGAACCCTCCTGAAGCAGCCTGACAGGGCGGAACAGCTTTACGGAAAACTTCAGGGCCAGAAGCGCCGGCAGCACCAGAATGATGAGAACCGCGAAAACAGCGTATATGGCCCGGAACTGGAACTGCTCTTTGAATAGTTGCGCCAGGGACAGGGACACATGAAGCACGGCCTGCCGGTCATCCGCGACCGGGACACGGAAGTAGATGAGATGGGGATCACGGTGCCAGTCCGTATCCGAACGTTCCAGGTTGCCGGAGACGGGCTTGCCCAGTCCGTTCATCAGGCCCGGCGGCGGGTTCCCGTCCGGAGCCTGGGCGACAGCCTTTCCTTCCACGTCCAGCACCAGATGGGTAAGCTGGGGATTGGCCCGGTGAAAGGTCCGGAGCACCATCAGTGCCCCGGCCCAGTCATCTTTGGCCACCGCCGGCGCGATCAATTCGCCCGCGGTCAGCGCCAGGTTCTCAAAATGGCCCATCCGCTCATGGACGCCTTTCTTGATCCAGAAAAAATCGCTGACCCCGCCGCCGCAGATCAATGTGAAGGTGATGGCAGCGAAAAAATAAAGGAACAGTCTTTTTTTGAAGGGAAGTCGCAAACGCTTCATGAAAAGCTCGCTGTGTTGTGGGGAACGGGGAGGAAATGTCTCCCCTGTCCGGATTGTCAGAAATCAGCTCGGCCCAGAGCCATAGCGATAAAAAGTTGCTTTTAAAATAGTTATTTATATCAAAACAGGCCTTTTCTGTCAATGGTTTTCCGGCCGCCGGGCTTATGTGGACGCCATGTGACCCAGACCACAAGCGGATCGTTCTGTCCCAGAAATCCGCACGCCCGGTGCATGCGTCGCGGCAAAAACGGAACGCGGGAGAATTCCGGTGCCATCCATGAATATCTGTTCCGTTAGTCCGCTCCATTTAGCGCAGAGGGAAAAAGTTAAACGAACGAATCGGGGGATATATCTATTGATGATTTATGAAATTGTAATATCGAGTTGAAATACGTATTCTGCCCACCGATTTCCTGGGTATTTCAGGCGGGCGGTAATGATGAATCATTATCCCAGGGGACGAAAGAGTTCGCCGTTTCTATCCAGTTGGACCAGAAGCGCGGCAGTAATTTCCGCGCCTGCGCCAACGCGTTCAACGCATTTTTCCCGCTCGGGAGAAGAATAGAAGGCGATGGCCTGATTAAGATCGCTAACGTCATACCCGGTGAGGTCTTTACAGGTATAGGCGCCCATATGTTTATGCAGGCGTTTCATCAGCCTGGCGGCGGGAGTGAGGATGGGGAGCAGTGCTTCTCTGTCGGACTCGGCTAACCCAATCCGTATCCTTCGGCAACTGCATCCCTTTTTGATCAGCGGACATTTTTACACCTCAGTTCGCAATATGGCATACGGACACGGCTCTCCTGCCACTTTCCTAAAAAACCGTGACCTGGCAAATATTTTAACTTTTATTCTTTTTCTGAAAATACATGTTGTTGTCAGCCTCGGACATCATTGAATCACAGGAAAAAGCGTTTTTGGAACCAGCGAAGGATATTCCGTAACTCATGGAAATCGTATAAGGCTTTTTTGAATGCGCGTTATATTCGCCGATAAGTTTTTCAAATTTTTCATTGATACGAGAAGTGATGGCATCCACGTCCTTATCTTCCGTTACCATGCCGAAAACAGCAAACTCGTCTCCACCGATCCGTCCGATAATATCTGATTCTCTGAAAGCATTTTTTAAAATACTTGCGGCACCGATCAACGCCAGGTCACCTTCCGCATGACCGTGCAGATCATTGATCTGTTTCATGCCATCCAGATCTATATAAAGTAACATGGCATTGTTTTTGACCCGTTTGGCGATGGCGCATTGCTGTGCCATTATGGATAAGAACCCGCGACGATTATAAAGGCCGGTGAGTTCGTCCTTTAATGACAATTCTTTAAGTTCTACGACAAGTTTCTCGCGCTCCTGTTCCAACCGTTTCTGCTTCATTATCCGCCACATACTGTTCATGAACAGGTTAATCTGTCGGGCATCGGATTCATCATACGGTTCTTCTTTATTGCCCACCCCGGTAACGCCCACAATTCGATTTCCATCAAAAATCGGAATGCCCAGATGGCGAATTAAATGGAAATGGCCTTCCGGGTATCCTTTTTTATTGGCCAGTGATTGATAATCGTTATGAATAACCACCTTTCTGAATCGAACGCTGTCCGCCCACAATCCGGCGGCTTCCAGGGGATAATGATGATCCTGTGCTGCCGTACATGTTTTCAGTACGTCTTTTGACCATGCATAAAGATGGATGGTTTGTTCGTCTTCATTAAAGAAATGAAGATAACCGCCTTTGCTTTTCGTCAGCCTGACCCCTTCTTCCAGTGCAAAATCCGTAATCTCCTGCTCAGATGTAAAATCCATCCGGGAAAGCGTCAGTAATGCCTCGAGGCGTTCTTCATCAAGCTTCAGGGATTTCTCCATCCGCTTGCGGTCTGTTATGTCCATGAATGTTATGACAGCGCCTGTAATCTCTCCGGCTTCCATGACAGGGGTGCTGGTATATTGAACAGGGAAACAAGTGCCGTCTTTCCTCCAGAACACCTCGTCATCTGCACTATGGGTCTTACCATCTTTATATGCGGCATAGATCGGACATTCTTCTTCAGGATAAGCGCTTCCATCAGATTTTTTGTAGTGCCATAGTGAATGGCTTTGATTTCCTGTCAGTTCAGTGACTGAATAGCCCAGCATTTTTGCCGCGGATGGATTGATAAATAATTGTTTCCCCTGAGTATCCAAGACGATAAAGCCTTCCCCGGCGGCATTTAAAAAAAGTCCGTGCTTATCCGCCAGACTTTCCGCGAAATCCGTTTTATTGATTTGTTTTCGCAGTTCCATCAATTCGTTGATGAGCTGCTTTTTTGTTTTGTATTCGTCTTTCATTGGCGTGTACCGGTTTGGGGTCGGCCCAGGCAACAATTTGATTAAAGAAAATAATTAAAAAAATAGCTTTTTTTTACCTTTAAGACAACCCTTTTGGGAAAAAACAGAATTCCGGCGCGAGTCCTTTATCGGTGTCGACTGCAAGGCCGGCGAAAAAAGTTCTTCCACTGCCAGATGTGTGACATCAGGCAAGACGGCCGGTCCCGGCAACTGGGCAACTGCGCTGTCTGAAAAGATTATATCTGCGACAAGCTGGCCTTACTTCGCACGCCGGCGCCGGAATAGGTCAAAGGCTGGCGGGACGGCGAGGTTGAGTCTTTCAGGACTTTCTTTAAAGGCGGCCATAATGCCGGATGCGCGTGGGCGGCTGGAGGGCGTCTCCGGTCAGACGGGTTCTGATCTCTCGCGCGCGGCCGAACAGGGCCATTCCGGCGGCCGCGGCTTTTTCAAAGACGGTGGCCGGCCCGAAGGCGCTCTCGATATCGGCCAGCGTGTCAACCGCCATTTGCCGCATTTCCGGGCGGGGCAACAACCGGCCCATGGCCAGGAGCAGAATCCGGTACTTGCCCATATCAGCGGCCAGGTCGGCCGCCCGGGCAACCAGATGCTGTTTGGAAGAATCCTTTAAAAAACGCCAGGCCTCGACATCCGTCCGGATATAGCGCAGCAGGGACGGCCCCAACTCGTAAAAATCCCGGTCATAGGCCCGGTTCTGGATTATCTCGGCTTCCTTGAGGTTAAATTCCGGATGAACGAACCAGGGTTGTTTGAACGCGTGCCACTCCTCATAGGGAATGGCCGTCAACAGCCGACCCGTGGATTTCACGCGGTCATAAAGAGGTGTGCCCGGCAGGGGGGAATAAAAGGTGAACTGGCTGAACGTCGGCCGGCAGGCCAGGTGATCGTTGATGTCGGCCTCGATGTTCTCCCGGGTGTGTTCGTCCACCAGCAGGATGGAGCTTAAGATGACCTTGATCCCGTATCGACCGAGCTCGGCCACCATCTCCCTGATGTTCCGGCCCAGGTTCTTCTGGTACGGGGAATAAATGCTTTCCCGTCCGATCCAGATCAGGTTGACGCCCATCTCGGCCAGTTTTTCGGCCCCGAACTCCGCCACCCGGTCGGCCGAGCCGAACGTAAACAGGCGGTAAATTCGTCCCGACCGGATCATGCATTGCCGCAATTCTTCGGCCCGATCCAGATCCAGCAGGAAGTTATCGTCGCCGATCAGGCTGACGGCATTGGTTTTGTAACGCGCGGCCACCTTCTCGATTTCGCGGAAAAGCGCCTGGCCGGTCTGAAAAAACCGGATGTGACGCTTGCCGAAAAAATGGCTGGGGCAGCAGAAGTCGCAACCATAGGAACAGCCCAGCCCCACCACGATATGGGGCGCGCCCACCATTCGCAGGGGGATGCCCATGACCTCCCGCAACTGGCTGACCACGTCCGGATTTTTAAAGGCAAACGCCTCCGGCAGGCCCAGGAGCCGGCGCATGAAACTGATGCCTTCGCCCACGCAGACGTGGTCCACGTCCATGATCTTGTCGATGTCGGGGATGGTGGCGCAGAAACCGCCGATCACGACGGTGGACCGGGGAGACAGTTCCCGGACCGTCTCCACCATTTTCTTGACTTTCAGAAAATTGGGAACGATGGCGCCGATGCCGACGATATCATAGCCCTTGCGGACCTCCCGCCGGAACCGGTCCAGGGACGGGAAATCCAGCACCGTCACGGGCGTGTCGTCCAGGTTTTCGGCAATGGCGTGCAGGCCAAAGGAAAAAAGGAAAAACCGCGGAGAATAAATGCCCTGGTTCTTGGTCAACTGGTTGTGAAACAGCTCGACCTTGGATTCTTTCCTGGCCTCGACCGTGTCCACGCCAAAAGGCTTGAATACCGAGGACAGCAGCACCTTTCTGGTCATTTATAACTCCATGATCGTCTCGAAAAAATCGAGGTTGGTCGCTATGTTATCTCAACCAAGGTACCTCGCACGGCTGTTATGTGACAAGCCTTTTGTGAGCAACATTTGATTGTTTTGAGAAAAAAGGTCGCCAAGTCCCCGGCGTTAAAAATTTCTCGCTGTCTGAGGGCGCCAGCCCGAGTTCGAGAAATTTAGCCGGGGATTACGCGACCGTTCAAAACAATCAAGTTGCGAATCAAACCGGCGTGTCACATGACTGACTATTTCTTCTGCACATCCTTTATCCTGACCTCATCAAAGGTCTTGATCTCGGCCAGTATACGGGGGGCCGCGTCGAGCAACTCCATGGCCACGGCCGCGCCGGTTCCCTCCCCCAGCCGGAAGCGCAGGTCCAGCATCGGCTCCAGTCCCAGGCGGCCGTGCATGAACTTATGCCCCGCCTCCACCGAACGGTGCCCGGCAAACAGGTACGAGCGCGCGGCCGGCGCCAGTTCGCAGGCGATCAGGGCCCCGGCCGTGGAGATCAGCCCGTCGCAGACCACCGGGATTTTCCGGGCGGCCGCGCCCAGCACCAGCCCGGCCAGGCCGCCGATCTCAAAACCGCCTACCTTAGCCAGGACGTCAATGGGATCACCCGGGTCCGGCCGGTTGATTTCAAGCCCTTTTCTAATCGCCGCCACCTTGAGTTTCCAGCCATCGTCGTTGATGCCGGTGCCCCGGCCGGTGACTTCAGCCGGATCAACGCCGGCAAAGGCGGCGATAATGGCGGCTGAAGGCGTGGTGTTGCCGATGCCCATGTCGCCGGTGCCGATCATGTCCACCGACCCGGAGGCAAACAGTTCGTCCACGATCTCGATGCCGGCCCGTACCGAAGCCACGGCCTCTTCCCGGGTCATGGCCGGCCCCCGGGCAAAATTGGCGGTGCCCCGGCCGACTTTCTTGTGGAATATCGGCAGGCCCGGATCAAAATCGTGACACACCCCCAGGTCCGCCACCCGCACCTCCGCTCCGGCATGCCGGGCCAGCACATTAATGGATGCACTGCCGGCCACAAAGGTGTCGACCATCTGGGCCGTCACTTCCTGGGGAAAAAGGCTGACGCCCTCGGCCGTGACGCCGTGATCGCCGGCACAGACCACAATGATCTTTCTCTTCAACCGCACATCCAGGGTTCCGGCAATGGAGGCCAGCCGGGCGGCGGCCTCCTCCAGCAGGCCCAGGCTGCCCGCCGGCCGTACCTGATTGGCCAGCCGCTCGCGGGCCTTTGCCAGAATGGTTTCGTCGACCGGCCCGATGGCGCCAATGGTTTTCTCAAGCTTATTCATAACATTTCCTCTTCTTTCTCCGCCGGAAAACAAAAAGGGCTCCGACAGGATCCAAGTTTCCTGCCGGAACCCTTTGCCATCAGGTTCCAGACGCCATGACCGGCCGGTTCGTCTTCTGGCTTCCCTGACAGCCTTCCGGGCCTTCCCGCGCCGCTTGACACAACGCAGTGACCATCCTTCGGAAGGGTATTTTCCGGGTTACAGCGGCGGGTCCGCCACGGATTGGCACCGTGTTCCGTTAACCGGCCGACCGATCAGATTTGTCTTTTTCCTACTAAAGCGACCCGGCCGTGTCAAGATGAAAACAAACGGGCCCGCTTCCGGTCATGCCTGCCGGCTCACGACCTGCCGATCTGAATAATCTATTGAATCCTGAAGATGATTGGCATATAAAAAAACCCATGAAGCCGTACCGCGTACTTTTCATCAAACCGCCGGACAGCGATGTGAATGTCCTTTCGCTGGACGTGCCCCTGGGCATCCTGTACCTGTCCGCCTGCCTGAAGAAGAATTTCGGCGATCTGGTCAGGACGGACATCATCGACCTGCGCCTGGAACAGGAGGTGGAAGCGCCGCTCACGGCAAAAATCAGGGAATTTCCCCCCGACCTGATCGGCATCAGCCTGCTGGCCTTCAACAAACTGTTCATCAAGCGGTATATCTCGCTGATTAAAGCGCTGGCGCCGGCGGCGAAAATTGTCATCGGCGGGCCGGACGCCACCTACAGCTACCAGGAATTTCTGCGGCAGTACCCGGGAATCGACTTTGCCGTCATCGGGGAAGGGGAACGGGTCTTCACCAACCTGGTCAGAATGCTGATGACCGGCGGAGAAGCCGGTTCCGTCAAGGGCATCGCCTTCCGGAAAGACGACCAGATCCTCGTCAACGAAAGGGAAGAATACATTCAGGATCTGGACAGTCTGCCCTTTCCGGATTACGGCCTGATCCGGTTTGACCGCTACTGGGGGGAAAAGCGGCACTCTCAGATGAACGGCGTGCTGGCGGACAAAAAATACACCCACATCATCAGTACCCGGGCCTGCCCTTTTAACTGCATTTACTGCCACAGCATTTTCGGAAAAAAACTGCGGAAAAGAAGCCCGGAAAATTTCGTCAATGAGATCAAATGGCTCAACAGCACTTACGGCGTCCGGGAATTTCACATTGTCGACGATATCTTCAATTTTGACCGGGAACGGATGCACACCATCCTTAACATGATCATCGACAGCGGCCTGAAGATCAAAATGGCCTTTCCCAATGCCTTGCGGGCCGACATGCTGGAAAAGGAGGACCTGGCCCTGCTCAAGAAAGCCGGCGTCTACATGGTCACCTTTGCCATTGAGACCGCTTCCCCGCGGATTCAGAAAATCATCCGCAAAAACCTGGATATCGACAAGGTCACCGAGAACATCAATTACGCCGAATCCATCGGCCTGCTCGTCAAGGGCTTTTTCATGCTGGGCTTTCCCGGAGAGACCCTCGAGGAGATCGAGCAGACCATCAACTTCGCGGTGAAATCCAAGCTGGACCTGGCCCATTTTTTCACGGTCACCCCCTTCCCCGGAACAGCACTCCGGCAGCTGGCCAAGGAGACCTATCCGGAATGGCAGGATGAGGCGATGTATCATTACTGGCCGGACAAGCCGTTTTATCAGCAGGCCACCGGTTTTGATCTCAACCGTGTCCAGAAAAAAGCCTATCTGAAATTCTATGTTTCCCCCCGGATGATCAAGACCTTTTATAAGATCCCGCTGAAGCTGATGCGGATGAAGAAGTGGACGATCTTCGCCGCGGAAGTCCTGGGAAAATAGGCTATAATTCCCCCAGCCGCGCAAAACAATACCGCCCCAGCACGGCCAGGCACTCGGCATCCAGGTAACGTTCGGCCCGCCGTTCAAACAGGACCGTGCAGCTCGCCGGAAAATCAGCGTCCGCCTCATTGAGCTGAATGATCAGGGGCACCCGGGGCAGGGCCTCAAACCGCAGGGCCGCGTCACAGGCCGCATCCAGATCCGGCGCCACCCCGCCGGCTCTTCTTCCCACGGTCATGAATTCCGCCGCTGAATGGCCGAAGCAGTCGGCCAGGGCCCGCTCCACGTCGTTGGCGAAATATTTTGTGAGCGGACCGGAGTCCTTCAGCCCCCGGTAAGTTACCCACTCTTTTTCAGCCGGAGGAGATTCAGGGCACAGCAAAAGATATTTGAGCAGAATGACACAGGCGGCAAAATCCGGCCGCCGGCCGGCCGCGTCCACCAGGCCTGTTTCCTTCAGAAAAAACGTCCGGTCAAACAGCGGCATGACTACCGCCCCGGACCGCATGACCAGACCCAGCCGGTCCAGACGCGAAGTCACATCCTCCAGCGAACGGACCTGCGCCAGGTAATCATCGTAGGTCTTTTCAAATATGATATTCTGTTCCGGTTTCATATTTGTATTATGAGCTCAATGGATGTCAGGACTCAATATATATTTGCAAAGCGCGGTCTGATCTGATATCAGCATACACTTGATCGGAAATCTCCGGTTTTAAACCTTAAATATTATTCGGGATTACAACATGATAAAGCGGATTCGAGATTTTTTTGCCGCGGCCGGCCGGCTTTTTGTCAATGGACGGCAGCGGCTGTTCGGCGGAACGCATAACCATTTTCTCTGTTTTCTTCCCTCCGCCCAGGGGCCCCTGTCGGGACGGATCTTTGATTTTCTTTTTGCCAGGGTAACCGTCAATGATGAGCTGATCGACCGGGTCCGGGCGCTTCATGAAAACGGCATCATCGTCTATGCCGGCAAGTATAAAAGCCGCATGGAGTATCTTTTCTGCAACCGGCAGTATGAAAAGCACGGGCTGCCGGCGCCGGAACTGGCCTTCGGCTATCGTTTCATTTTCCTCCAGCCGCTGTCCCGCCTGCTGGTCGTCCTGCTGGCCCACATCGATCACCTGTTCACCCGTTTTTCTTTCCTGTCGCCCTACAAGAACCAGTACTTTAAAGAAGAACTGACCAACGGCCGGTCGGCCTTTTTCTCCCTGTTCGGCAACACGTCGTTTTACTCCCGCCTGGTCCGGTCCAAGAACAATCCTTCCCAGGAATTGATCGCCCTGCAGAAGACCCTTGACCGCCCCATTTATATTTTTCCTCAAAACATGTTCTTCTCCCGGAGGCCGGTCAGAAAAGTGTTCAACGTGCTGGATTTTCTTTTCGGCGGCCTGACCGAAAAGCCGGGCGCCCTGCGAAGGCTGTTTATGCTGATCTCAAGATCGAAGAACATCTTTATCGAAATGAGCGATCCCATCAACCTGCTGGAGTTTCTCGGCCTGCCCGAAATCCGGGAACTGTCGGGCGACAACCAGGCCCTGGCCCTGCGTCGGAGACTGCTGTCGGACATCAACCGTCTGCGGCAGCGCGTCACCGGCCCGGTCATCAAATCCCGCGAAGAAATCAAGGAAAGCGTCATGGGCAGCCTGCGGCTCCAGTCCTTTGTCGAGGAAATGGCCATGAACACCGACCGGCCGGCCCGGGAAATCAACAAGGAGGCTTACCGGTACCTTGATGAAATAGCCGCCGACTACAGCATGAACTGGATCATGACGTTCGACCTGGTGCTGAACTGGATGCTCAAACACATTTTCGACGGCATCGCCATCGATCAGGACCATCTGGAAAAGCTGAAAAAGGAATCGGAAAGAACCCAGGCCCCCATGATTTTCGTGCCCACGCACAAAAGCCACCTGGACTACCTGATCCTGTCCTATGTCCTCTATCACAACCACATGGCCTGCCCGCACATTGCCGCCGGCAAGAACCTCTCCTTCTGGCCCATGGGGCCGGCCTTCCGGGGCGGCGGCGCCTTTTTCATGAGACGGACCTTCAAAGGCCAGAAGCTCTATGCCAAGGTCTTTCTGGAATACATTTACAAGCTGCTTCAGGAAGGGTTTCACATCGAATTCTTCCTGGAGGGTACCCGCAGCCGCACCGGTAAAACACTGACACCGAAGGTCGGCCTGCTATCCATCCTGCTGGAAGCTTACGAACACGGCGCCTGCCGGGACATGATCTTCGTGCCGGTCAACATCGGCTACGACCGGATCATCGAGGAGGCGGCCTATGTCCACGAATCCGAGGGCGGAGAAAAGACAGCCGAGAACCTGCCGGCCCTGATCAAGGCCAGAAAGTCGCTCAAGACCCGCTACGGCAAGGTTTACGTGAACTTCAACGACCCCATTTCCTTAAACGACTTCCTGTCCCGGACCCGGACCACCCTGACCGGCAAAACCCAGGAAGACAAGAAGCAGTTCATCGACCGCCTCTCCCGGATCCTGATCAATCGCATCGACGACATCACCACGGTCACGCCTTACGGTATCGTGTCCAGCGCCATTTTAAACAGCCCCCAGAAGCGCTTCACATACAGCCAGCTGCTGTCGATTATGGACAACTACCTGGCTACGCTCAAGTCCATGAACGTGCGTCTCTCGGACGCCATCATCACCGACCCCGGCCATGCCTTCAGCATTGCCCTGGATTCCTTTGCCCAGCGGAAACTCATCGAACGCCTCCAGATCGACACGGATCAGGATAATCCGCTGTATGTGGTAAACGAGAGCAAGCGGCCGGTCATGGAGTATTACAAAAACAACTGCATTATTTTCTTCATCCCGGCGGCTTTCACGGCCCTGGCCATTCTCAAGCTGGACACCTTTGAATTCGCCTACATCGACATTCACAAGCAGTTCGAGTTTTTGAGAAAATTCTTTGTCAGTGAATTTACCCTGGAGGCGGACAAGTCGTCCGAACATTTCACCAAGAAAAGCATCAGCACCTTTATTGAGAAAGGTATCCTGGTGCCCCACGCCTCCATACCGGGCAATTACAACCTGACCCCGGACGGTCTTAAAAAGCTCAAGCAGTTCACCTTCTTCCTGACGCCCTATTTCGAATCCTACCTGATTGCCCTGACCTTCCTGCGCCAGGAGCAGAAACTGCCGGACGACAAGGAAATCGTCAAAAAAGCCCTGGGCCACGGCAAACGCATGTACAAAAACAACGAAATCGAATGCCTGGAGGCGATTTCCACGCCCACCATCAAAAACGCCCTGCGGTTCTTCCTGAACGAAAAACTGGCCGCCGGCGACGACCGGTCCAAAGCTGATTATTATGAGGACACCATCCGCAACTATCTGATGCTCCTGGCATGACCCGTTCTCCCCGACCCTGGAAAGCCCTGGTTCTCGCGGCCGGGTTCGGCACCCGCCTGCTGCCCTACACCCGGTACGTTCCCAAACCGCTCTTTACCATCGCCGAAGAGGCGGTACTGGACATCATCATCCGGCGACTGGCTGAAGCCGGGTGCGGCGGAGCAGTGGTCAACACCCACCACCTGCACGAGCGGATCGAAAGGCACTGCGCCGGCCGATCTTACGAAATCCCCGTGCGGCTCTCTTATGAACCGGAAATCCTCGGCACCGGCGGGGCCATGAAAAACAACGCCGGCTTTTTCGGTGATGCCGCCTTTCTGGTCGTCAACAGCGATATTGTCACGGACATCGACCTGGCGGCCGTCTACCGCTTTCATCTGGAACATGCCCATGCCGTGACGATGGTCATGCATGACTGCGACCGGTTCAATTCCGTGGCTGTAGAGGACAACCGGGTGGTCCGGTTCTACAGAGCGGCGGACGAGCGTCCGGCCGATGCGTGCCTGATGGCCTTCACCGGTATTCACGTTGTTTCTCCCCGGGTGCTGGACAATATCCCCGGTCCCGGCGTCAACGTGGACATTATCGACATCTATAAGCAGATGCTGGAACGGGGCCAGACCATCGGCGCCATGATCGTCACCGGCCACCAGTGGCAGGACATCGGCACACCCGACGCCTATCGGGCCGTCGCTTTTAGGGAAATGGCGCGCCGGGCAGCGGGAATCGCGTTCGGCGACGAGACTGTCACGGCCGTCGAACCCATTGCCCCGGACGGATCGGACACATGCTGGTTTCGGATCACCGCTCCCCGCGGCAGCCTCATCGCCTGCCAGCGGGGCATCCGGCCCACGGACGCCGCGGGCGAGGCCGACGCTTTCACGCACATCAACCGGCATCTTTTCGACAAAGGGATCGCCGTGCCGAGGCTCTGGCTGTCCGACCCCCTGGCCGGCATCTCCTTCCTGGAGGACCTGGGCGACGTCAGCCTTCAGGCCGCGGTCCGGTCCGCCGCCGACCCGGCCGAGGTTTCGCGGCTGTACCGGCTGGTGATCGAACAACTATTGGCCCTGGCCCTGGACGGCGCCGACGGGTTTGACGACGCCTGGACTTACCAGACCCCGGCGTATGACCGGGAGGTTATCATCGAGCGGGAATGCCGGTACTTTGAAAAGGAATTTATGAACGGTTACCTGGGTCTTGATACCGGAGGCCTGAATCTGGAACCGGAGTATCGGTCCCTGGCCGATCTGACCCTGGATTTTGCCGTTGCCGGTCTTGTGCACCGGGACATGCAGTCCCGCAACATCATGATCCGCGACGGACAGCCTTATTTCATCGACGTCCAGGGCGCCCGCCGGGGACCCGTCCAGTACGACCTGGCCGCCCTGCTGATCGATCCTTACGTCAACCTGTCGACGGACGTTCAAACCCGGCTTCTGGAAGAATATGAAGCCGGGTTAACGGCAAGGCAGACCGTTGACCGGGACATGTTCCGCAAAGGCTATGCCTGCTGCGCCGTGACCCGGAACCTCCAGGCCCTGGGCGCCTTCGGCTTTCTGACCCGCGAAAAAGGCAAAAAACAGTTCGAACCCCACATCCCGGCGGCCGTTGCCTCCCTGGTCCGCAACCTCAGCGCCATGGAAACCATCACCGAACGGCGTTTTCCGGAGCTGACCGCCGCGGCCGTCAGGGTGCAGGAAGCTTTAGGCGTAAGGGCGGCCTTCAGGCCGCCTTCTTAAACCCATCCTGCATACTTGCATAGAGCATGTTTGTTCGCGCCCTGACTTTTTTGGTGTTTGTCCTGAAGCCAGACTGCCGGCGGTAAAAATAGCAGTGGAAAAATGAGGTCTTTTCTGGTAACCTGTCAGACTTTGTAATTAATAATGATAAAGGCACGACAGTGGAACGCATAAAAATCATGATCAACGGCCTGCCCGGCAACGTGTCCGCCACCATCGCCTCGCGGCTGGCCGAAGACGACCGTTTTGAGATCCTGCCCTGGTCCCTGACCGGTCCGGAGATCGAGCAGCCGGAAACCCGGGTGGGGTCAACGACCGTGAAGCTCGTTCGCCCGACCAGCCGGAATGAGCGCATTGACGAAATAAAACAAGCCTACGGCCGGTTTATCAGCATCGACTACACCCACCCTTCGTCGGTCAACGGCAACGCCGAGTTTTACTGCCGGCATGACTTGCCTTTTGTCATGGGCACCACCGGCGGCGACCGCGTCCGGCTGGCCGAAGTCGTAAAAAAATCAAATATATGCGCGGTCATCGCGCCCAACATGGCCCGCCAGATCGTGGGGTTTCAGGCCATGATGGAATATGCCGCCAGGGAATTTCCCGGCATGTTCGCCGGCTATTCCCTGACCATCAGGGAAAGCCACCAGCAGAGCAAGGCCGACACCAGCGGCACGGCCCGGGCCATGGTGAAAACCTTCAACGACCTGGGTATCGATTTTTCCGAAGACGACATTATCAGGGAGCGCGATCCCGAGCGGCAGGCCGGCCAGTGGAAGATCCCGGCGGAATACTTAGGGGGGCATGCCTGGCATACCTACACCCTGATCTCGCCCGATGGTTCCGCGAAATTCGAGTTCACCCATAATATTAATGGAAGAGACATATACGCCGACGGGACCGCCGCCGCCGTTGTCTTTCTGGACCGGAAACGCGGTCTCGACAAAAAAGGAAATGTTTACAGCATGATAGACGTCTTAAAGGGGAACGAGTCATGACCGGGAAGTATGTCGCCGCCATCGATCAGGGAACCACCAGCACCCGTTTTGTCGTCTTTGACGCCAGCGGCCGTATCGTTGCCAGTCACCAGCTGGAGCACCGGCAGATCTTTCCCAAACCGGATTGGGTGGAACACGACCCCATGGAAATCCGGGACAACACCGCCGCGGTCATCACCGGCGCCCTGAAAACGTCGGGCATCGCCGCCGATGCCATTGCCGCCGTGGGCATCACCAACCAGCGGGAGACGACCGTGATCTGGGACCGGCGGACCGGCCGACCCTTTTACAACGCCATTGTATGGCAGGACACCCGCACCGACGCCATCTGCCGCGAACTGGCCGCGGAGGGCGGCGCCGACCGCTTCCGGGAAAAAACCGGTCTGCCCCTGGCCACCTATTTTTCCGGGCCCAAGATCAAATGGATCCTGGACAACTGTCCCGAGGCGCAAAAGGCCGCGGACCAGGGGCAGGCCCTGTTCGGCAACATGGATACCTGGCTGACCTGGTGGCTGACCGGCGGTCCGGACAAGGGCATTCATGTCACCGACGTGTCCAATGCCAGCCGCACCCTGCTGATGAACCTGCGCACCCTGGCCTGGGACCGTGACATCCTGAAAATCATGAACATTCCCGAAAGTCTTCTGCCCGCCATCAAACCTTCCAGTGAAGTTTATGGCACCATTGCCGCGGACTGGGGCATCCGGGAAGGAACGCCCGTGTCCGGCATCCTCGGTGACCAGCAGGCGGCCCTTTTCGGTCAGATCTGCTTTGAACCGGGAGAGGCCAAAAACACCTACGGCACCGGCTGTTTCATGCTGGTCAACACCGGCGAAAAGGTCATCCCTTCCCGCCACGGCCTGCTGACCACCGTGGCCTATCAGATCGGACAAGAACCGGCCGCCTACGCCCTGGAAGGGTCCATCGCCATTGCCGGGTCCCTGGTGCAGTGGCTGCGGGACAATATCGGCCTGATCACCGAGTCCCCCCAGATCGAACAACTGGCCGGGACCGTGACCGACAACGGCGGCGTCTATTTCGTGCCGGCCTTTTCCGGTCTGTTCGCGCCCCACTGGGACAGCACCGCCCGGGGACTGGTCATCGGCCTGACCCATTACGCCAACAAAGGCCACCTGGCCCGGGCCGCCCTGGAGGCCACGGCCTTCCAGGCCGGGGAGATTTTTGAGGCCATGGCCCGGGATTCTGGCATCGCCTTAAAATCCCTGAAGGTGGACGGCGGCATGGCCCGGAATAATTTCCTGATGCAGTTCCAGTCGGACATCCTGGGGATCCCGGTCATCCGGCCGGCCGTGACCGAATCCACTGTTCTGGGCGCGGCCTATGCCGCCGGCCTGGCGGTGGGGTTCTGGGATAAAAAGGAATCGCTGAAAGCCAACTGGGAAAAAGAGAAGGAGTGGACGCCACAAATGCCGGCGGCGGAACGGGACAGGCTGAATCACGCCTGGAAGGAAGCGGTAAAACGATCGCGGGGATGGACCGAGGCGATTGTGAATTAACCACTTAACCACTTAACCACTTAATCACTTAATCACTTAATCACTTAAAACTTTATATATAAAAACAGGACTTCTATATGGAAGAAAACAAACAGATCGACATCCGCTGGCACGGACGCGGCGGCCAGGGCGCCATCACGGCGGCCAAAATCGTGGCCGCGGTGGCCCATGCCTCGGGATTCCCTGGCGTGGCCATGATCCCCACCTTCGGCACGGAAAGACGCGGCGCGCCGGTATTCACCTCGCTGAAACTTTCTAAAAATGAGATCTATGACCTCTCGCCCATCGAACAGCCCGACATTATCGTGGTGCTGGACGAGCGGCTGTTCGAAGAGGCGGGCGCCGCGGCCGGCCTCAGACCGGGCGGCATGGTCATCATAAACACGCCCAGGCAGCCCGAGGCCTTTTCATTTGCCGGCGCCACCACGGCCGTGGCCGACATTTCGGAAATCGCTGTCTCCGCCGGCCTGCCCCGGGGCATCGTCAATTCCGGGATCATCGGCGCGTTTGCCCGGGCCACCGGCCTGGTACCCCTGCCTGCTCTTCTGGACGCCATCGGCAAGGAGTTCAAAGGGAAACATTGGGCCAAAAACGTCGAATCAGCCCGGCTGGCTTATGAAGCGACGGTCGTGGGAGGAAAACAATGAAAAACGATAAGTTCGCGATCAACATATCCCACAGCGAGCCCGGTCCCGGCGATGCCGGCCAGACCGGCTCCTGGCGGGTGGAGCGCCCGGTGCTGGACGCGGCCAAGTGCATCCCGGCCAAAACCGGCAAGGAGTCCTGTTTCCTGTGCTGGATGTACTGCCCGGACGGCGTCATCTCCCGGACCATCCCCCCGGGCTTTGACTTTCAATACTGCAAGGGATGCGGCATCTGCGCCGAGGAGTGCCCGGCCGACGCCATCACCATGGTCAGGGAAACGGAATCCGGGGACGAAACAACTGGCTGTTGAAGGTTTGATGTTTAAGGTTTAGGGTTTGATGGTCCGAGGGTTCAAGGGGTCTGAACAGAAAGGTTCATGGACAAAGGAGTTGAGTTGTTGAAGTGTTAAAAAAATGAGACTCAACCCTTAATCACTTAACACTTAACACTTAATCACTTAACACTTAACACTTAATCACTTAACCACTTAAATTTAAATACTACCGGAGTCAAACGACATGCATTGTATCGAAACCGGCAACACCGCCGCCGCCACCGGCGTCAAGCTGGCGCGGACCCAGGTGATCGCGGCCTATCCCATCACCCCGCAGACGCCGTTGACCGAAAAGCTGTCCGAATTCGTGGCCGCCGGAGAGATGAAAGCCGAATACATCCCCGTGGAAAGCGAGCATTCCGCCCTGTCGGTGTGCATCGCCGCCTCCAGCGCCGGGGCCCGGGCCTTTACCGCCACCAGCGCCAACGGGCTGCTCTACATGCACGAACAGATCCACTGGGCCGCGGGCGCCCGCCTGCCCATCGTCATGTGCGTGGTCAACCGCGGCGTCGGCGCCCCCTGGTCGGTCTGGAACGACCACCAGGACTCCATGTCCCAGCGCGACACCGGCTGGATCCACCTGCACGCCGCCAGCCACCAGCAGATCATCGACACCGTCATCCAGGCCTTCCGCATCGCCGAAACCGTGCGTATCCCGGTCATGGTCTGCTACGACGGCTACCTCCTGTCCCACACCTACATGCCCTATGAGGTCCCGGACCAGGACAAGGTCGACCGGTTTCTGGCCGGCTCCGCGCCGGCCCGCCTGCTGGACCCGTCGTCGCCCATGAACTTAAACACCGTCACCCTGCCCAACACCCGGCCCGATGTCCGGGGCGACATTGCCCCGGCCTACATGGAAATCCGCCACTGCCTGCAGCAGGACCTCACCCGGACCACGGCGGTGGTCGAGCAGGCGGACAGGGATTACCGGGACCTGACGGGACGGGGCGGCCATCCCCTGTATGAATGCTATCGCTGCGAAGACGCCGAGTTTATCGCCATCTGCCTGGGATCGCTCTCCCGGCAGCTGCGGGGCGTGGTGGACAGCCTCCGTTCCGCGTCCGTCAAGACCGGGGTGATCGCCCTGCGTCTTTACCGGCCGTTCCCGGCCGAGCAGCTCGTCCCGGAACTGGACAAGGCCCGGGGCGTGCTGGTGTTTGAAAAAGCCCTCAGCTACGGCTACGAAGGCCCCCTGTTCAGCGAACTGAAAGCCGCCCTGTACCACGGCAGCCGCCGGCCCGTCCTTCACAACTGTATCGTCGGCCTGGGCGGCCGGACCATCACCACCGCCGATCTTCACACGGCCCTGGCCGATTTCTGCGTTGACCCCGAAACCGTCCGAAAGGCCTCCCCGCAATGGATCGGGCTGGCGCCGCTAAAGTGATTTTTGTAAAGACCATTGAAGGATATGCACCATGAATACTGTTTCCAAAGCCATTGACCTGCCGATTGAAGAACTGGTTCACCCCGGAAACCGGGCCTGTTCCGGCTGCGGCCTGTCCCTGATCTACCGCACCGCCCTCAAGGCCCTGGGCCGCGACACCATCCTGGTGGTGCCGCCCAGCTGCCTGACCGTTCTACAGGGGCTCTACCCCATTGCCGCCACCCAGCTGCCCTGCGTCAACGTCACTTTCGCCTCCACTGCAGCAGCCGCTTCCGGCGTGCAGGCCGCGCTGCGGGCCCAGGGCCGGCAGAACACCCTGGTAGCGGCCTGGGCCGGGGACGGCGGCACCAGCGATATCGGCATCCAGGCCCTGTCCGGCGCCTGCGAACGCCAGGAAAATTTTATCTACATCTGTTATGACAACGAAGCCTACATGAACACCGGGGTGCAGCGCTCGGGCACCACGCCGGCCGGAGCCCTGACCACCACCACGCCCCTTGTCGGCAAAGCCCAGCAAAGAAAAAACGTGGCCCGGATCGTGGCCGCCCACGACATCCCCTACGTGGCCACCTGCTCGGCCTCCTACCCCCTGGACCTTTACAACAAAATGGCCCGGGCCAGAACCATGACCGGGATCCGCTATTTTCACATCCACACGCCCTGCCCGGCGGGCTGGGGCTTTGATCCGCGTTTTACCGTCAAGATGGGCAAGCTGGCGGTGGAAACCGGGCTTTTCGAGCTGTATGAAATTGAAAACGGCCGCTTCTCGCTTACCGGCGCTTCCAAGAGGCTGCTCGACAAGGAGCGGACACCGGTGGAAAAATACTTTTCCGTCCAGAGCCGCTTCAAGGTCCTGCCCCGCGAGCAGGTCGAAAGAATCCAGCAGGAAACGGACCGGCGATGGAACGAATTGAAACAGACGCAATCATAATCGGCGGCGGCGCCACCGGCTGCGGCATCGCCCGGGACTTCGCCCTGCGGGGCGTGGACTGCGTGCTGATCGAAAAGCACGATTTTGCCGCCGGCACCACCGGCCGTAACCACGGGCTGCTCCATTCCGGCGCCCGTTACGCCGTCAAGGACGAGTCCTCGGCCCGGGAATGCATCGCCGAAAATATCATCTTAAAGAAAATCGCCCGGCACTGCATCGAGGATACCGGCGGTCTGTTCGTCACCCTGCCCGGAGACGACCCGGCCTATCATGACCTGCTCCTGGCCGGCTGCCGCAAAACCGGCATCGCCGCCCGGGACATCGGCCGCAAGGAGGCGCTGGCCCGGGAACCCAACCTCAACCCGGAAATCACCGCCGCCATCGCCGTGCCCGACGCCACCATCGATCCGTTCCGGCTGGCTTCGTCCAATATCCTGGACGCCGTGGAGCGCGGCGCCCGGGTACGAACCCACTGCGAGGTGACCGGGATTATTCTGTCCGGGACCGCTGCCGCCGGCATCCGCTGCCGGGACCGGAAAAGCGGACAGCGCCTGGAAGTGCATGGCCGGGTGATCGTCAACGCCTCCGGCGTCTGGGGCCAGGAGATCTGCCGCCTGGCCGGGATCGAGCTGCTCATGTTCCCCTCCAAGGGGTCCATGGTCATCCTGGACTACCGCATCAACAGCCTGGTCATCAACCGCTGCCGCAAGCCGGGGGACGGCGATATCCTGGTGCCCGGGGACACTGTTTCACTGATCGGCACCACCTCGGAGAAGATCCCCTACGAGTCCATTCACGACCTGGAAGTGACCCCCGACGAGATCCAGGCCCTGCTCCGGGACGGCGAAAAACTGGTGCCCAACCTCTCCCGGACCCGGGTGCTGCGGGCCTTCTGCGGCGTGCGGCCCCTGGTGGCCACGGGCAAAGGCGCCACCGGCCGGGACATCTCCCGGGGCATCGTCCTGGTGGACCATAAAGAAAGGGACGGCCTGGACAACTTTATCACCATCGCCGGCGGCAAGCTCATGACCTACCGTCTCATGGCCGAACAGGCCACGGACCTGGCCTGCCGGAAGCTCGGCGTGACCGCGAAGTGCCGCACCCATCTCCTGCCCCTGCCGGGCTCGGAACGGTTCAAGGTGCCCATCCGGCGCCGGGCGAATTTCGGGGAGTCGGTCATCGAGTCCACCTATTACCGCCACGGCACCCGGGCGGGCGACATCCTGGCCGGCCCCGGGGCGGACGAAAGCCTGATCTGCGAGTGCGAAATGGTCACGGCCCGGGAAGTGGCCTACGCCATCCGCCATCTTCAGGCGGCCGACATCGTCGACCTGCGCCGCCGCACCCGCATCGGTATGGGCCCCTGCCAGGGGCTGCTGTGCGCCTACCGCTGCGCCGGCGCCTTCATGGACGTCAAGGGCGTGGACGGCAGCGAGGCCACCCGCATGCTGATCGATTTCCTGGAGGAACGCTGGAAAGGCATCCGGCCGGTGCTGTGGGGCGACACCCTGCGGGAGGCGGAGTTCGCCTACTGGATCTGCGAAGGCACCTTCGGGCTGGGCAAGATTGTGGCCAAGGGTGCGGGCAAGGGGGAGGGGGTCGTGATCGAAGAAGAATATAAATAAACAGAAGAGTTTTAAGTGTTAAGTTTTAAGTTTTAAGTGTTAGGTGTTAGGGTTGAGGGGTCGGAACGGAAGGGTTCAAGATGCAGAATGTACCTTGAAACTTAAATCTTAATACTTAAAACTTAATACTTAAAACTTTTACCCTTGTTAATTTGACGAAAATGAACGAATCCCACGATTACGACTGCTTGATTATCGGAGGTGGATTAGCCGGCCTGACCTGCGGGCTGGCCTGCCTGGAGGCGGGGCTGTCCTGCGCCGTGGTCTCGTCCGGCATGAGCGCCCTCCATTTTTCTTCCGGTTCCATCGACCTGCTGGGATATAACGCCGACCGGACCCTGGCGACATCGCCGGTGGACGCCCTGCCCGGATTCATCGAAAAAAATCCCGACCATCCCTATGCCCGTTGCGGGGCCGAAACCATCATGGAGGCCATGGCCTTTTTCGGCCGCGAACTCGAGGCGCAGAGCGCGCCTATGTATGCCAACGGCCGGGAAAACCATTTTCACATCACCGCCATGGGCACGCTCAAGCCCACCTTTCTCTCCCCGGCCAGCGTCTTTACCCGGGAAATCAGGGCGGCCTTTGAAAAGCGGCCGGCCATCGCCATTCTGGACGTCAAGGGGTTCCGGGATTTTCATCCCGGCCTGGCCGCCGCCAATCTGCGCAAGAACAAACTCTTTGCCGACTGCCCGATAACCTGCGGCGAGATCGAGCTGCCCGGCCAGACGCCGGCGGCCGGCGGCGCCAGGGACATGCGCTCCGTGGACGTGGCCCGGATCCTGGACGCCACCACCAACCTCGAGGCCGTGGCCGGGGCCATCACCGCCGCCGCGGGCCGGGCCGATATCGTCGCCCTGCCGGCTTTTCTGGGGTTGAACCGTTATCAGGAAATTCTGGCCGGACTGCGCCGGGCCACCGGCCGCCTGATTTACGAAATCCCCACCCTGCCGCCGTCGATCCTGGGCATGCGGCTGGACCAGGCGCTCAAGTCCCGGTTCGCCGCCCTGGGCGGAGTCTTCATCGCCCGGGACACCGTCGACGCCGGCCGGATCGAAGACAACCAGGTCATTTCCGTTCATACCACCGGCCAGAAAGATGACATCCGGGCCGCCTGCTATGTACTGGCCTCGGGCAGTTTCTTTTCCAAGGGACTGGTCAGCCGCTATGACCGCATGTTCGAGCCGGTCTTCGACTGCCGGCTGGACACCCCGCCGGACGGCCGGTCCCTGTCCGGGGCCGCCTTTCTGTCTCCGGAAAGCCACGCCTTTATCCGGGCCGGCGTGATCACCGACGGACAGTTGAACCCGCAGACGGCCGACGGCCGGACCATCGCCAACCTGTTCTGCGCCGGCGCCGTTCTGGCCGGTTACAACCCGGTCATCGAAGGATGCGGCGGCGGTGTGGCCATTGCCACCGGATACGCGGCCGCTAAAGCGATCCGTGCCCGTCTTCATCCGCCACAACCGACCGCCACGGCAGGGCCCCAATGATCGATCTTGAAAATACCAGTTTCGACTGCTGCATCAAGTGCACCATCTGCACGGCCTACTGCCCGGTGGCCAGGGCCACGGACCTCTATCCCGGCCCCAAGTACTCGGGCCCGGACGCCGAACGGCTGCGCATCAAGTCGCCCCTGCTGGCCGACCACTCCCTGTCCTTCTGCAACAACTGCAAGCGCTGCGAAACCGTCTGCCCGTCGGGCGTGCGGATAACGGATTTTATTTACAAGGCCAAGGGCAGCCGCCTGAAAAAAAGCCACCGCTTAAGAGATTTCGTGCTGACCCGCACGGATATCTCCGGCCGGCTCTCCGCCGGGTTCTCCTGGCTGGTCAATCCCCTCATGAAGCTGTCCGTGACCCGGTTCTTTTTAAGCGCTTTTTTGGCCATTTCCCGGGACGCGGTCATGCCCGCCTTTGACCGGGGGACGTTCGTGTCCGGGTTTCGCAACCAGGCCAAGGCACAGGAGGGATTTCCCCGGAAAGTGGCCTATTTCCATGGCTGTTACGTCAATTATTATGACCACGCCCTGGGCAATGACGTCATCCTGGTGCTAAACGCCATGGGCATAGGCGTTACGGCCCCGCGCCAGAAATGCTGCGGCGTGCCGCTAATCGCCGCCGGCAACTTTAAGGCCGTCAGAAAAAACGCGGCCTTCAACATCGCCAGCCTGGGGGCGGCGGTGGCCGATTCGGACATGAAAATCGTTTTTTCGTCTTCGTCCTGCGCCCTGACGGTGACACAGGACTACCCCCATCTGCTGGCCATGGACACCTCGGCCATCGACGACCGGCTGGAACTGCTCACCCGTTTCCTTCACCGGGAGTTCGCCGCCGGCAACAAACCGGCCATGGGGTCGCTCAACCTGACCGCCGCCTACCATTCCCCCTGCCACCTGGACCGCACCGGCGGCGTCCGGCACACCATCGCGGTATTGCAGTCCATCCCCGGCCTGCGGCTGATCCTGCTTCATTCGGAATGCTGCGGCATCGCCGGCACCTACGGATTTAAAAAAGAGTTTCACGCGATCGCCCAAGATATCGGCCACCGGCTCTTTGACCAGATCGAGCAGGCCAACCCGGACATCGTCATCACCGACTGCGAAACCTGCAAATGGCAGATCGAGGCCAACACCAGGTTCCCGGTGCGGCATCCGGTATCGGTCCTGGCCGAGGCGGTAAAGAAGTTTTAAGTGGTTAAGTTTTAAGTGTTAAGTGATTAAGTATTAAGTGTTAAGGTGATCAGGTGGTTAAGGGGTAGAAGGAATTGGGGGGGCCGGTTTTACTTTTATATTGCCCTGTGATATTTAAGGACTCCGTTGTTAAAAGCAATCCGTGAACGAAAACAAACGCCATGTATAAGATACTGACCAACCGCATAAAATTCGATTTTGAAATCGGTTATTTTATCAAAAGCCCCTGCAGGGACTGTGACAGGAGAAAAGAGTTTCCGCGCTGTTTTGAAGAGTGCCTGACGCTGGACAAGGTCCGAACCGTGCTGGCGGAAAGCCTCTCCTGCTATAATCCCCGCTCCTCCGTATAAAAAAAATGGAAGAGCCGGAACATGCCGGACGAAACCGCCCGCGAATCCGTTACCGTGCAGACCGCAGAGCAGGCGGACGGCACGGCTATCATCCGGCTTTCCGGCGTCCTGGACATCGAGGCCTGTTCAAGCCTGCTATCGCGACTGACCGCCGTCATTGAAAGGCACAAGGCCGGTGCGGTGGCCCTTGATCTGGCCGACATCGTTCAGGTCGATGATTACGGCGTTTTTTTCCTCCGTGAGATTAAACGAATCGCCGTCAGTAATCACGCTGACCTTTTTATGACCAACATCCCGGACGCGGTCAGAAAAAGCATCGAAATATTCAGCCGGCCGGAAAAAACAAGGCAGCCGACCGGTTCCGCCCACAGGCTCAACCCTGCCCTGCTGGTCTCGGACGTGGGCGGCACGACCCTGGCGGGAATCAACAGGGTTGAGGCCTCCCTGACATTCCTGGGCGCCGCGGCCATCGCCGTTGTCAGCTCCCTGACCCGGCCCCGGACTATCCGCCTGGGCGACACCATTTCCCTGATCCAGAAAAACGGCGTCAACGGAATCCCCATCACCGCCCTGATCAGCTTTATCACCGGCCTGATCATCGCCTTTGTCGCGTCCGTAAAGCTGGAACAGTTCGGCGGTCATATTTTCATCCCTTCGCTGATCACCTTTGCCATGGTGGCTGAAATCGGGCCCATCATGACCGCCATCATCGTTGCCGGGCGGACCGGTTCGGCCTACGCCGCCGAAATCGGGACCATGAAGATCTCCGAGGAAATCGACGCCCTGACCAGCATGGGCTTCGACCCGGTCCTCTTCCTGGTAGTGCCCCGGATGATCGCCCTTTTCCTGTCCCTGCCGATTTTAGCCATGTTCTCGGTCATCGCCGCCCTTCTGGGCGGCCTGACCGTGTGCGTCACCCTGCTCAATCTCATGCCGGGGCCCTATTTTCAGGGAGTAACTGACGCGCTGTTCCTGGAAGACATTGTCTGGGGGTTGTCCAAAAGCGCCGTCTTCGCCGTCCTCATTACCCTGATCGGATGCCTGCGGGGATTCCAGGTCAGGGGCGGGGCTTCGGCGGTGGGCAACGCGGCCACCTCGGCGGTGGTCAGCGGCATCTTTTTGATCATTTTTTCCGACTCCATTGCCGCCGTTATCCGGATTTACTGGGGGTAAACATGACACCGGAAAAAGTGATCGAGGTGATGAACGTCGGCAAACGATACCGGGATCATATCGTTTTAGACAACGTCAACTTTGCGGTCTTCCGCGGAGAAATCGTCGCCATCCTGGGCTCCAGCGGATGCGGTAAAAGCACCCTGATGCGGATCATGGCCGGACTGGAAAGCCCCACTTCCGGTCAGGTTCTGGTTGACGGCATGGAACCCGGCTCGCGCAATATCATCCGGAAAGCGGGCATTCTCTTTCAGAACAACGCCCTCTTCGGATCCATGACCATCGGCGAGAATATCGCCCTGCCGGTTTCGGAATACACCCGCCTGGGAAAAAAGACCGTCCGGAAAATCGTGGAAATGAAACTGGCCATGGTAGGCCTGGCCGATTTTCAGGATTACCTGCCGTCTGAAATCAGCGGCGGCATGAAAAAGAAAGCAGCCCTGGCCCGGGCCCTGGCGCTCAACCCGCCCACCCTGTTCCTGGACGAACCCACTTCCGGCCTGGACCCGATCAGTTCCGCGGAAATCGACGAACTGATCCTTCACATCAACCGGACCGCCGGCACCACCATGGTGGTGGTGACTCATGAACTGGACAGCGTTTTTAAGATCGCGCCCCGGGTCATCATGCTGGATAAGGTCCGCAGAGGGATCATCGATGAGGGAGATCCGGAGTTTCTGAAACACAACAGCCCCCATCCCTTTGTCCGTCAGTTCTTCAACCGCCAGCCGCGGTCCGAAGACATTCCGGCGCCGGCCATCCCGGCATTGACCGGACCGGATGAGTTCCGGTAATATAGGCAGAAATCAAGAAAGGATGAAACGGTCACATGGCCGCGCTGAAAACCAACTTTGTCGTCGGCGTCTTCATGATTACCGGCATCGTCATCGCCACGGCCGTCATCATCTTTGTCGGCGCTTCCACCTACCTGCGGCCGGGAAAACTGTATTCGACTTTTTACAATGAATCCATCCAGGGGCTGAGCAAGGATTCGCCGGTCAAATACCGCGGGGTATCCATCGGCCAGGTTCACGACATCCGCATCGCAACGGGCACCCAGCTGGTGGAGGTGCTGCTGCGCATCGAGTCGGAATGGACACCGGACGAGTCCATCGTCGCCCAGCTCAAATCCATCGGCATTACCGGCATCATGTACGTGGAGCTGGATGTCCGGCAGGCCGGGGAAAACGTCCTCTATCCCGCCCCGGACTATAAAACGGAATACCCGGTGATCCCGACCAAGTCGTCGGATATCGAACAACTGCTGACCGGCATCAAAGAGCTGGTACAGCAAGTCAAGGGGACGGATCTCCAGGGCGTCTCCGTGAAGATGAGGGACACCATCAACACCATCGATCAGACCATCGCGGACGCCCAGATCAGGAGACTGTCCGAGGGGCTGGACACCGCCATCGTCCAGGCCAATAAGATCCTGACCGACCCGAGACTCCAGCGGATCATCGCCTCGGCGGAGAGCGCCGGTGTGCAGCTGGACCGGTTTTCCGGGCAGGCCGACGCCGTCACCGCCCGGATCGAAAAACTGATCGCGGAAAACGAATCCGACCTTACGCTGACGATTCAGGAACTCCGGAGTACCATGGAACAGGCCCGCCTGCTCATGGAAAACGGCTCCAGGACCATGAACAAGGCCGGGGAAAGCATCGCCCGCGTCGAGGACAACCTGGTGCGGACCATCAACCATCTGGAGTCTGTCAGCCAGAGTCTGAAAACACTGACCGACCGGAGCGCCAGCCAGCCGTCCCTGCTGTTCTTTGCCGCGCCCCTGCCGGAAAAGGAGATTGAATCCGATGACTGAAACCGGAAATCGCCGCATAAAAACGGGCTGGACACTTCTCCTGCTGCTGGTAATGGGGCTTTTCTGCGGCTGCGTCAATCTCTCGGAACTGACCCAGACCGGCGTGGAGATGACTTACTACACCCTTGAATATGAACCAACGGCGGCGGCGGCCGATAAGATCGACCGCGTTTTGAAAGTAAACCGCTTTACGGCCGCGCCGCTGTTCGCCTCAAAGAAAATTGTATACAAGCAAAAGGATTTCCAGACCGGGGAGTATCTTTATCACCAGTGGCATGTGGCCCCGACCGAGAGCATCGCCTCCCTGCTGGCCCGGGATATGAGTCAATCCGGCCTTTTCGCGGTGGTTCTGGATCCCGCCGCCGCAACCCCGGCGGCTTTTTCCGTGAGCGGCAATCTGGAGGTGTGCCTGGAGGACAATACCCGCCGGCCGTGGGAAGCCGTGCTGTCCCTGGGAATCCTGCTGACGGATGAAACCGAACCGGATATCAGCAAACGAGTCCTGATGCAGAAGGTGTATACGGCCACCGAACCCTGCGCCCGCAAAAATCCGCGCGCCACGGCCGAGGCCATGAGCCGTGCCCTGCAAAAAATATCCATGGAAATCGTGCGGGATGTTTATGGTGCGATTAAAGAGCGGACGCGACGGAGCGACTGATGAAGGTCCAAGGTTTAAGGTTCAAGGTGTAGGGTATTAGATTTAAAAGGGGAAGGGTTGAAGCAAAGAAGGGGTGGCGTTCGTAATCGGCATCGGCTGTCCTGCCGGGCAGGAGCATTTTTCCATCCGGCTGGACATTTTCCTTGAACCTTTGAAGAATTGTTGTTATAATTAATTTAAAATACTGATAAAAATTTATCACAACAATTTGGCATACCCTTTGCTCCGTTACAACAATAAGGATTTTTAAATATTCCTGTTATTCCTTTAAACTCTTTCGTGCAATAAAGCGTTATAATAAAAAAATGACCATAGCAACCTCCTATCCTTTCCGGCATGAGGAAAAACATGGCAACGAAAAATAACCCCGATAAAGGTGCCCGTCCCAAAAAGAAAGCGGACGATTCTTCCGATGAGTTAAGCGCCATAATGGCCATTGACGACGAGGATCTGGAAATCCTTCAAATGACCGAACGAACGCTTACCGGCCCATCAACTGATGAAGAAGAAACCATTGCAATAAACGACAAACCCAACAAGAAAAAAAGCGGGAACGAAACCGCCAAGACCGCTGACCTTCCCTACGACTTTGATGATTTAGCTGAAGACACAGAGGAAGTGGAAGTTGTCCCGGAAGAGGTGAAGGCGGACGAAGAAGGGGATGAAGATAGCGAGGAAGTACTTGAACTTGAGGCGGATGAACCGGAAATAGAAATAGAAGAAGAAGCGCCCCCGCCGGTCCAGAAAACAACCAGGGCCGTGCCGGCTCCCAAGGCGGAGAAAACCGCGCCGAGCGCCAAAGCAGCCAAGCCGGCGGCACCGAAAGCTGCTCCGGCCGCGGCCGCTCAAAAAGCCGCCAAACCAGCCCCGGCGCCAAAAACATCCAAGCCTGCTCCAGCGCCTAAAGCCGCTCCGGTCACAAAAGCCGCTAAAGCCGCTCCGGCCGCAACAGAAGATGCCGACGCCGCTATCCCTCAAAAAAGCAAGGGGATAGCGGGTTTAAAAAACTTATCCTATAAAACCCTTTTATTGATTCTCGTACCGGTTGTCGTAACGGCTATTATACTCATCCTGGTTCTCCACCGGCAGCCCGATGAATTTCAAATGATATCTTCGGCCTATACCGGTCAACCCGCAACGACACCGGCCCCTGTCCCAGAATCCGCATCGCAGACGAAGCCCGCCCCCCCACCGGCCGGTCCCGGGGCGACATCTCAGCCGCAGACCGCCAGGCCTGCCATCCAACCCGGGGCAGTACCCCAGCCTCAGGATAGACCCGCCGTCCAAAGCACTCCGGTTATCGCGCCCGCGGCGCCGAAAGCGCCCGTCGTTAATGACGCGGCACAGGATAGGCCGGCGACTCCGGTGCCACAGCCGCCTCAGGTAAAACCGCAACCGGCCACGGCGGCTGCGCCACAAACGGTTCAGGCCATGCCTCCGGCCACGGCCCAAGCGACTCAACCGCAACAACCTGCTACTGTCGCAACGGCACAAGCACCTAAGCCCGCTTCCGTCCCGGACAAGAACGCCGTGCGTACCCTGAAGGGCGTTGATTTTACGGAATCCGCCGGAACGGTTCAGATGAAAATTTTGATCGATAACCCCGCGGTGGAGTACAAGTGTTTTGCCCTCTCCGGCCCCACCCGGGTGGTTGTCGATCTGATGGGCAAATGGAACAAACCGCCGTTTGAGGACAAAAACGTCAGCACCAGCCGGGTCAGCCGTATCCGGGTCGGAAAGTATGACGATAAGGTGCGGATTGTGGCCGATATCAGCGGCGGCGGCGTTTCCTCTCCGACCGTTACCGCGGGGCCGGACGGGCTGGTTGTGAGCATACCCTGAAAAAAGAAGGATTCAAGAGGCCAGGGGTCGAGGGTTCAAGGGGCCTCAACGCCTTCCCCGTTTATGCGTTTCATGTCCGGAAGCTCGGCCCTGTGGCACGAACAAAGGCGTCAGCTTCAGCCCTGTTTTTGTTTATTCCATGCGATGTGATGATCAGCCCACCGATCACCATAATTCCGGGTAGCGCAATGAGGTGACGCAGGTTATTGTCGCGGGCAAGTCTTCAATCTCACATTCCTTGAGTAAGATGGCCTGCCACCCGAACGGATACTGAAGTTTGTAAGGTGCGGTAAAGTCACGGGCCGCCTCAACGCTGAAGCCGAACCTGCTGTAATATTTTGGATCACCATAGACAAAGACAACATTCACCCCCATGGCTGACAGTTGCCGCATGCCAAACTCAATCAGTTTTGATCCAAAGCGACATTTTTGATAATCCGGGCTCACCCCGAGCGGCGCCAGAATATAACCCAGGAAACGCTCATTGTCTTCAATCATCACGGGACTGAAAGCGATATGGCCGACAATGGCGTCATCGGTTTCAGCGACCAGGGATATGATTTGCGGCGTCGTTTTTTCGGCAAGCAGATCAACGGCAAGCTTTGCGACAAGCCCGCTCTCGCTTTCGGGAAAGGCGCGCAAATGGACCTTTTGGATATCGTCGCGATCCTGGTTTGTTGCTGTTCTGATATTCATAATTATTCCTGTTAAGCGGGCCGACAGGACGACCGGCGGGTCGCCCCTGATATGTCTAAATGATTGCTTCAGGCGGGACGAATCTCCACCCTCAACCCTCCACCCTCAACACCTTACACCTTACACCTTGAGCCCTCAATCCCTTTCCCGTATATGCGTTTGATGTCCGGAAGCTCGGTCGAATAGTAATGAACCCATATATACAGGTGGCTGAACAGGGCCGCGACTAAGGCCGCTGACGAGGCGAACCACAATGCCGGGACCCAGAGCAGGAGAAAACCGTAAACGTACATGCCGTTGCGCGTCAACCGGAAAATCCCCGTGCGCACGAACGGCAATGACCGGTAATCCGCATCGAAATGGTCGATGCCGAAGGCCCGCCTGAAGCCGAAATAGCGCATTACCGAGTAGGCCAGATACGCCGCCGGAATCGCCGCGATGACGGCAAAAGTCCTGAGCACGAAGAAATTCACCGCCAACGAATCCCGGTTTGAACTGGCCAGGCAAAAGACCAGAACAACACGCGCGACGCCCAGGGCGGCAAATCCCGCGGCATACACCGGGAACCCGGCGCGGCCAAGCACCCGGGTAAACAGAGATGCGTGCAGCTGGGTCCGCCAGCAGAACCACACGTATACCTGGTGCGCGACGGCGGAGGCGATAGCCAGCCGGAACCAGACCGGAGTCGGAACTCCCCACAGATGCCCGGTTCGAACCCCGTCCAGGCCGCTTGCCAGCCCCGCGCCGGCAAGCAGGACGCCGAGAAGCAGGGCATGAAGCCACTGCCGCTCAAGGATCAACCGAGTTCGAGACATGCCACCCATTATGGTCTTCCATGATCTTATTGATTGTAAACATACCCGGTAGTCGGTCCGGTCGCGGGTGGTCCCGGCAACTGGTTGCCGGGGTGCGATGCACAAGAGACTTTTTTTACCCAGGGTCAAGCTTCGCGGGCAACCCGTCAGACCTCCTGCCCTCCAGACACGGGCAACGAGTTGCCCGTGTCACCCGTTTTTTGATCACCTCTCCTCGTCTTGGGACCAATTCAACAGATATTTTCCTCTGTCATTATCCCAGACAACATCGGCACCAAAATCACAGTACATGCAAAACCAGATTACCAATGGCCCTTTTTTAGATAATGCAGCGAAGGCAGGGTTGCCAAAGCTTTCAAGAAAAGATTTCCGCCAATTTCCGGTCTGATCTCTAGTAAGAATCAAAAGGAAGCTTCCACGTTTTCCAGTTTCGCCTTTGTAAACCCCTATAAGCGCAAGATCCTCAACCCCGTCATGGTTGAAATCATCGGATCGTGAGAAACAGACTTCATTCTCTTCCATGATATCCGATCCGTCCTCATAGAGCAGTTCCTTGGGTATGATGTCTTTTGTAAGTTCAGAGGCAAGATCCCATGAAGAATCCAGTTGCGGCAGAGGGATGCCTCTGACTTGTTTATGAACAGGGACGAACTCGGTGCGGAGCCACCATGCGTGGTTCTCCGGCACAGAAGATACGACGATTCCCGCGTGCCTGGTCGTGCAACCGGACAGTGCAATGAATAAAAGGACGCGTAACAGATTCAATGATTTCATATCTGGATCTCGTTCTATTAGGAATATTTCATCCCCCCGCCCGTTGCAGCGCGGCCCCGGTTGCGGCCAGGTTTTTTCGGCATCAGTGGGCAGGCTGTTTGAGCGCCGAGTGACTGTTGCAACGCAAAATTGAAGAAAAGAGAGTTCGCCGACAAACAGCCTTCAATGGTATTTTTCAAGCGAGTTCCTGCCCACGCCGAAAAAACGGTCGCAACCGGGATCAGCCGCGCTGCCGGGGAATGTTTCTTTTGGTCCTTTTCTTTGCGCCAAAGAAAAGGACTTTAAATAAATCCCCGTTCCCCCAGGAGCACTAAAATCGCCTGCACCGCCTCGTCCGGCGTCAGGTGGGTGGTGTCGATGGAGATATCCGGGGATTCCGGGACCTGGTAGGGGTCGTCGATGCCGGTGAAGCCGGTGATGAGCCCGGCCCGGGCCTTGGCGTACATGCCTTTGCGATCGCGCTTCTCGCACTCCTCAATGGGCGTGGAGATATGGACCTCGATAAAACCGCCGTAGGCCTCGATCACCCGCCGCACCTCGTTCCGGGTGGCGGCATAAGGCGCGATAGGGGCGCAGATGGCAATGCCGCGGTTCTTGGTGATTTCACTGGCCACGAAACCGATGCGTTTGACGTTGATGTCCCGGTGCTCCCGTGAAAAGGTCAGTTCACTGGACAGATTGTGCCGCACGATATCGCCGTCCAGCAGCGTCACCGGCCGGGTGCCGATCTCCAGAAACCGCGCGTACAGGATTTTGGCGATGGTCGACTTGCCGGCGCCGGACAGGCCGGTCAAAAACAAGGTAAAGCCCTGTTTGGCCGGCGGCGGGTAAGCGCGCTCCAGTTCTTCCAAAACCTCCGGAAATGTAGCCCATTCCGGGATTTTCTTGCCCGTGCCCAGGCGCTTGCGGATCATGGCGCTGGACAGGGCAATGCACTGGCTTCCGTCCGGCACCTCGTCGACGGGCAGATAGGCGTCTTCAAAGGGAAGATAGACAATTTCCTTGAAGGGAATCACCTGAACGCCCACCTCCTCTGAACAGGCCCGGGCCAGTTCCGCCGCCTGGCCGCTGGAATAAAACGGTTCGCCATTTTCTTTTTTTTCCGGGCTGCCGTGATCCGGGCCGATGATGAAATCCGTACACCCGAAGTTGGCGGAAATGATGAGGTGCAGCAGGGCTTCCCGGGGACCGGCCATTCTCATGGCCATGGGAAGCAGATTTAGCACAAACGAGTCAGGCGGATAGTGTTCCGCCACCCGTTTATAACAGCGGACCCGGATGTAGTGATCAAAATCGCCGGGGTGAGTGGTCCCGACGCTGGGCAGACAGAGCAGGTTGGCCCGGGCGATTCTCATGGCCCGCATGGTCATTTCAAACTGCGGCCGGTGAATGGGCTGGCGGGTATGGAATCCGACCACCCGCTGCCACCCGAGTTTTTTATAAAGCTGCCGGATCTCCAGGGGCGTTCGCCGCAGTTGCCGGGAGTCGAAATGGATCGGCAGCTGCACCACTTCCAGTTGACCGCCGACATAGTAATCCCGGCACACGGCCAGCAGGTAATGCACGCCGGGATGAGACGGGTCGCTGGTGCCGTAAACGGCTTCGGCCTCGCGTTCGCGTTCCACCGGCCAGATGTCGTCGATGTGCATGACCGCCAGGAGCAGCCCTTCCTGGTCCCTGAGCGCAACCGGCTGCCCGATTTGAAGGGTTTCCGCGACGTGGGCGCTGACGTCCAGGCAGACGGGCACGGGGAACAGCCGGCCGTCGGTCAGTCGCATCCGTTCCAGCACGCTCTCATAATCGGCCCGGGACATGAACCCCCGCAACGGAGAGAAAACGCCGGTGGCCATCATGTCCAGATCGCACAGCTGCCGGTTATTGACGATGATCTCGCGGAAGCCCAGGGCCTCATCCTTCAGTACCGCGGCCCGCCGCTCGTCAGCCACCAGGTTTACCAGTTCGCTCTCGGAGATTACGCCTTCCCTGTTTGCCATTCTTTTTCCCCCGGTTGATATTCAGGAACAATCTCTTTTAACATGGCCCGTATCTTCCCGTCTTCCTGATTTTCGGCAAATTCCATGAGCCGGAGGATCTTTTCGTTTAAGACCGCCAGGTCCGCCTCATGACCATTTAAAACCAGAATCTTGGTGTGCGATGTCGGGACCACGCCCTCCCCTTCGATCATCAACTCCTCGAAAAGTTTCTCGCCCGGCCGGAGACCGGTATATTCGATGCGAATGTCCACATCCGGGCGGAACCCGGACAGCCGAATCAGATCCCGGGCCATATCGACGATTTTTACCGGCGTTCCCATTTTCAGAATATAGACTTCGGCGCTGGCGCCCTGTTCACTGGTAATGGCGCCCGCCTGGAGAATCAACTGGCAGGCTTCCGGGATGGTCATGAAATACCGCGTCACCTCCGGATGGGTCACCGTTACCGGCCCGCCCCGGGCGATCTGTTTTTTAAACAGCGGAATGACGCTGCCGGCGCTGCCGATGACATTGCCGAAACGGACGATTTTAAACTGGGTATTGGCCTGGTTGGTGCCGTTCTGGCTTTGCAGAAGAATCTCGGCGATACGTTTGGAAGCCCCCATGACATTGGCCGGGCGAACGGCCTTGTCGGTGGAGACGAAAACAAAACGCTCAACGGCATATTTTTTGGACACTTCCACCAGGTTTTGGGTGCCGTAGATATTGTTCTTGACCGCCTTCCAGGGATGGGCTTCCAGGATCGGGACATGTTTGTAGGCGGCCGCGTGGAAGACCACCTGGGGGGCATACTTTTCAAACACCGCTTCCAGCTGCGACCGGTCCTGGATGTCTCCCAGAACCGACGTGATCGCAATATCCGCGTCCCGGAACAGGTCCCGCAGTTCCAGGTCGATTTCATACAGGGATGTCTCCGCCCGCTCGAACAGGATCACCCGCCTGGGGTGGAAGCGGCAGACCTGGCGACTCAACTCCGACCCGATGGAGCCGCCGGCGCCGGTGATGATAACGGTTTTGCCCATAAGATAAGCGCCGATCCGGTCCCGGTCCAGGGTGATGGCCTCCCGCCCCAGCAGGTCCTGGTAGGCGACCTCCCGGGCCGCTGAAATAGACACCTTGCCGTTGACCAGTTCCCCGTATCCCGGAACGGTCCTGAACCTGATGCCGCTTTCCTCACAATGCCGGACGATGGTCCGCATCTGGTCGGCGGTGGCCGACGGAACCGCGATGACAATTTCGTCCACATCCTCTTTGGCCACGACATCGTTTAAAAAGGTAATGGCGTTTAATACCGTCACACCGTGAATTTTCATGCCCACCTTGGCGGGATTATCATCCAGAAAACCGACCGCGACATACCCCAGCCGCGAATCGGCCTGGATTTCACGCAGGATTTTTTCGCCGCAATTACCGGCGCCGATAATCAAAAGCCGCTTGGGTTCCGTGGGCGTTCCCTTGCGGAAAAGTGCCGCCAGAAACGACCGGGCCATCACCGTTACATTACCGCCGGCATTGTATTCGTAATAAAGCCGGACAATGATCCGGAAAGCCGAAACGGACAGGACCGTCAGCAGCCAGTCGATCAGAAAAACCGAACGGGGAATGTTCTCGAACCGGTTCATAAAAAGAACCGCCCCGATAATAATCAGGCTGCTGAAGACGGTCGCCTTGACGATTTTGATCAGATCCGAGACGCTGGTATAGCGCCACATCCCCCGGTAAAAATCGGAATAATAAAAGACCACCAGCTTGATCAGCAGAATCACCGGGAACGTCTGCCACAGGGGAACGGCGTGGAACCGGGGCACGTTGAAATCAAACCGCAGCTGATGAGAGAGGTAAAACGCCAGGCTGATCAGAACGGTATCCATCAAAATAACGACGGCGCTGTTTCTGGTGAAATACAACCTTTTCATTGGCTTCTTAACCGGACGATCAGTCGTTTGATGGTTCCCGGAGGGGCGGGAAATCAGCGTTTTAACGAGCCAGCATAAATAGATTGTGCGGCACAGCCGGGCCGTGCCGCACAATCTTCAGGGCGAAAAAAAGGAAAAAACATCAATTGTCTGCAAAAAACTTATCTTATTGAGCAGCCGTTTTGGCCGGTTTGTCCCCGACCGTGATGCGCTCCTTGTTCTGCTCAAACGTTTTATCTCCGATGCCTTTGACATTTTTCAATTCTTCAATATTGGAAAAAGGTCCGTTGGCTTCCCGGTATTCCACGATTCGCTTGGCGTAAGACTGCCCGATTCCGGGCAACTGCATCAGCGTCTCCGCCGAAGCCGTATTGATATTGATCTTTTCTACCGCCGCCGCCTTGGGCTCTTCAGCCGGAGCCGCAACGGATAACGCCATCAGAGCAACGACAACCAGTACCAGCAAACCTGCGATTTTTCTTGCAACCATTTCTTACCTCCCTGTAATCGGTTTAAAACCGGCCAAAGCGTCATGCTTTTTCCGGTCGCCCGGACCCTTCCGGGTCCCGGCTGTAATGATTTGTTTTTTCCTCCCCGCCCCCGGTCTCATAACGCGTGAATACGGTTATGGCAACCGGACTTCAAATTCGTAAATGCCCAAATTTAAACGAAACAATATCGGCCTGTCAAGGGAAAAACCAGGCCGAACGGCCCCGCCGGTTACCAGCGGATGCCCCGGAAAATCACATCGGTCCGGACGTTGCCCCGGTATTTTTCCACCGCTTCGAAAAACTTTTCCAGGACGTCGTCGGTCAGATAATGGGGCGTCACCCCGATATCCTTAAGCCCCTGGTATACCGGATTGTAATAATGCTCCTCGGCCTCCCGGCGGGGGTTTTCGATATGATCGACAACGACCTGGTGCCCCCGGCGGCTGCCCACCGCCCGGACTTTTTCGGCCAGTTCATTGGCCGAAAAGGTTTCCATGATCTGGTTGAAAATACGCAGCTCCCCCTCCCGGGCCGGCACTTCGTGGGACCGGTAAACACACTGCAGGGTGTCCCGGATGTTGAGATAACCGCGGGTCTGGCCGCCCTTTCCATAAACCGTCAGGGGGTAGCCGATCACCGCCTGAACGACGAAGCGGTTGACGATGGTGCCGAAAATTTCGTCATAGTTAAACAGGGTGTACAGCCGTTCATCCTCGCCGGCCTCATCGGTGGTAAACCCGTAGACCGGACCCTGCATCAGGTCGGTGATCCGCAGTTTCCACATGCGGACGGCAAACCACATCAGGTCCGTGTCCATGATCTTGGTGGTATGGTAAAGGGAGCCGGCCTGGCGCGGGAACAGGAAGCGGTCGGTCCGGCCCTTGTGGGTAATGTCCAGCCAGCCCTCTTCGATGTCGATGTCGGGCGTGCCGTACTCGCCCATGGTGCCGATATGAATCACGTGGGTAGACGGGGAAAAATCCCTCAGGGCGAAGACCAGGTTGTTGGTCACCAGTAGATTGTTGGTCAGGGTGATGTTGGCGTACTTGTAATTGATCAGCGAATACGGCGCCGACGGTTGCTCGGCGTAGTGGATCACCGTGTCCGGCACACCCGCGAACTGGGTGTCCGCCGGCCAGGCATAGCGCACCCGGCCTTCAAACAGCCCCCGCATGATTTCCGGATCGGTCAGGTCCCCGATCACCACCCGGATCGTTCGGCCCGTTTTTTCGTGCCAGATCCTGGCCCGCTCCGCCAGGGTCGGTATGGGGAACAGCATGCCCACATCCAGTTCCGTGCAGGCGTTTCTGCGGAAATAGTTGTCCGCCACGGTCACCTCATGCCCGCGCGCGGAAAAATACATGGCCGTCGGCCAGCCCAGATAACCGTCGCCTCCCAGAATCAGAACCCGTGCCATCGTCGCTCCCTTTAATACCTTCTGTCCGGCTGGAACGTATCCTCTTCCTCGCCCTCAATCAGATTATTATCCACCAGGAACCGGCGCAGCTGAACCTTGTCCAGGGGCGGTTCATTGGCCGAATGATAAGGCCGGTCGACCTCGCTGTTCACCACTCCGGGATAGCTATAGGTTACGTCCCGGTAAAGAGAGGTAAAGGCCGGCTTGACCACGAAGTACCGCTCCAGCTCGATGCAGCGGCGGACCTCCTCGCCGGTCATCAGTTCCTCGTATTGTTTTTCGCCGGGCTTGCTGCCGATAATTTCGATTCCGATGGCGGCAGGGGAGTGCCCGTATTTGGGCGACAGTTCGGCGATCATGACTTCGGCCAGGTCCAGGATCCGGATCACCGGCATTTTGGTGACAAACACTTCCCCTCCCCGGGCCAGTTCGACGGAGTCAATGACCAGCTGCACCGCCTGGCGGATGCTCATGATAAAACGGGTCATCTTCTCGTCGGTGATCGTGACCGGTCCGCCCTTGCGGATCTGCTCCCGGAAAATCGGAATGACCGACCCCCGGGAACCCAGCACGTTCCCGAACCGGGTGGAAATGAACCCCGAAGGGCCGCCGCGCAGGTTGCTGTTGGCGGCGGTCATCAGCCGTTCTCCCATGAGTTTGGAGGTACCCATGACGTTGGTGGGATTGACGGCCTTGTCCGAACTGGTAAACACGACGGTTCTGACCCGGTTTTCCGTGGCCGCCAGGATCACGTTCTGCACGCCGTTGATATTGGTCTGCACCGCTTCAAAGGGAGACACTTCGCACAGGACCACATGTTTGAAGGCGGCCGCGTGAAAGACGATGTCAACGCCGGAAAAAAGACGCACCAGTCGCTGCTGGTCCCGGACATCGGCCAGGAAAAAATTGGCGGGGCAGTCGGCATAGCGCTGCTGGGCGAAAAACAGCTCACTTTCGTTATTGTCCAGGCCCACCAGTTCCTTGACCGCGTAATCCTCCAGCAACTGGCGCACCAGTTCGCTGCCGACCGTTCCGCAGCAGCCGGTCACCAGCACCCGCTTTTCCTGCAATGATCCCATGGCTGATTCCCCTGTTTTGAGTGTTTGGCTCACCGTTGTCCCTTTTGCCGGGATGCCGTTTATTACATTACCTTTTTCCCCGCGGATTGCAAGTCCGGCCGGGTTTCGTCACGATGACCGGGGCCGGGTCATATCCAGCCCCGCAGGCGATAATAAATCATGCCCGTGTATTCCCTCAGGGCGATGGTGGTATCGTCCAGGGCGCCGGCATCCGGCAGAAAATCAAGAGCGGCTTTCTTTTTATATGGATCCGAACGGAAATCCGCCGGACATGGAACGACCGTCAGGCCGAGTTTCTCAAAACAGGCCCGTGCCCGGGGCATGTGAAAGGCGGAGGTCACCAGCAGCACCGGACCGCTCCATCCGTTTCCCCTTAAGATTTCCCGGGTGAACCAGGCGTTTTCCCGGGTATTCCGGCTGTGGCTTTCTCTGATCAAGGCCTTTTCGGGAATGCCCAGTTCCCGGGCCAGCAGGAACATCTGTTGAGACTCCAGCAATGATCCGGGAGCCTGGCGCCATGAAATTCCGCCGCCGGACAGCACCACAACCGGCGCCTTTTTGTCCTGAAACAGGCGGCAGCCCAGATACAGACGGTCAAAGGACCGGCCGGGGAGAATATTCCGGCCGCCGGTTCGCTGCGCGGTCACTCCGCCGCCCAGGACGATAATGGCGACCGATTCCGGATAAGTTGCCGCCTCCCGGGAGACATAGCCATCCTCCAGAGCGGAGATCAGGCGATCGGCCACCGGGCGGCTGCCGGCCGTCCAGAGTGTCAGAAGACAGATCAGGATCAGCAGCATGGCGGTCTTCCGCCGGTTGACCGGTTTCCATAAGCAGATCAGACCGGCCGCCAGCAGCGCCGTCGAGAGGCCCAGGGGCAGCAGGAAAACAGTGATATACTTGGAAAGGATCAAATCCATCTATCGCGCCATAAACCTTAAACCCTTAACCATTTTATTGATCAGCATAAACACACCCAGAACAAAAAACAGCAACGCCGATACCGCCAACAGGCCCAGAGTTTCCGCCTGCCAGACCGACAAACCGATAACGATCTGGGCCAGGCCGTACCCGCCCGATACTTTCCAGTGGGGCACTTTCCTTTCATTGGCCAGCACCTGATACAGGTGACGCCGGTGGGCCTTGAACGGGGACTCGCCGTCACGGATCCGCTCACGCAGGGTGACCAGTTCGTCGGCATAAAAAAGAAACAGAAAACCCGACAGGAGCAGGAACTCGGTCGCTGAATCGGACCACTGCACCACCAGGCAGGCAAAAACAAACCCCAGCAGGACGCTGCCCCCGTCCCCCATGAACACCCGGGCCCGCGGCAGGTTGAAGGGCAGAAAACCAGCGCAGGCCGCCGCCAGTGAAAAACAGACCGTGACCTGGGCCGCGTCCCTGCCTGCCGAAAGTCCGTACGCGCCCAGCAGGCCGAAGGCCGCCACGCCGGATATCCCGGCCATGCCGTTGATGCCGTCCATGAAGTTGTAAAAATTGGCCGTACCCACGATGAAGACCATAAAAAAGATGGATAATACCAGGCCCCGGACAGTGTCCAATTCGCACAGCGGGTCGACAGCGGCAAAATACAGGAACCAGGCGGCCAGGGAAAACTGGATCCCCAGCCGGACCGTCACGCGCAGGTCAAACCGGTCCCCCAGGAAACTGATCAGGGACAGCAGAGCGGCCGGGGCCCAGAAGACCGGCGGAACCGGAAAAAAAATCGCACAAAGGACCAGTGCGGCCAGCAGCCCGATGCCGCCCCCCCGGGGCGTTGGCCGCTGGTGGGAGCTGCGCTCGTTGGGCCGGTCCAGCAGCGACCATTGCCGGCCGAAGATCGCCACCATCAGGGCACCCAGGGCGCCTGCAGCCAACGCTGCCCCGTATATCCATAGGCCGCTGATGGTCATGCCGACGCCGCCTTTCGTCTTTTTCGCGCCATCATCATTGCCCTTCTTCCCGGATAAGGCCCATGGCCTCTATTTCCCGCCTTACCCCCGTTTCAAAAGAAACCGGGGCAAATTGAAAATCAGCGGTTGCTTCATCATGGGCAAAGGACTTGTCTTCGTTGAGCCGCTCGATCTGGTCGGACCGCACGAAAAAGGACAGCCCGGCGGTTTCGGCCCGTTTACAGGCGGCGACCAGGGGAGACACGGGCAGATGAATTTTCATGATCTTCCGCTTCAGCAGCGCCGACACCGTATCCACCAACGCGTTGAACGTCAGCGGCTCCCGGCCGGAAATATTATAACATTTCCCGATGGTCCCGGGAGTTTGCCAGGCGTCGGCAATGGCACCGGCCGCGTCATCGACATAAACCGGCTGGACCCGCCAGGTTCCCGGTCCGGGAATGAACAGAACCGGCCAGCGCGCCAGATACCGGATCAGCCGGCAGATGTTGCGGTCCTGTTCGTCGCCGTAAACCATGGTGGGACGGATGATGGTATAATCCAGGCCGCTGTCGCGGATCCGTTTTTCCGCCTCCAGCAGATGCCGTTTGGTGCTGGTATCCGGCCGGGTGAAGATCGAGGTGCTGGTGACGAACAAGGCCCGTTTGACGCCGGCGGCCACGGCCGCGTCCACCATGGCCGCGGCATGCCCGGTATGCAGGCCGACCATGCTGATCAGCCCGGAAACGCCCTCAAACGCCATCGCCAGGCTGCCGGGATCTTCCAGGTCCGCGAAAACCGGCTCGGCACCGAGTCGTTTAAAATATTGGGCGTCGCCCTCCCGCCGCACCAGACAGCGGAGGTCCAGTCCCCGCCGCGCCAGCATGGGAACCGTGCGGCTGCCCGTAAAGCCGGTTCCTCCGGCCACCAGAATGATTTCCGACATGGCTCTTCCCGACATCAATCAATCCGCCCGGCGGCCGCGCTGCCACAGGCGGATAACCGCCGCCAGCAGGAAATGGCTCCAGACAAACAGAGCGATCAGGGGCATCCACACCCCGCCAAGCGGCCCCCCGTAATACCGGCGGTAAAAAAGCATCAGGCCGCGATGCTTGTGCCACTCCACGAAAACAGGGCGGCGATGGCTGCACCCTCCCTTGGAATGAAAGACCCGCGCGGCCGGAACAAAAAGGACTTTCCGCCCCTGCCGCCGGATTCTCATGCACCAGTCCAGGTCCTCCACGTGAAGAAAATAGGACTCGTCAAAACCGCCCACGGTGTCGATAATCCGCCGGGGCACCATCAGGCAGGCCCCGGAAACGGCCTCCACCTCCATGGGTTCGTCCGGCGTCTCTTCCTGATGCCGCAGAAAATCGGCGAATATATCCGGATAATGGTCTTTAAACCGGTAAAGGCCGGACAGCCGGACAAAGGCCCGCCAGGGTGTCGGCATGTGCCGTCGGCCGCCGGCCTGTTCTGTGCCGTCCGGATTCAGGAGCCGGGCGCCGGCCATGCCCGCGTCGGGACGGCTTTCCAGAGCCGAAACCAGGGCCGGGATGGTCCCCCCCTCGACGACGCCATCGGGATTCAAAAAAAACAGGTATTCGCCGCCGGCCTTCCGCGCCCCGATATTGCAGGCCCTGGCAAACCCCAGGTTGGCGGCGTTACGGATGATCCGCACCTCCTTCCGGCTGCCGTGGGCGGAAACAAGGCCGTCGAGGCTGCCGTCGCCGGAAGCATTGTCGACCACGATGATCTCGTCCGCGGCCGACGTGTCCAGCACGGAGGCCACGCAGGCCGTGAGCCGGGCGCCGGCATTGTAGTTAACGATGATAACGGATACGGCGGTCACGCTTCTATTCTAACCTTCTGCCCTTCTTCCGTTACATTATCCGGCGACGCAACCGGCGGCGCCTGGAAAAAAACGTAAAGACAATATTGACGTAGACAGCGGCCCAGCGGCGGAAAGTAAAAAGGCGCGTGAAAAATTTTGCGCCGGACACAGGCAAAGGAACCCATCAACCGGATCAGCTCGCCTTCCGTGTAGAAGCAGCGATGATCCTCATCCGCCGCGTATCCCCTGGGCCCCGGCATCCCGATGACCAGTGTTCCGCCGGGCATCAGCACCCTGAGCACTTCCCTCATTGTCTCGACAACCTCCGGACCGGGGATGTGTTCGAGCACGTTATCCATGACCACCCCGGAAAAATGCCGGTCGGCAAAGGGCAGCCGCCGGTCCCGGACCACGGTCGCGTCCAGCCCTCTTTTCAGGCAAACGGCCACGTTATGGGGGTTGCTGTCAACGCCGACGGCATTACGGCAGCAGGCCAGAAAATCGCCTATCCCGCAGCCGAAATCCAGAATCCGCCCGTCCAGCCGATGGATGATCCGCGGATACAGCAGCCATTTTCTGTACAAAAACCCCTTGAGGGATCTTCCCCGCAGATATTCGCTGTAGGCCTCTTCCGCAGCCCCTGCCACTTTTCCACCTTCCTCTTCAGCCGCCATGTCCGGCCTCCAACCGCTTCCGCCGGTACAGGCCGCCTCCGGACCGGATCAGTCCCGCCGGGTCTCGGACCGGAACAGACGCATCAGCCCGACCAGGATTTCTTTTATCTTCGGAAAACGATTGACCGCCAGTTTGACCCGTCCCAGAAAACCGTCCTTATGATAACGCAGAACATTTAACAAGTCCGCCCACAGGGTACGGTTGATACCGGCCAGATCGGCGGGCACCCCGACGTCCTCGAATCGCTGCCTGTCGCCCGTGCCGTTTTTTACCCGCCGGGTCGCCTCCAGAAACCCCCGCTGAAAACGGACATCCGGCTCCAGGCAGCATCCCTCGGCCCATTCATTCCAGGCATTGATAAAAACAAGCCGTTCCTTGTCCGGAAAGTCACGGGCTGTTTTACGAACCGTCTCCGCCAGCCAGTATTCGTAATTGGCCGGGGTGCCGTTCAGCACGACTACCGCCCGCGAACCGGTCCGGGCCGTATTATCCCAGCTGGGGAATACGGCCCGATAAACATTTCCGGGCGCGTATCGCCGTCCCAGGTAGGACCGGGCAATATCTTCGTACTCCAGAACATTGCCCTGAAACGGCTGGAAAAAACTGATGCGGTTATTGATATTGGCGCATCCCTCCAGATTGTGCGGCGGAAACTCGACGCCGCTGTCGAAACCGAACCGGGCGTAATCTCTATTGCCATGGGTCAGCGCCGCGCAGATATGAATTTTTCCGATTCCGATACGATTGCAGTAATCACGCCAGACGCCGGCGGACCGGCGGGCATCGGGCAGCTGCTGGGGGCGGTAGACAATTAAAAACGGGGCCCCGTCGACCCTGATATAACGGGGGTCACTGAAGAAAGGGATGAGGCCTTTAATAAAATCAAGGTCATCGTCGGGCAGGTGCCGCTGGGCGACGAGGATGTCATGATCGGCCGCGTCCCAGCGCCGGGTCCAGTTTTCATTGGCCCAGCACAGGCAGAACGGCATGTCGCTGGCGGGGTCGGCCAGCATGTCGTCCAGGGGCCGATGCAGGAGCCTCTTGCCGGAAAACCAGTAATAGTGATAACAGAACCCGTCCAGGCCGTATTCCCTGGCCAGGGCGATCTGTTCATGACGCGTCTCCCGCAGCCGCAGATCGTAAAACCCCAGATCAGACGGCAGCCGCGGCTGATAATGGCCCGCGAACAGCGGCATGGCCCGGGTGACATTGGTCCATTCCGTAAACCCCTTTCCCCACCAGCGGTCATTTTCCGGCGTGGGGTGAAACTGAGGCAGGTAAAAAGCGATGAATCTGATCCTGCCGTTGTCGGACGCCTGATCCATTAGCCCTCGCGTGACCGTTACTTTTTCCGGAAGAGGTCGCTGGTGATGTACCGCAGGGGGGCGGTGATCCGCCAGGAACGGGATTTCCTCATCAGCTCGATCGTCTGCTCCAGCGCCCGCGCCAGGGCCTCCCGCTCGGCCAGACGGGCGTCTCGCTCGGCCAGGCGGGCGTCCCGTTCGGCGATCTGCGCCCGTCTTTCGGCCAGTTCAGCGTCACGACCGGCGATCTGCTCCCGGCTTTCGGCCAGACGGGCATCCCGCTCCGCGATCATGGCGTCGCGCTCGGCCAGCTGAACATAGCGCTTATTGAACACCTGATTGATCTTGACAAACCGGGCCTCCGGCGTCAGCAGTTCCGGAAGCGGTTTGTTTTCTCCGGCGGAGCATGACGCCGGAACGGACGTTTTTTGCCAGTACACACCCACGCCGTCAATTTCGCAAATAACCGGCGCGATGTTCTTCAGGGCACAGAAATCCTCCACCGCCTGGGCGCACTGGGGGACGCAGTGGTAATCATCGATGATGATATAGCCGTTTTCGCTGACCTTGTCGTACAGGGCGGTCAGGGCCTGCATGGTCGACTCATACAGGTCACCGTCGAGCCGGAGCAGGGCGATCTGCTCCACCGGCGCCACGGGCAGCGTGTCCTTGAACCAGCCCTTTAAAAATACAACCTGGTCGTCCAGAAGGTCGTATTTACGGAAATTGTTTTTCACCTGTTCCATGTCCACGGCCAGTTCCGGACAGGTGTGAAACGCCGAGGCGCTGTCCGAAGGATAAGCCGCCTTGTCGGGGGCCGGCAGCCCTTCGAAGGAGTCGGCCAGCCAGACGCGGCGGCCGGCAACGCCGTAGGCGGACAGGACGCCGCGCAGCAGGATCCCGACCCCTCCCCGCCAGACGCCGGTTTCGAAAAAATCGCCGGGCACGTTTTCCCAGAGCACATTTTCCGCCAGCTGGCGGGCATTCATCAGCCGCTTCAAGCCCACCATGGTATGGGCCCGGGTGGGCCAGTCCAGGCCTTTTATTCTCGTGTCCAGGTCGAAGGTCCCGGACCCGAACCGGGGAAAAGGCGGATCTTCATAAATCAGCCCCAGAATGGATTTGACCAGCAGATCCAGATAGAGCTGCTGGCTGCTGCAAACGTAACGGCCGGAACCACCGCTGTCAGTCGTATGCGTCATTTACCACCTCCGGTACCTATAGGGCGTGAAATAATTTCTTTCATACTATCAGAGAATGATCCGTTTTCAACCATGATTCGACGCGATAACGTCTCCGCTCTCCAGGAGTTCCTGGCGCCGGCGCCAGGCCGCGTCATAAAGCTTCCGGTCCCAGCGGGTCAGATCCTCCAGCAGCCCGATGACCCCGGCGGGAAGATCGCCAACAGCAACTTTCTCACTGGTGACATTGTCCCTTCGGATATGATCCACCGGACCCATTTTCAACGCCCGCATGATCAGCCGGGCGTCCGCTTCAAAGGTTTCGGTAAAACCGACAAAGGACAATCGCTCCATATTCATCCGCGCCTTTTCAAACAGCCTTTCCGGCGCCACCCTCCGGTCGGCCAGCTCCCCGAAGCCCGGTCCGGAAGCCAGGCACCAGACCTGGCTGTCCCGGATATAGCTTCTGACCAGGTCATCGGTTTCGGCTGCCCGCAGAAAGCCCTCCAGATCATGCGCCGCCGCGGCTTTGTAAATGGGGAATTCCTCGGGGTCCCGGGTCCGGCAGAAATAGTAAAGCGAAACAATCCGTTCCATGGGCTTTCTCAAAAACGTGAACGAGAAGCGGCCGGGCATGAGCTCCCAAGCGTAATCAAAGCCGAAATGACCGGAAATAAAAGACAGTCTCTTCAAATCCCCCGGCGCCCGGCCCATGTAATCACCGTGATGGCAGACATTTTCATAACCATAATGTTCCATGGCCTGCCGCACGATTGATGTCCCCGCCGTCTTACGGATGTGAAGAAACAAGGCCGGCACAAGTTCCCTGCTCCCGTCCGGAGCCGGATCGGTCGGTGGCGAATCCTTTGCCGCTTTCATCACCAACCGCCCCATCAGCCGGGCGACACCCGGCGTGACCCAGGCAATGGGGACGATGGACATCACCGGACGCCGGATGTTCACCCGGGCCTTGAGCCGCTCCAGGACATACCCGGTGAACCGATGGTTCATCAGCGCCGCGACCAGTTTCCGCAGTTCGCGGTCGGGCCGGTCGGTCCGGAAAGCCGCCCGGGTCAGGGAGTCCAGAAGGAGCGGTTCCTTCTCGCACAACAACGATACCATGGCCTCCAGGGTTTTACGGCGGATACCGGGGTAAGGCATCCATGCCTCAGCCTCCTTCGGTGCCGCCTCCCGGAACAGAACCCCGTCTTCCCGGTCGAGCCAGGTTCGGGCGATACGGGCATTGCCGTCGGCGCACCGCCGCAGGATTTCCATCCGCCGGGAAGGTGACAGCAGCACGTGTTCCTGAAAATCGCTCTGCGTGCCGGCATCCGTTTCCCGGGAATACGCAAAAAGAAAAGGCAGGACGGCGTTTCTGGTTTCCCGGTCCATGGGCAGACGGTTGACCAGTTCCTTGAAGGCCAGAGCGTCCCGGCAAAGCCGCGGGTTCAGGTTGCCCTCCGGCAGCACGACGCCGGCGGGAACCGGCCGGTTGAGCAGGTGGTAAAAAAAATCCGTCAGGATATCCCCGCCGTGAAACTGCTCCCGTTCAAAGGGCCGCACCACCAGGTTTCCCCGACCGAGGGCATCCGACCACAGGGTGCAGATGGACTCATAGTCAAACTGCTTTGAATCACAGACGAAGCGGACGGCATTGTCAAGGTCGCTGTAATACTCCGGTCGGCCGTTGCATCCCTTGACCATCTGTTCGGCCAGAGAGGAGATATACTGGTCCTGGCGCCGCAGATAAAGGATGGCCCGCACCGGATAATCCCGCAACCGGTCGCGGATATAGACGATCTGGTCCGGCGCCAGGGAGCAGAGCATTTCCGAGCTGATGATGACGGCGGTGGCAGTGCTGGCGACGATCTCCTCCAGCAGCCGGTCCCAGGCCCGCTCATATTCCGCCCAGGAAACTCCGCTGGTCCAGCCGGGGAAAAAATCCGTGGCCAGATAATGATGCGCGGTACCGTACGCCCCGGACCGCGGGTAATAGACATCGCCGCGGGGATCCGCGAAGGTGTGCCACAGCACCTCCTGAAGAAAAGTGGTGGCCGTTTTGTACGTCCCCAGGTGAAGGTAAACGGTCTTATCCGCGCGTGCGCTCATCAGGTTATGATATCCCGCCTTCCGGCCGCCGGGACGGCCGCCTTCCATCGATGATGTTTCCTATCTGCCGCGGCTCCGTCGCAGAGATCTGGCATGATCAACCAGCATCTGATCCATTTCGGTAATCCGCCGCAACCGGCTGCGCGTGGATGACGGCAGATCCTCCGGCCGCGGCCTGGCTCCCCCGGCGTTGATTCTGGGAATCCCTGCGGAAAGGGTAATCTTCAGCCGCTCCAGAATAACCGCCATATCCCTGTCCAGGGTCTCCGTAAAACCGATATAGTCAAATTCGGCCAGGTGGTCCCTGGCATCCGTGATCATCTGTTCCGGATCGTAATCCACAATGTACCGGCCGTCCCGATTGCCCCAGCCGCAGGCCAGTTGCCAGGTCTGGTGATTCCAGACATAAGACATGACCTGCGGCTGTTCCAGGGCAAGGTCCAGAAATTCATCCAGTGATTTTTCCCGGGCCAGGCGGTAAACCGGATACTGGCCCGGATCGGATCGACGGCAATGGTAATAAAACGACAGAACCCGCTCGACAGGATCGCGCAAAAAAGTAAAGCAGTACCGGGAGGGCATGAGCTCCCGGGCAAAGCCGTATCCGAAATGTCCGGAGACAAAATCCGTCCGGTCCAGGTCGTCGGGACGGCAGCCGTGATAATCGAGGTGGCTGACAACCTTTTCGTAATAACCGCTGACCGTCCGGACAACGGCTGTACCCGCTGTCTTCTGGATATGAAGAAAAAGGGCCGGTACAGGAATCATGATCGCTTTCTTCCGGTTTGTATCCAACTTGAAACCAACGTTCTTGTGCCCATCGGTCAGACCAGCAGCCGGACCTGCCTGCCCCGGTTCAGATATCGTCCGGAAAGATCAAAGCGTTGCCCGGAATCATTCTCCTGCTCTCCCCGCCGGATAACGGCGTAAGCCGGCAGCAGGAAAATCGATTCAACCCATTCCGGGCTGGAGGCCAGCGCCATGGTGATCTCGAAAATCAGGTTGGTCAGCGGCGGATCTTCCGGCCAGGGGCCGCCATTTTCCTGCCAGTAGGCATCATGCCAGTGGGCCCAGCCCCAGTCCTCGATAATGTAGTACCCGCCGGGGGTGACCCGGGGGAAAAGCAGGTTGAACGACGCCCGGCTCTCGCGCAGAAAATGCGAGGCATCGTCCACCACCAGATCAATGCTTTCCCGGCCCATTTCCCCGTCAAGGATTTTCCGGATCGCCTCGTCATCCGCCTGATCCACGCCGTAATAGGTCCGGATAACCTGTCCCAGTTTTTTTTGTCCGATATAGGACTCCAGCGGCGCCACCGGTTCCTTGTTCAGGTCTATGGCAACGATTTTTTCCGGGGCAAACAGCTTGTGATAAAACATGACGCTGCCGCCCTGGTAAATGCCCAGGTCGAGGACCCTTTTGACGGGCCTGTCAAAGTTCAGCCCCATCAGGGTTTCCAGTTGCCGGCGGGATTTGCCGATGACGAACCCCTGGGCCGACGACGTCGCCGCGTATAACGGGTCACCCGTCTCGACGATAAACGTCACGTCATCGATGGTGAACACATGGTCGCTTTTCCAGCGCAGCTTTCTTTTGCCGGGGATCTTATTCCGCTTTCCGGCAGCAGGCCACAAATTGAATGGCATGGGCGTGCTCCTTGGCCGCCAGCAGTTTCCGCAGCCTGGCGGGCACCGTTGTTTTGTTCCACCGCGTTCCGCAGCCCCGGGGCAGGACCGGCGCCCGCACCGGCACCAGATCGCAGACCGCCAGGCCGGACTCCTCGATCATCTGGCGGAGGGTATCCGCGGTAAAAAACCGCAGGTGCGTCCTGTCCATGATGCCGACATCGGCGTAGGAAAAATCGTTATTGTATAAACTCGCCAGGATCTGGGCATGGGCGATGTTCGGCACCGAAACGATGATCCGGCCGCCGGGTTTGAGCAGCCCCGCGGACGCCTGCAGCACGCGCCAGGGGTCGCGGAGGTGCTCCAGCACGTCGGCGAAAAGAATATAATCGTATGGTTCCCCGGAGAAGGCCCCCTGCCAGTCATACTGTTCGATATCACCGACGCAGCAGCGGCGGGCATAGGCGGCCGCCTGGCCGGCGCAACGGCTGTCCAGCTCGACGATGTCCACCGTGGCGCCTCGCTCCTGCTTTAAAAAACGCGTGAAGTATCCGGCCGCGGAACCGAACTCCAGGATCACCCGGCCGTCCTCAATAAACCGGTTGACCACGGCCAGGGAGTATTCGCCGTTGCTTTCGATGAGATACTTCAGCCACTCATAATCCCGGGTGTAACGGGCGGCCGAATCCGGATCCGGCTCACCTTCCGGAGCGGCGTCAAAGTCGGCGAAGGGAAGGTTGTAAAGGGCCCGGGCGGTGGTATTCAGGCAAGCGTACCCATAGCGTCGGTCCGGTTCCAGGTAGGCCCCTTCGGCCCATTCGTTCCAGGCATTGATGAACACCAGCCGCTCCTCCGGCGGAAACGAGGCCCGGGTATAGTCCATGACCCGGCGCAGCCACTGGTAGTATTTCTCCAGGGAAAAATTCAGGTACATGGTCACGTTGCGGGTGCCGAACCGGGCGGTGTTGTCCCAGCCCAGGGTGCATCCCTCATATATCCGGGTCCCCTGATGGGACGGCTGGAACATATCCACGCCCGAGGCGTAGTCCAGCCGGTATCCGCCCTCGAACAACCCCTTGTCCTCGGGAATGTGCTGGCAGGGGAAACTGTGCGGCGGAAAGGCGGCGTAGGCGTCAAACCCGATCTCCTCCAGGCGGACATGGGGGTACACCTCGCCGTGGCAGACTGCCACCAGATGGATCTCCCCGATGCCGTTGTCCCGGCACCAGGACCGCCAGCGGCTGACGGTTGCCAGGGGATCGGGCAGCTTGCTGACGCGGTAGACCAGCAGCAGGGGCCGGCCGTTGACGCGGATGTACCGGGAATCCCGGAAGTAAGGCGCCAGGAACTCGATGAAGCGCAGGTCGTCTTCGGGGGAGAAGGTCTGCTTCATGAGAATGTGATGGTCTTTCCCGTCCCACTTCTTGCTCCAGGTTTCGTTGGCCCAGCAGAGACAGAACGGCATATCCAGATCGGCGTTGTTCAGCAGCAGGTCCACCGGCTTGCCCAGCAGCCGTTGGCCGTGAAACCAGTAATGGTAGAAACAGAAACCGTAAATCCCGTGCCGCCTGGCCATGTCCGCCTGACGGCGGAGAACGGCGACGTCGCTCAAATCATAATAACCGATGTCGTCATGGGGCTCCCGGGGCTGATAATGACCGGGAAAGGACGGCACCGCCTTGCGGGTATTGCGCCACTCGGTAAAGCCCTCGCCCCACCAGGCGTCGTTTTCAGGGGTGGCGTGAAACTGCGGCAGATGATAGGCAATGGCCTTGATGTCGGTGGCCTGCCCGGAAAAATCCCGGGGACCTTCGTAATGGGCCTGGAAGGGCCGCAGGGGCGTCTCCAGATCGCCGTCATCGGTGGGCGTGATCTGGATCATTCCCTTGTCGGCGGCAATCTGCTGCCGGGACGGGCCGAAGATCACCGCCGGCGGCTGGGTAATCCGGGGGAAACGCCGGCTGAACCACAGATAGATCCCGACCGCCAGTCCATATAACCGGGGGAAAGGAAGCAGACAGCGCTTGATGAGGTTAATCACCTTCTGCTGCAACGGCGGACGCTGTATCAGAGGTGCCCCGGCCGCGGGCGCCTGCCCGTTCATCTCTTTGGCCGGCGTTTCGGTATCGCTTCCTTTATGATCCGCCCTGTTTAACATGACCCCTTACCCTGTTGATCGTCCATCCGTATCCCGCGGGGCCGCTGATGCCGTCGATGCCGCCGCCGCAGCCTCCTTTTTCCGGGAGGTCGGCCCTTTCCAGTCCGGACGCTTCCCGGGCCATGTGATCGTCTCCAGATAAGCGTCCAGCACCTCCGGCCCCGGTCCCTCCAGCCGGCTTTTTCCGTCCTCGATCCAGACGATACGGTCGCAGAGTTCCCGCAGTATCGGTATGCTGTGAGAAACCAGCACCACGGTCTTGTCGGATTTGATCCGCTGTTTCATGGCGTCCGTGGATTTGTTCCGGAACGCCTCATCCCCTACTCCCATCACCTCGTCGAGCAGAATCACGTCGGGGTTCAAATGGTAGGCCACGGAAAACCCCAGCCGCGCCCGCATGCCGGTGGAGTAGGTATTGACCGGTTCATCGGAAAAATCTTTCAGCTCGGCAAAAGCCATGATGTCGTCCAGGCGCGCGACCACTTCCCGCTTGGTGGCGCCCAGAATCATCCCGTTTAAAATGGCGTTCTCCCGGCCGCTTAAAAACGGCACAAAACCGGCTCCCAGGGAAAGCAGGGAGATACGCAGCCCCGGCTGGTAAACCGTCACTTTCCCGGTATCCGGGACGATGATGCCGGCCAGGACCTTCAGGAGCGTGCTTTTGCCCACCCCGTTCCGGCCGATGATGCCCAGGGTCTCGCCGGCGTAAAGATCAAAGGAAACATCCTGAAGCGCCCAGAACCGCGACCGTTTCCGAAAACCCTGGCGCCGGGTATAAAACAGACCGACATTCGTCACGCTTAACACCCGGTTATCGGCGCCGGTCTTCATAAGCTGGGGTGTATTGTCCGTTCCTGTTTCCATGACTACACGACAATTTTGGGGTAAACCCGGTCAAAACGGCGGAGAATCCAGACCGCCAGAATCAGAACGCCCGCGGAAAACAGCACCACCCCCGTCAGGGGCAGCCAGTCCGGCGGCGTTCCGTACAGAAGCACCTTCCGGTACATGGCAATCATTACGGCCATGGGGTTGAGCATCATATACCCCTTCATGCCGGCGGGCAGATTGCCGATATCATAAAAAACCCCGGAAAGAAAGAGCAGCATCATCAGCACATTGTCGAAAATGCCTTTCAAGTCCGGGAAAAACGGTATGACGGCCGCCAGCAGGCAGGTGATCGCGGCGATCAGCAGCAATTGAATCCCCATTAAAACCGGCAGCAGGAGCCAGGCCCGGCTCACAACGGCGGACGTGAACTGCAGGAACACCAGCAGGATCACCAGGATGAAAACAAATTTGAAGGTGTTGACGGCGACAGTGGTCAGGGGAAAGACGATCTTGGGGACATAGATCTGGTTCATCAGGCCGGCATTGGCCACCAGGCTGTTGGAGCCGATGCTGAGGGTGGCATGGAACCATTTCCACATGATCAGGCCGGTGAGCAGAAAGGTCACATAATTTTCATCCCCCCGTCCCAGCACGTGGGCAAAGGCAATGTAAAAAACGGTCATGTACAGGACCGGTTCAATGACCCACCACATCACGCCGAGATATCCCCGGGTGGCTTCGGCGCGCAACCCGGCCCGGGCTTCCTGGATGATCAGGTCAGTCAGGTAGTGCCAGTCCCTGTGATTCGAATTAAGCGTATACCCGGATTTCATTATGTAAGCAACGGTCCTGCCATACGTTATAAAATTTGTTGAATATATAAATTTTTCCCCCGAAAATCAAAGGATAAACAATCCTGATGCGCAAATTCTGAAAAAAACGATGCACCTGTCAGTACACGACTGGATATTTTTTACCCATTTTTCAAAAAAATGTATAAAATTTACCCACACAATTTATCATCGCGCTTGCCCGTTTTCTAATAAAACCAATAAAAACTGAGTCATAAAAAACATTTTTTGCGGCACAATTGTTGCTTCGCCTTTATCCCTAGGATCTCCGTAGGGGATGACTGAACGTGATCGCCAAACTCCGGGTGCGAGGGTCGCGCGCGGGGAAAAATATTGCATAAAGAGCCTTGTCGTGATAAAGGCGACGCCTATAACGCGACATTTCCGACAACGACATCTAACCACAGGAGGACGAGAATGTCACCGCATCTTCGAACGAAACGCTTTGCCATCGCCTTGTTAGCCCTCATTGCCTGCTGCGCTTTCTTCCCCGGCGCTTCACCGGCCGCGGAGGTGAAGGATATTACCATTATTTATACCGGTTCGGTCAGAGGCAACTTTGAACCGTGTCACTCCTGAGGCTCCAAATATTCGGGCGGTCTGGCCCGAAGAGCCAACGCGATCGAATCCTATCGAAAAGAAGGAAAACCCCTGCTGCTGGTGGACTGCGGCGAGCTGTTCGACCCTAACCAGGATACGGCCCTGTTCCTGCTCAAAACCATGGATCAGATGAAGTATGACGCCATGAGCCTCGGCGCGCCCGATCTCCAGTTCGGGTATGAGTTCATTGAAAAGTCGCGGTCGGAAGTTTCCTTCCCCTACGTTGCCTCCAATCTCATTTACAATGACGCGCCGCCCTCCTCCTCTTTCGGGTATGTCATCAAGGAGACCGGCGGCATCAAAGTGGCCATCTTCGGCGTGATAGATCCGGAGGAACTGGTCAAGTTCATTTCCCCTAAAGAAGCGGAAAAGCTGCGGGCAGTGCCGCCCGAGACCGCCCTGGCGCCGCTGGTTTCCGAGGCGAAGACAAAGGCCGATCTGGTTGTCCTCCTGTCCCAGCTTCCCAACACCAAACTCGTTTCGCTGATGAACGCGGTCAAGGGAATCGATCTGGCCATTACCGCCGGATGCTATGAGCAGACCAAGGAAAAGCCGCCGGCGGAAAGCCAGATCATCAATATCAGAGGGAACAAGGGCATAACCCTGGGAATCCTGAAAATCGCCCTGGATGCCAGGGGAGGTTTCAAGATCAAGGAAGACCAGCATGTCGAACTGAACGATGACTTTACCGATGACCCGGAAATTGCCAGGCAGATGGAAGCGCACAAAAAAGCGTTGGAAATAAAGGAAGAAAAACAGAAAAAGGAACTCGAAGCGGGTCTGCAAATGACCCCGGAGGAGTTCATGAAACAACACCAGAAACAGTAAACCAATAATCAGGAAGGAGAAGTACGGTGAAGAACACACATAAGACCCTGACCGCGGCCGCGGTCTGCCTGATGATGCTGGCCCTGGCCGCCGGATGCGCCGCCTTATCCCAGATGAGCGCCAAACACCAGCCGCTGGAAGAACGGGTGAAGGGATACATGCAGGCCCAGATAGAAGGAAGGTGGGAGGACGCCTATGGTTATCTGGACGCCGCCACCCGCGGGAATACATCCCGGGACAGCTACATTCACAAGACCAGAAAAGCGAACTATACCGGCTATGAAATAGCCGAGGTTAACATTCTGCCTTCCGGAGATCAGGCCAAGGTGAAGGTCAAACTGGATATCTCCTTCATGGGTTATGACATGAAGGGAGCGCCCCTTATGCAGAACTGGGTGAAAGAAAAGGGTGCCTGGTACGTCGTTCCCCAGCCGAAAGAAGGCGCCTTTGCTCCGGGAGAAAAAGAAAAATAGCGGGTTCCATACAGGGGCGACCGGCGGGTCGCCCCTGCCCAACCCCGGTGCCATCCGGGTGACAGCCACATAAGGGCGACCAACGGGTCGCCCTTACCGTTTTGGACAATCCCTTGCCCCTTAAGGGTACCTCTAAACCTTGGACCTTGGACCTTTTTTACATATTCGATCCGCTCAGGATATTTTTGTTTTTGTGGTTGCCGTAAAGATAAAATCCGCCGATGGCCCCGGAGGCATTCTCCGTCCGGAAGACCATAAACGACAGGGTTGAAGCGGCCTGCCCGAAACGGGCCTTCACGTCAAAGACCTCATAAGCCCCGGCATTGAGATTCAGCGTCTGCACCCTATCGGCCATCAGATTCCCGTTCAGATCGTAGGGTTCCATGCGCACCATCTGGGCCACGGTCAAGGGATTGCAGATCACGACTCCCGTCCACCAGTAGCTGTTGCCCGCGTAATGGGGAAGATGAAGAACATTTTTAAAGGCGTTTTCATCCAGCAGCGGATAACTGGCATTGTCGGTTCTGCCGGGGACGTTGTAGGTATAATATCCGGCCAGCGGATAGAGGCCGGTAATCTCCAGAGCCGAATGATACAAGGGATCTCCCGCGGGTTTGGCGAAAAGATCCTGGACCTCCACGACTCTTTTTTCCCGGGGCGCCAGCACGATGTTGTAGTCCCCGGAGCGGTCCGCGCCGGCCAGGGCCAGATGGAACCGGACGGAATTCTCCGAATTATTGGGATTGATGAGGGTCACCCGGGTAATCCACGAACCGGGAGCGGCGACGTGAGGCACGATCTTCTTTTCGGCTCCCCGCATGGGCAGGGCGAACAGGGTTTCCACGCCGGAGGTGTTGGACAGATACTGGAACCCGCTCAAGACGCTGTCCGTGTTTCCCTGCACATCGATCCAGCCCGAAGCCGGCATGTCATAAAAGGGGTAAGAGCCGGGTTTGATGGAAAGATACCCGCGGCCGGCGATGGTCTCGGTGACTTCCTTCTGAAGAATGCCGGTGGCGGAATACAGCCGGAGCCGCACCTGGGCGTCTTCAAACCCCTCGTTTCTGACGCCGGAAAACAACCTGACTTTCGGGGTCATGGGAGCGGCCGTATCAGGCAGGATCAGCCGGCTTGCCCGGGACTCCTGCTGGACAAAAGTGGCCAGAAAGGAATTTGCCGATCCGATCAGGTTGAGCAGTTCAACCGGGCCGTCGGCTGCCAGGGTCAAGCGCTCGGTTTCAATCAGTTCATGCATGGGTATGGGGAAATCACTGAAGAAAAAACGCCTTTTCTCGCCGGGTTCAAGACGCAGCGGGCCCAGAAGCGTCTGGATCGGTGCCCCTTCCCCGTCCCCGCTGGTCAGGGTCACGCCGTCTACCGCCGTCTCCCCCGCATTGGTCAGGGTAAAACCGGACCAGTCACCGGACTTGGGGATATAGGGGACCTCCTGGCTGAAGGCCCTGCTCAGGTCCAGGGCCAGGGTATAGATGTTCGGATCGGCCGTGTAATCGTCCTGGGTCAGGCGAATGGTATAGGGGGCGGTGACGGCCGTAATAGTATCATCCAGCGGCACGCCGCTGGTGATGATTTTTCGCACCAGTTCATTGCCGTTGCCGTCAGTTACAACCGCCTCCATGTCCTTCCAGCTCCCGGCCTGTTTTTCGATCCGCAGAGAAAAGGTATCACCGGGCCGGGCGTTAACGGTATAGGTGTCCTCATTCAGCAGAACCAGCTGGTAGGTGCCGGGAGCGATTTCCGCCGCTGCATTGCCCTGATTCTCAAGCGGGTCATCCATGGATCTGGCCAGCCGCACGATCTCCTGATAATTCAGACCCGGGAAACCGGAGCCGATGGCCATGGGATAATTGAGCAGTTCCGGATGATCGGCAACGCTGTTGCCCGTCCACTGGCCGCCGGTGATGGCCCCGGCGCCATTTAAAAACAGATCATAGGTATAAGCCGTGGATCTCACCTGGGTTCCCATGAAGTCCGGCGAGACAAAATCATCGGCGTAATACACCGTCGTCTCCACCGACTGGGTGCTGCCGCTGATACTGCTGCGCATCTCATAACGGTATACAGGATAGGACCACACCTCGGTGCCGGCCGCCAGATCGGCCACAAAGGCCTTCTGCAGATCGCCGATATAGTGCAGCAGCCAGTAGTGAAACACCTCGGGCCGGGAACCGTCGTCCGTCTCGACCAGATCGCCGTTGTGGATCAGGGTCAGCAGGCCTTTCTTGTCTCCCACCCGGAAGATGATATTCTGTTCGGAGGAGGGGAAAATATTGATATGTTCATAACAGGCCGCCCGGGCCCAGTAAGCGCAGAGCCCGTACCAGGCAGGCGCGTTGGGATCATAAAAGGCGTTCAGGTACTGGGTCAGGGCTTCGCCGCTGGTCACCCCGGTGGTCAGGAGATTGTATTTTTCAAGGGGCGCCGGCCGGCCCCGGTAATCGATGCCGGTACCGAGCCCGCCATACATGAAAGGCCACCAGTAACCGGACCAGGGCACGGATGTGGATTGAGCGGCCCCGGCGGAAACCGCGGAAAACAGGAGAATGGCTATCATCAATACCGGCGTCAGCGCAGCCCTGGCCGGGGATATTACACGTGAACCATCGCGGGACATATTCTTCATCATCTAACCACCCTAATTCAGAAGCCAGGAACGCCGTTGCGGCGTTTCTTCATAAATCCACCAGGAACCATTTGCCGGCCAGAGCTGCCGGACGGCCAGGCGGCCCCTGTCATCGTTAACCCTTACCATTACCAAATCCCCGGCAACATTCGGTGAGCCCGCTCTGATCCAGCCGTTGGTTCTGGCTTCATCAATACTGACGGTTTCAGAGGAAATCGTATAGGTACGGGTAAAAGCACTGTCTCCCGCCCGGATGATTTCCTGATACATCCGGCCGTCGTCTCTGGCATCGATCGGGATGATGTCGCAGGGAGCGGGAAATCCGGGGCAAAGCAGCAGGCCGGTGTCACTGGTCTTTTCGGCGTTCTGCGGACCCCGCCAGCGGATGAGGCCATCGGCGCCGGATGGCGGCAGAATGACTTCACAGACCGCTTGCGCTCCGGCCACGGCTTCCATGAAAAAACCAAGCGACATAGAGCCGTCCGCGGCCGATTCCGGCATCACTTTCCAGACCTGGGTCTGGGGGGGAGAAGCATCATTCATGGCCGTGTACTCGGAAGCGATACTCGCGGCGGTTCCAGTCCGGTAAAAATCCGCCGGACATTCAATCGCAATCATCGTCAGGATGACGGACAGCAAAAAGACAAATCCTGACCGCGGGAGGCTGTTGTGGTTTATCATGTCATCACCTTCATTCACATCCCCATGAAAAAAGTGGGGGGTCTGTTTCCAAACCCCCCACCATTTTTACTTAAAGACCCATCATGCGTTCCTGCTCACGCCGGAGCACACGATCGAGCGTTTACAACTTAGTCAACGACGTAACCCATGGCTTCGTCGCCATTGCCCATCATGGCAAAGCCTTCGGCAGCGCCGTAATTGCAGGCCGCGGTGATGTAGCTGCGACCGTCAACATCGGCAGAACCGGTCCAGGTGATGCTGTCGACAGAGTCAACAAACATTCCGCCGGCCGGAACGGAAACCGTGGCGGTGGCGGTATTGCCGGCCACATCATGCAGGGTCAGGACGGCGGTACCGGCGGTGGTGCCCGGGTTCACGATGGCCATGCCTCTCCAGAAGGAGGTGTTGGCGGCAAAGTAGGGGAAAGTCAGGTTGGTCGTCGGAGCCGCAGCAGCGCAGCAGACCGTGGCGACATCGATGATGCATTCGCAGATGGTGCAGCCGCCGCAGATGGTGACGCCGGTGTTGTCCAGCAGGTTGACCTTGACCTGAACCTTGGCGCCGGAAGCGACCAGGGCCGGATCGATTCTCATGGGCGGAATATCAATCCACCACCATTCGCCGGACAGCGGCGGAATGACAAAACCAATCACCGGAGCGGTCGATTCCAGAACGGTGGCCCGGGAAGCAGCAGCAACGGTGCAGGTGGGGTCAGACGGCAGAGCAGCCGGAGCAACCGGGGTGATCTCGTCGGACAGATAGTAGGTGTGAGCGCCGAAGGTGCCGAAGGTAACGCCGGTGCCATGGGCCAGCAGCGCGCAGGCGGCAGCCTGGGTAGCAGCGGTATCGACCTGGATGGCAGCCGGAGCGGAACCCAGGGTGTTGGAGAAATAAGCGCCTCTGTCACCAGCCACGCCGTTGACCAGGATGGTCATTTTGATACCCACATCCAGGCCGGCCACGAAAGCGGTCGGATCCGGCAGGCAGTCGCAGACATGCAGGATGGCTTTGCAGTTGTTGGCCGGGTTCCAGGAGCAGTATCCGTCCAGAGCGGTGTTCAGGTCATAGTCAAATTCGTTGCAGACCGCGGCAGTCTGACCGCCGGCGGGGCAGGGAACGTTTCTCAGCGGGCATTTGCAGGTAGAGCACGCATCGGCAAAAGCGCCGGTGGTGAAAACCAGAGCGGTCGCCAGCACTGCGAGTAACACAAGAATCTTCTTCATTTTTTTTCTCCTCATTGTAATTTTTTTTAACTGATGATAATCGTCAACGGTACCGACAAAACATTAACTACTTATACAATTTTCCGCTTATCCTCCTCCTTTCCCTTTACGTTTTTTTTGTTAGAATAAACTTTTTTTACGTCTATAACCAAAGATCCCCTCCTTGTCAAGCTTTTCATTTTTCAGCTTTTTTACAAGTTCGGGATCAGGTCCCCGCTGATCGTTGTTTTTGAGTCGTTTATTGCTCGTCTGCTTCTGTTTCGCTTCTTGATCCCAGGTTCAGCACCATGAGAAGAATTCGATCACCGCAGATCCCCTTCAATGCGGCTGATTCTCCATATGCAATACCTATGCCTATTTCTTTTACCGAACCGTTCAACAAGTTTCTTTCATTTTTATTGGACGGATTCAGTTCATAGGAAAACATGTTTTTAAAGACCTGCCCCATCAAATCCCGGATCCGGCCATAATCATTATTGTCCAGGTATTTCAGCCACTCGTCATCATCGCCCAGGCAGGCCCGCCAGAGCTGTTCTCTGGATTCGGCCGCCTCGTATCCGGCTTCGCGGATACGATCCTCAAAAGTCCGGCCATCCTGTGATTTATGGGAAAAGTACCCGTTTTCCATCATGTCTTCGGCATGAGACTCGGCCGCTTCCTGCAGATCCAGATTGACGGTCAGCGGGGGAAGGCCTTGATTTAACATATCTTTCCAATCCGGAAAGTCCTTCAGCACCTGAACCGGATCCAAGCCCAGGGCTTCGGCCGTGCCCAGCGGATTGACCCGGGCCTGATTGACCAGCCGCAGGAATTCGGACTGGGCGCAGGGCATGACCGCCCCGAAATCACAGGTGGCCACGTAAACATTTCTCCGGCCGCCGCCGACCCGCAACTTGCCGGTCTGGACGCTGATGCCCGCTTCCATAAGACAAGGGTCCAGAATATTACGCTTTTCCTTCCGATCCGGATTCAACTCATCCAGAAACATATACTCGAATATCAGCCGGACGGCTTCATCTGGATTGATAAAATTGGCAAAAACGATCATTCCCAGGGATTCACCCGATACGACAGCCGGATAACCGGCTTCCCGGATCCGTTCTTCATACCCCTGCCCGTCAGGAGATGTGCTGGAATAGTAGTTCCGGGAGAGCATGTCCCAGTCATGGGCGCAGGCGGTTTCCGCCAGGGCCTGGTTAAAGGTCAGTGGAGAAAGCCCATTTATCAGAACCGTTTCCAGTTCCGGGAAATCCGCCAGAACCTTGTCCGGATCCAGGCCCAGGGAGGCGGCCGTTTCCAGCGGATTCAGACGGGCCTGGTTGATCAGGGCCAGCAGAGCCTCATCCTGGGGAGTGGGCAGATCGGATTCGGCCAGAAGGCTGCCGACGGCGCATACCGCCAGAAGAGCGGTTAACATCAGAACCAGATATATTTTCTTTATCGTTGCCATAGCGTAACAACTAAAAGCAAAATCCATGCAAAGAGAAGGAATATCGCAAATCTTTTTCAGAAATTTATGGCCACCATGACGGATGTTTTATTTCAATAACTTGTTTTTATTAAACATATATTTTTTTTGTCCATACAGACAAACCGGATATGCATAATACTTTCAGATTAATGAAAAAGGCTTTTTTATCTGGATCACCCGGTCAAGCCGAGTGATAACGAGCATTTAAGCCTAATAACGATAAACCTTTATCCCGAACAATCAGATGAGGACGAAAATTAATTCAAGCAAGCCTGGCGATGAAGGATTCGCCTCCATCCAATATTGGCTAAATTTAACCAATCATGGCTATTTTCAGCCATCCACCTAAAACCATAACACCCTAAAGCCACTTAATCACTTAAAACTTAAAACTTAATCACTTAAAACTTAACCACTTAAAACTTAATCACTTCCCCCCAATCACCATCTTTTTCTCAACTCCACCCACAACGTGGCCGGTTCTCCCTCGATCAGGCTGTAGGTTCCCGGGGTGTCGTATTCCTTGTCAAACAGGTTGCGCACGGTAATTTCCAGGTCAAGCCCCGGCATACCGATATCCCGGATGGTGGTGCTGGCATCAACCAGCCAGACGCCGGGAACGGAGCGGATCTCCTGGCTACGGGGGAAAATCAGGTCGCGGGAATCAAAATACCCCAGCCGCACAAAAGCGGTCAGCCGCTCCAATGGCTTCCACGTGCCGGTCAGGTTGAAAAGAGAGTCCGGCCCGCTGTCAAAGGGATAGACCAGGTCGGTATAATGCTTTTCCACGGACCCGTCGGGACGGACAAAGGAGTAATCGTTCCAGTGATAGATTTCGTCCGGCCCGTCGTTATCCAGCAGGGTCAGGTTGGCCGCCAGGTCCAGGCTCCTGACAGGCGACACATGGCCCTCCAGCTCCACCCCCTGAATGTCCTGATGGTTGGGATCTGAAAGGCCCGCGTAGGGGTCTTCGTTGATGTGATTTTCTATCCGGCTGACGAAACCGCAGACGCTGAGCCCCGCCCGGGAAGAAGGCCGCCAGGAGAGCTGGAGATTCACGGTCTGGATTTCCTCGGTGTCGGGGCTGTCTTCCTCCAGCAACTGACGGGCAAAAGGCGTGCGGTAGGCCACCCCGTAAAGCAGTTTGGCCATCCACTGGGATTCCGGAGACCAGACGGCCCCGACGTTGTAACTCAGGCAGTCGTCGTACTCGCCATGGGCGTCGTTCCGCAGACCGGCCCAGAGGTCGAGATTGCCGAACTTCTGATTGTACTGACCGAAGAGGGACCAGAGGGCGTCGTTGTAGTCGTTTTCGGCCAGTCCCGGCACGAGATTAAAGTTGTCCTGTCCCAGGTAGTCCGGCAGATACCCGTCCCAGATCGGCGCGTCCTTGACCCGCTTGTTGCGGTAGGAAACGCCGCCGGTAAAAAGGCCCCGGCCGGACAGGAAGGAACGGTCATAGATCATCTCACCGTAGGCGGTCTGTTCCCGCTGTTCCAGGGTGTTGTCGATGATCTTGTTCTCCGGGGCAAGAGCGCTATACGAACCGGTAAAGCGAAGCGCCGAGGAGCAATCCAGGTCTTTTGTCGCCTCCATCTTGACAAAACCGAAGGGATTGCTTCGTTCCTCCTGCCAGGAGAGGTTTCCGTCCGGCTGGGATAAAACGAACTCTTTGGTGTAATCTCGGATCATGCTGGAAACGGTCAGCCAGTTTTCATAGGAAAAGTTGCCCGACGCCTCCAGGTAATGGGACTCTCCCGGCTCATTATCGCCGTACCGTTCATCCGGAGGGAAAGCCGTTGCCTCGTCCTGCCAGAAACGGATGACATTGTAATCGGTGTCGCTTTCCTTGCCCTGGCGGGCGGTGATCGACAGAAAGGCGTCCCAGGGTCCTTCGTCGTGCCCGATGTTGGCGTAAACGGCCCTCTGCCCCGAGGGGCTGCCGCCGATGAGACCGGTTTCGGCCCCTTCCAGATCCTTGCCGGTCATGGGCACCAGATTGACGATGCCGGCAAAGGCGTCCGGTCCCCAGAGCACCGAACCGGGGCCGCGGAGGATCTCGATGCGCTTGATGGGGGCCATGGATAGTTCATTATCCAGGGGGTGGATGGACTTGCTGGTATCCGATCCGGTGGGGACCGTGTCGTAAAGGAACAGGACCGAATCGGGGATTCCCCGCAGGTACGGCTGTGAACCCCACTCCTTTTGAGCCATGTAGAATCCCGGCTCCATCCCCAGGGCATGGCTCACGGTCTGGATCCCTTTTTCCGCCATCTCCTCGCGGGTGATGACGTTGGCCACGGCCGGCGCCTGCCAGGCGCTCTGCTGGCGCTTTGACGCAATGGAAAGGACCTCCAGATCCTCGCCGACAAACATCAGCAGGGTGTCATTCCGGCCGGCGCCCGGTTCTTCGTCGGCGGCCCGGGGCACACCCGGCAGCAGCAGGGCCGGCAGCAGGACAAGAATCATTACCGCCATGTTTAAAAATCGATGAATCATTGCCGTATCACACGCACCTTACCAAAATTATCGTTTCATCATACAACACATCCCGCCGGAACGGGCTATGAAATATTGGTGTTCCTCATCCTTCTTTTATCTGATTCAGCAGCACCCGGAATTTGGCCCGGGTCAGCCCGAGAAGCCGGGCCGCCGCAGTCTGGTTGTCATGGCAGACCGCCATGGCCTGCCGGACCATCTCCTTTTCAACCTCTTCCAAAGACAGTCCTTCCGGCGGAAGCCGGAATCCGGCCGGAGACGGGTTCTGTGACCGGGTGGCGTCAAGAAAGGAAAGGGTCTCGGAGGTGATCTTTTTCGTCCCCCGGGACAGGATCATGGCCCGCTCCATGGCGTTGGAAAGTTCCCGGACATTCCCCGGCCAGGAATACTCCTTGAGGACCCGCAGCGCCCCGCTGGACAATTCCGTCACGGCCTGCCCCCCTTCCAGGCGGGCCAGGAAATGCCGGGCCAGAAGAATGGCGTCATCCTTGCGTTCCCGCAGGGGCGGCAGATTGATCGGAAAGACATTGATGCGGAAAAACAGGTCCTCGCGAAATTTCCCTTTCTTGACGTTTTCCGCCAGACTCTGGTTGGTGGCGCAGACAAAACGGATATCCACCGGGATTTCCTCGTTGCCGCCCACCCGCTGGATCTTCTTCTCCTGCAGGGCGCGCAGGAGCCTGGCCTGGGCCTCCAGGGAGAGGTCGCCGATCTCATCCAGAAACAGAGTGCCCTTATGAGCGTACTCGAACTTGCCCAGGCTTTTCTGAATGGCGCCGGTAAACGACCCCTTTTCATGGCCGAACAGTTCGGACTCCACCAGGCTGGGGGAGATGGCGGCGCAGTTGAGGGTGACGAACCGTTCTTTCCGGCGCGGGCTGCAGGTATGAATGTACCGGGCCAGCAGTTCTTTGCCCGTGCCGGACTCCCCGCCGACCATGACGGCGGCGTCGGTTTCGGCCACCATCCGGGCCAGGTCCATGATCTCGCCCATCCGGGGAGAGGCGTAAACGATTTCATCGCTTCCCGCCGCCCGGCGGATTTCGTTTTTAAGATCGCGGTTCTCGGCCATGAGACGGGACAGACCGAGGGTCTTTTCCACGGTCAGCAGGATGCGCTCCTCTTCAAAGGGTTTGGTGATATAATCCACGGCTCCCTGACGCATGGCGTCCACGGCCGAATCCACCGTGGCAAAGGCGGTGATGAACACCACCGGGGGAGGAATCTCCATCTCCGTGATCTTTTTAAGCAGACTGATGCCGTCCAGCCGCGGCATCTTGATATCCGTGATGACCATGTCAAAAGGAGTGGCGGCGACCATCTCCAGCGCCTCCACGCCGTCCCCGGCCTCTTCCACATGATAACCGTATCGGCCCAGCATCATGGACAGCAGGTGACGCATCTTTTCTTCATCGTCCACAACCAGTATACGCGCCATATTTGTTTTTACCTCATTCAGTAATTTGATGATCTATTCCGCATGACTTTTTCATGAAATCACCGGGATCTCCACCCGGAACAGGGCGCCTCCCCCGGGCGGATTGTCGGCACTGATCATGCCGCCATGGGCCCTGACCGCCCGGGCGGTGTACGCCAGGCCCAGGCCGGCGCCCTTGGTCCGGGTGGTAAAAAAGGGGTTGAAAATCTTGTCGATATTTTCGGCAACGATTCCCTCCCCGTTGTCGGCGATCTCCGCCGTCCAGAGATTTCCCGCGCGGATTGCCTTCACCTCCACCCGGCAGTCGTTACCGTTGACATCATACGCATTCTTCAGAATATTGCTCACGGCCCTCATCAGCAGGTCCGAATCCGCCTGGGCAAAACAGGGCTCGGGCGGAATTTGCACGCTGATGTCGGGAACAGTGCCGGCGGCCTGAAGCTCGAACCGCTTGACGATCTCACGGAGCAGGGCGTTTAGGTCCGTGCGCTGGAAAGCGGGCGCCACCGGACGGGCAAACATCAAAAAATCTCCGATCAGTCGGTTCAACCGCGCGATCTCATCCTCAATGTAAAAAGCCAGTATATTATCCTTGGGGATGTCAAAATCTTTTCTCAACATATCCAGGGAGCTCTTGATGATGCCCAGCGGATTTTTCAGCTCGTGGGCGATCATCAGGGAAAACTCGCCCATTTCGGCCAGGGTCTTGTTCCGCCGGGCCTGCTCCGTGGCTTTTTCCAGGGACAATCGGTGCCGCTCCAGGGAATCCAGCATGACGTTGAAGGCCACCGCCAGTTCCCTGGCTTCGGGCAGATTGCCCGGCTCGGCCCGGGAATTGAAATTGCCCAGGGCCACCCTCCCGGCCGCCTTGGCCAGTTCCTTGACCGGCGCCACCAGGGAGCGGGAGATAAAATAGAAAACCAGCCCCGCCAGACAGGTCAGGCCGGCGGCGATCCAGATAAAATAGAGGACCATGGTTTCCCAGAGCTGATCGATACCGGCAGTGCTGTACCGGATCTGCACCTGGCCGATCCGTCGTTCCCGGGATTGCCCCTCGTACCCGAAAGCCCGGCTCTCCTCCCGCGTCTCCGCCAGCAATACCGGCGCTTCCATGACGGGAAATTTTTCGGAAAAAACACCGGGTGCCCGGATCATCTCCCGGCCGTTGGCGTCCAGGATCACCACGCCGACCACGTCCCTTTCCGACAGCAGGTTGACGGCCAGCCGCTCGAGCATGGCCCGGTCGTCGAGCAGGATACCCAGTTCGGCGTTGAGGGCCAGATACTTGGCCAGAAACGAAATGTGCTCCTCGAACCGTTTCTGGGCGAACTGGTGGGTGATGCTGACACCGATATAGCTTAACGTCGAGGTGGTCAGCCCGATGATCATCACGGTGGCCAGAAGGACCCTGACATGGATGCCCGGATTTTTCACGGTCCCTCCTCGATCGGCGGTGCAGCCGTTTCGGGAACGCCGAGCCCCAGTTTGTTGATCACCCGGCGGTTCCGCCAGACGCGGAAGACCGGAGACTCTTTTTCACAGGGTCTGCCGCCGAGTACGCCGGCCGCCAGCCGGCCGGTCTGCCGGCCCAGGTCTTTGTAGTCAAAGACAAAAGCCAGGGCGGCGCCGCTCTCGTAAAAAAACCGGTTATAACCGACCACCGGCACGCCCGCCAGCAGGGCCTCCTTGATAATGTACTGCACGATGCTTTCCGATATGACGGTCTGATCGGGAATCAGCCACAGGGCGTCGATATCCTGCCAGTGCTCTTTTAAAACAGCGGGGATATCCTTTTTGGACGAAACCGGCAGGGGAACAAGGCTCAAATGGAAAGAACCGGCTTCGCTGGCGGCGGTACCTGAAAAATCGCCGTTGCACTGGGGATCGAAGAGAAGACCCAGGCGTTTGACGGCGGGCAGCCCCCGGGCGATCATCTCGAGCTGCTGGCGCGCCGGTAGATCCAGGGAAACGCCGCAGGCCGTTTCCGCCTTCCGGCACACGCTGGGCGGATTGAGAATCATGGAATACATCCAGGGCGGCTTTCCCGGAGATTCCGCCTGAGACACGAGTTTCACGGCTTCCGGCCCGATAGCGATGGAAAGGGCGAATTCCGCGTCGGTCACCCGCTCCAGAAGAAGGTCGCGGCTTTTCCCCTCGATCTTGGCCAGGGAGAACACCTCAACATCCGCTTTCCCCTCCTCCGCCAGAGCCGCGTTTATGCCCTCCACGGCTTCAATATATGGCCGGATATCCTGGGAGACAAAGACCGCCGCCCTGGGCGCACCGGCATCGACCCCGCGCGGACCGATCGCCGCCGGGAAAGTCAGGCAGAGCAGAAATAAAAGCAGCCGCCCGCTGAAAACGCGCGGCGGGCAGGATTTACGGATAATAGCCGGTACTTTCAATTAAGTGGTTAAGTTTTAAGTGGTTAAGTTTTAAGTGGTTAAGTTTTAAGTGATTAAGTTTTAAGTGGTTAAGTGATTAAGTGGTTAAGTGATTTAGGTGGTTGTGTCTGTGGGGCGTAAATCAGATTTTTGGTTTGAGCTCAAGGCACATGAACAGAGATCGTAACACTCGAAAAGAGGTAATGTGAAAACACCCCGATGATGGAAAATAAGATCTAAATAAAATCCCATAATCCCATAACCACTTAATCACTTAATCACTTAAAACTTAACCACTTAATCACTTAACCACTTAAAACTTAATCACTTAAACACTGTTTTTATGTCGTCAATTTTATTTTTAAACTCGGCGCTGACGGCATCCACATCCTCCAGGCTGGTAATGACATGAGGGGTAATCATGACGATCAGTTCGGACTTCTTTTCTTCGTCCTCGGCCGTTCCCGTCAGCCAGCGGATGATCGGTATCTTGACCAGCCAGGGGACCCCGGAGGCCGCCTTTTTCTTCTGGTTGCTGATCAGCCCGCCGATGACAATGGACTGGCTGTGTCTGACCGTCAGGGTCGTCACGATCTTGCGCGTGTCAAAGGAGTAGTAGTCCTCGCCGGCCACTTTGATCAGAGAGCCCACGTTACTGACCTCCTGATTGATGTCCATGGTGACCAGACCGTATTCATTGATATGCGGGGTAACATCGAGGATAACCCCCGTATCCCGGTACTCGACACTGGTCTCCAGCACGTTGTCGCCGTCAGTCACGTAGGTGTAATTGGTACTGGGAATGGGCACCTCGGTGGTCACGTCGATTCTGGCCTGTTTGTTGTCCGAAGCCAGGACGCTGGGGGAGGAAATAATATTGAGCTTGCTGTCGTTGGCCATGGCGTTCAGCGCGGCCAGCCATTCGCTGGAAAAGCCGACGGCATACTGAAGACCGGAAGATCCGATCTTGGCCGCCAGGGAACCATTATCCGTCCAGTCGCCCTTCTTGAAGGTCCATTCGACGCCCATTTCCATCCCCTCCCCCAGGGTCACTTCGGCGATGATCACATCGATCAGGACCTGTCGCGACAGGACATCAAGTCGCTCCAGAATATTTTCGATGAGTTTGTAATCGCTGGGAATGGCTTCGATGACCAGGGCGTTTCGTATCTGGTCCTCGGTAATCCGGACATCGCCCCGCAAGGTGGACGAGGGGCCCTTTCCGGTTGAAGTCGTGGTAACCGTGGCCGCCGCCGGTTTGACCGACGTTTCCGGCCTGTCCGTGGTCTCCGCTTTTTCCGTTGTTTCCGTTTTCGACGTCTCTTTTGCCTTGCTTTTGTAACCTTTGGCAAAGGGATTGGTGGGCACGACTTCCCGCTGATCTTGTTTGATCTGCTCGCCGCTCACGCCGAATATGGCCCGCAGCGTTTCGCCCAGGTCCACGGCCATGCCGTTTTTCACCGGGTAAACATAAATCTGGGGTCTGGCCCCTTCACTGGGAATATCCAGTTGACGGATCAGGGCATCCACCCGGCCAAAGACGTCGGCACTCGAACTGACCACCAGCAGGGCATTCATCCATTCAATGGGAATGAACCGGACTTCGCCCTTGGCGCCATCGGGAGAAAGCGGTGCCACCTTGCCGAGGGTGTCGGCCATATCCGTCGCGTCAACGTTTTCCAGGGTGTAAAACCGGTATGTGGTTTTTTCAAAAATGCTGACGTCAAACACCTCCACCAGATTGAGGATTTTGTAAATATTGATCCCCTTATCCACCACCAGCAGGGTGTTGGATGCCCCTTCCGCGATAATCGCGCCATCCGGAGAGACAAAAGGAGTAATGACCTTGCTGATCTCCTCGGCGGATATGAACCGCAAGGGGATGATCTGGAGAATGATCCGTTCCTCGGGCGGGATGTCCGCGCTATCTCCCGTCGGCCTCGACGCAATCGGCATTCGCGAAGCATCCTTGAGTTTTACGATACGATAGACGTTTTGTTCCCGGACGGCCGTCAGACCGTTCACCTCCAGCATCTGGTAAAAAATGGGAAACACATCCGAAGCCTTGATATGACCGGCTGTATGAATGGTCACTTTGCCGGTGATGCCCGGATCGATAATATAGCTGATGTTCAAATGATCGGCCATGACCCGGACCACGGAAGCCAGGTCGGCGTCGTCAAAATCAAACCGGATCTGACCCGGTCGGTCGGAAGCGCCATGGCCATCCGCTGCTCCGGGCACGGTCAGGACCGGGATGTCGTCGTCCCCGGTCGCCGGCAACGCCGTTTCTGGCTGGCCGGTTCCCGGTTTGGAAACCGCCGGCTCCTGCGACGCGGGCAATGCGACAGAAGGCCGGGTAGACGCCGGCGTCGATAATTCAGCTGCCGGGGCCGTTTCAGGCGCGGGAGACTCGCCGGCCGCCTTGGCCGGGGAAGCGGTCGGTTCGGGATCTTTTCCCGTCGGCCGTTTCTTTCTTTTCACATAACCAAAGGGAGTGGATATGATCTCATACCCCTCCTCTGCCTGAAGGCCGCTCTGCTCCGCCGCGGCCGTCCTGGTTTTCTGGCGTTTCACCTCACCGAAGGCGGTGGGTATGGTTTCCGTCTCTCCCTCATCGCCGGCGGAAGTCTTCCCCGCCACGACGGTAACGGTTCCGGCCGTCTGGTCGGAAGCCGCCGGCAGCGGCGAAACAGAACTGTCCTGGCTCCGGGCAGCGGAGCCGGCGCAACCCGTGGAGGAAAAAATGAAAAAGAACATGCCACACAGAATCGCTGTCATCGGTTTCATATGCTTTATTCCACTCTTCGTTTAATGGGTCCAAACGGCGTATCGACAATTTTATATTCGCCGGGTTTTTCGCCGGATCCTGCCGGCGATCCGGGGGCGAACGCGGAAGAGGAAGAAGGTCCCTTTTCAGCCGCCGCCCGCTCGGCCGGTGCGGCCGGTGCGTCCGGTGCCGCTTCCGGCGCGGCCTTGTCCGATCCGGTCACGACCACCGTGGGCGTCGCCGGCGGCAATTCCTCGCTTTTCATGCTGACCGGTTTGTTCTCATCATACAGGAGCACGTCATACCGGTCGGCGCCGTCCTTCAGAACGATCCGGTCCCGGCCGATCTCCGCCACGCTGAAATTGCCGATGCGGTCGCCCACCCGGACCCATTTGTCTCCGGCTCTAGCGCCGGCGGCTCTGGTTCCGGATTCAGGGTCACTGACAAGGGCCTGGGTCCGGCCGTCAAGGATCACGATACCGTAAAGATAGATATTCTTCTCGGAAAGACGGGGCCGGCCCGGTCCGGCACCCGCCGCCAGGGGATCCGAACGGTCGGGTGAAAACAGGTTTTTTTCGACCACGATACTATAAGCCCCCTCCGGGGACGTCCCCCTTGCAGCCAGACTGACCTCGGGGGACGGGGCTGCCGTGTCCGCGACGGCCTCAATTTCAGGAATCATTTCGTCCGGTCCCGTCCACACCTCCAAGCTCATGATTCCCGTCAGCACAACGGCGACCGCCAGCGCGAGATTCACCAGCCATATTTTCGAAGATGCCGGAAACATTCGCCGTCCTCACTCCTTCACTTTTTTCATGATGCCGGCAACGGCCATGTCACACCGGATCATTCCGGGATCCCCGGCCCCGACGGTGTTGATCCGGATCCACTGTACGGTCAGAAAAAACCGGGGGAACGTCTCAATCCGGTACAGCATATCCTTCAGTTGCCTGGCGGTCAGCGTGGTACTGATTTGAACCGGCACGCTGATAAACACTTCCGATTCCGTTTTCCCTTCCGGGGACGGCAGCACCTGCATGCTCTTGATCTCGACGCCGCCGGCCTGGGCGATTTCACCGAGCGCGTTCTGAAGATCCGCCGCCGCCAGGGCCGGGGTCTGCCCGGTTAGCAGACCGGCTTCGGCCTGCTGCAACGATTTTTTCAGGGTAGACAGCCGGGCCTCCAGGGCGCTCCTGCCGTTGACCACCTGCCGGTACTTGGCGACCCTTTTCCTGGCGGCATCAAGCCCCCCGTCGCCGCCATCCATCCCGCCATCGGAAGGATACAGCCGGTACACCAGGCCCAGCAGAAGCAACCCCGCCCCGGCGGCAAGGATATACCGCCTTCGCCTGTCGGCCATGATCTGCGCCCAGACAGCCGCCGCCCTTTTGACGGCGGGCGATTGCAGGCCGGCCATATACCCTTTTACAACGCTGAGCGGTTTTAACATGATTATTTTACCGTAAACCCGATTCGGAACTTTTCCTTGCCGTCATTATCTTTGGTGATGGGAGACAGAAAAGACACCTCCCCCAGCCGGGGAGAGGCCGCCAGAAGCGGAATCAACGCCGAGGCTGAATTGGCGGATCCTTCCACGTCTCCCTTGCCGTCAACGATCGAAAACCTGGTGAACCAGGCGTCCGCTGGGACTTCGCCGCTCAATTGCCGCAGGATTTCCAGTACGGGCACATGGCCCCGGCGCAGGCTGTTGATCGCCTCCAGCCGGACTTCCATCGCCCTGACCTGATCCCGGGTCTGCTGAATCGTCTCGACTTCCGCGCCAAGCCGTTTGAGTTCAGCCTCCAGCCGGCCGGCAACCCGCCGCTGATGCAAAAAAAGGCTTCCGCCCCACACCAGGGTCGTCAGCGCCAGGAGACCGATCAGGCCGAACATCGCATAAAAGGCCTTCTTGCTGACTTTTTTCCTGACGCCGGGGGGAAGGAAATTGATGTTCATGGGCGTTTTCCGGACTCCCTTCAGCGCCAGGCCCCAGGCAACCGCCGGAAGATCCGGGGGCAGGCCGGTTCCGGACAGGTTCGGGGAGACGGGGCTGACATCCTGCCTTTCCCCGAGCAGTTCAGCCGGGCTGCCGCCAGTCCCGCAGCAGACCACTTCCAGAGGATCCGGATCCGGGCCCAGGGCCTTTCGCAGCAGACTTATTTCGTCATTGACCAGACCGTGCAGGCGGTTTTCCGGACGATCTGTTTTCACGTGCCGGGAGTAATTCAACAAACCGCCTTTCACCAGGCCCAGCTCAAAATATCCGTCGCTGATCGATAAAAAGGCCCGGGCATCGGTCTTTTGTCCGGCCGGCTGGCAGAGCAACGCGCCGGCCAGGGCCGTGGAACTGATCTCAACGCCCGAAATGCCCAGGCCCAGGCGGTTTTCACCGTCCAGGTACGGGTCGATCCATTCTTTTCTGACGGCGATCAGAAGCACCGTCAGGGTCCCGGATATTTTGTCTTCGGCAATGATCTGAAAATCATAATAGATATCAGCGATGTCCAGCGGCACGTACTTTTCCATTTCATAGGCCAGGGAGCCCCGCAGATTCTCTTTCACGGCCAGCGGCAGTTCGATATAGCGAAGTATCGCCCGATCCCGCTGAATACCCAGAAAAATATCGGCCGACAGGATCCCGTGAGCGTTTAAAAACCCGTTGACCAGCCGGCTGATTTCAATGGCTTTATCTTTATGCCCCTCCTTTTCGAGAAGGTAGGCGGCATGCCCGGCAAAGGAGAACCCCTTGAGCGTTCTTCTCAGGTAAACCAGCGAAACCCGGTTATTTTCGATATTGACGCCGACGCTTGCCTGCAAGTACAAAACAAAAACCCCCTGATTGACATTTTATCCGGTCAGTCACACGTTCTGCAAGAAACGCGCCCATAACGAACAGATATCACGGTTACGACCGGTATTCAAGATCATCGATCCACTGGATGATTTCGTATCCTTTTGGCAGCGACCGCCCGATTTTCACCACCGCCTGCACTCCCTGCCGGGTCCGGCTCTCCGGAAGCATTCCCGTCGAACGGATGATGTAATAGGGAGATGGCTTTAAGGTGATATAGGACGAAATAGCCGCGTAGCTATCGGAACCGACCACGGCAAAGACTTCGGGCAGGGACTGGAAATCCTTTTTCTCCCGAAAGGCGATAATGGCCCGGACCGCCTCCTCCGTCATTCCCGGAAAAGACCGCAGCATCCGGGGAGAAGCGGCATTGATGTTGATGCGGTGGAAGTCCGCCTCATATCTCCGCAGCGTTCCTTCTTCTACCCGTTTTTCCATCTCCTGGTAAACCGACACCATCTCCCGCAGCCCGCCGTAAAAAATTTCCGGGGTGACGCCTCTTACCAGCAGCAATTCCTCAATGGTGGTAAAGTCTCCATTTTTGCATTGATAGGGTTCGGGCAGGGCCAGGTAATATTCATTTTCCGCGCCATTGACATGCCGAAGCCCGTCCTTGTCCCGCCAGTCCAGGATGGAATCCACAATGATGTCACGGGTCTCCTGGCTGATCGAAAAACCATTCAGCATCATTCGCAACAGGGGCACGCCGGCCCGGTTCAGGTTGACCTTTCCGCTCTCATTCTCTTTTTCCACCTTGAACCGGCCGTTTCCGTAAGGGACCGGGGGGATATCGACATTGAACCGCCGCCGGTCACCGGCCGGTTCCCCGCCGCCGCCGGGCATCTGCTCCACTCCCCGGGTCAGGTCATCCATGACCAGTTCCCCGACGGCCCAGGACACCCCGGCCACGGCGATATAGTAGGCTTCCGTCCCCTCCTTGAAATTGCGGGTCACATTCACTTCCGTGCGGACGGCATGGCAGAACTCTCCGGCAATGACCGTGAGCAGGGCCATGACCCACAGGACCAGAAAGAGCGCGATACCGCGCTGGTTTTTTAAAAGACGTGTCATGGGGTATACCCGTTACCCGATCCGGGAATTATCTTCCCGCGGCGGCGATCATATAAATCGGCGCCCTGGATTCGCTCCCTTTCACCATGATCCGGACGGCCCGGGGTGGCGCCGTTTCAACGGCCGGATCCCAGGTTTCCTGCCACGGGGCCTCCCGATTATCGGGACGGCTTTTCAGATAAGAAAATTCGATACGTTCCGCTCCGGAAAGAAGCTCGGCATAACCGGCGCCATCCATGTTCCGGGCAGCCGCCGTTCCGCCGGCCTGAACGACTTCCGTCTCGGAAAAAACGAGGCGCTCCGCCGGTCCCCCGCTCTTGTCCCGGTCAACGGCATAGGTCACGTAAGCCAGGCCGTTCAGGCTGCCGGGAACCAGGGAAACATGAGATACAAAGGCCATGGACCTGGGGCCGCCCCGGAACAGGACCTCCTGACCATTCGGGTCCAGGACCTCCGTGGCGCAAACGGAGGCCAGCTGACGCCGGAGCAGATCCAGTACGATGCGCTGCCGCTGGCGGGCGTCCAGATCGTTCTCGCCCTTTTCCCAGGCCCGGACACCGACCCGGAAACCGCCGAACAGGATCACCACCATCATGGCCAGGATGGTCATGGAGATCATCAGTTCCAGGAGGGTAAAACCGCTCCCGGCGGGGATCTGCCGGGGAACTGGCCGCCCCTCCCTGCCGGTATGGATCATGATGCCGGCATTGCGCATCAGATCCGGCCTCCTTCCGGGGCAACCAGCTTGATGGTGCTGACGGTAAAGTGCTTTTCCTTTTCCCCTTCCTGCCATCCCACCTCAACCTTGATATCGTAAGCATAAAAAGGAACGGGGGCGTCGCCCGTATCGACGATCTCTAGGCGCCGGGCTTCCGAACGCCATTTAAAACCGTCCTCAAATTCTCCGGAAATGACGCCCTGGCTGAGCGCTTCGGCCAGCAGGATCTCGTCCATCTTTTCCCGCGCATAAAATATCCCGCGGGTGTACCGGTCCGACAGCCGGCTGGATTTCAGCCCTCCCGAGAAGAGCTGCAGAATCACCACCAGGGAAACGGCCAGGATGGACATGGCGACCAGGACTTCGATCAGGGTAAAACCTTTTTTCATCACGCCGTCACCCTGAAAAGCCGCACCGATCCGGTGATCATGTCGACGGAGACCCGGTATCGCCGGCCTTGCGTGTTGACCACCGTTATCTCGCCGCCGCTGCTGCCGCCGCCGGGAAAAAAATAGACCGGAAAAAGGCCGGTCTGGAAGCGGTCCCCCCGGAAGGTTCCCTCGGCCAGCCTGACGCCATCGGGCGGAAGATAGGTCCTGAAATCTTTCTGCCGGTCTAAAGACGCCAGCAGCTTGCGCTCCATGGTTACCCGATGGTTGACGCGGAAGTCTCCCATGGTAAGAGGGGGGTCCACAATGACCAGGCGGTTTTTGTCCAGATCAAACAGGGCGGCGTAAACCGTCTTTTCCGCCGCAGCCCGGCTTCTGGCGTACCGCAGGGACGCCGAGATGGTCCGGGCCGTTGTCTTCAGTTCCAGATTACCCAGTGGCCCGGACAATCGGGGAACGATCAGGGCGGACATCAGACTGATAATGGCCAGTACGACGATCAGCTCGAGCAGCGTAAAGCCGCCCGGATACCGGGAGCGCAGGCGTTCCGCCCCGGCGGCCTTAATTCGTCCAGCTGACCACATCTCTGTCCTCGCCTTCTCCGCCGGGCTGGCCGTCGGCCCCCAGGGAGTAAATGTCATAATCACCGTGCCGTCCGGGGGATTCATAGACATAGGAACGTCCCCAGGGATCTAAAGGGATTTCCTTGGCAAGATAGGGTCCGTCCCACCCGTCCACGCCCTCGGGCTTGACCCGGAGGGCGCCGAACCCCTGCGGGGTGGTCGGATAACGGCCGACGTCGAGCCGGTAGGTATCCAGACCCGTTTCAAAAAGCGCGATCTGGGCCTTGGCGGCTTTCAGTTTGGAAGAACCGACCTTGTTCCACATTTTCGGGCCGACCAGGGCCGCCAGCAGTCCCAGGATGACCATGACAATCAGCAGTTCAATCAGGGTAAACCCCTTTTCGTTTCTTGAAATATTCATGTATTCGCACTCCTTCAGAACGGCATGTCGTTCATGCCGAATATGGCCATCATCATCGAGATGACGATAAAGCCCACCACCACGCCCATCCCGAGAATCATGGCCGGTTCCAGCAGGCTGACCAGCCGCCGGATCGTTTCCCGGGAGGCCTTCTCGTAATTTTCCGCCACCCGCAGGAGCATCTCCCCCAGCCGGCCGGTTTCCTCGCCGACGATGATCATCTGAATCGCCAGGGGCGGGAAAGCGGCGATTTCCGTCAGCGACCGGGAAAGCTTTTCGCCTTTTTTCACCCGGGTATAAACGGCTTCAAGGGCCTCGGAAATCACCCGGTTGCGGATAATGTCCCGGACCAGGCTCAACGCCTGCAGAATGGGTACGCCGCTCTGTTCCAGCGTGCCCAGGGTGCGCGCGAACCGGGCCACCTCGATTTTTCTGACCAGCTCCCGGACAACCGGAAAGCGCATTTTCCACGAGTCCAGGCGCCGGCCGCCGGCGGGTGTTGACAGCCACCGGCGGATAAGGACGAATGCGGCCGCCGTCCCGCCCAGAATCAGCGGCCACCAGGTTTTCAGGATCGCGCCCAGGGCCAGCAGTATCCGGGTGGATAACGGTATGGCCTGGCCCATGTCGGCAAAAATGACTGAAAATTTAGGCATGACAAAGGTCAGCAGGATAATAATGGAAACGCCGCCCACCAGCAGCAGGAACAGGGGATAGATCATGGCGGACTTGATGTAGTCCCGGAAATCCTGGGAACTTTCCATAAAAGCGCCGAGCCTCATGAGCACGTCTTCCAGAACGCCGCCCGCCTCCCCGGCCCGGACCATGCTGACATAAAAGGGAGAAAACACCCGGGGATATTTTTCCAGGGCCCCGGACAGGAAACTGCCGCTCTGAACGCTTTTGAGAATATCCCGGACGATTTCCCGGAACCGGTCCCCGGCGGCGACATCGATCAATATGGCCAGGGCCCGGTCCAGCGGCACCCCGGCCGACAGCAGCGTGGAAAGGTCCTGGGTGAAGGCGACCACCTCCCGGGTGGAGACCCGGTTGATCAGAAGCGAAAGCGCGCCGGACAGGTCGGCGTTCAGGCCCAGGCGGCTTCCGCCGGCGGGGCTGATCCGGATGGGGATACACTGCATGCCCTGGATCAAGGCCACGGCGTCCTTCTCGCTGGCGGCGTCCAGGGTACCGGCGATCAGCTTTCCCCCGGCATCGGTGGCTTTATACGAATAGGCGGGCATCTTATTTCTCGAGGGTTACCTTCAATACTTCCGGGATGGTGGTGATTCCCCTTTTGACCTTGTCCCAGCCGTCCTGGCGCAGGGTCAGCATCCCCTTTTCCAGGGCCACCGTCTTGATCCGTTCGGCGGTGGCCCGGGCCATGATTTCCCGTCGGATATCGTCATCGACAAAAATATACTCGAAAATTCCGATCCGGCCCTTGAACCCGGTGTGATTGCACTGATCGCAGCCGCTCCCGGCGAAGAACGTCACCCCCCGGATCTCGTCAGGGGATACATTCATCGCTTTGAGCAGCTTGGACTCGGGTTCGATTTGCCGGCGGCAATGGGGACAGATCACCCGGACCAGGCGCTGGGCCAGGATCCCCAGCAGGGTGGAACTGAGCAGGAAATTCTCCACGCCGATATCCAGGAGCCGGGTAATGGCGCCGGCGGCGTCGTTGGTATGCAGGGTGCTGAACAGCAGGTGGCCGGTGAGGGCCGATTGGATGGCGGTCTCGGCGGTTTCGCGGTCCCGGATTTCCCCGACCAGGATGATGTCCGGGTCCTGGCGCACAATGGAGCGCAGCCCGTTGGCGAAGGTCATGCCGATCTTGGTGTTGACCTGAACCTGGTTGACCCCCCGCAGCTGGTACTCCACCGGTTCTTCCAGGGTGATGATCTTGTTCTCCGGGGAATTGACCTTGGCCAGGGTGGTGTAAAGCGTGGTCGTCTTGCCGCTGCCGGTGGGGCCGGTCACCAGGATCATCCCGTAAGGCTTGGTGATCAGCTCGATATATTGGGGAAGCAGGGTGTCGGGCAGCCCGAGTTTCTCAAGATCCAGAATCAACGATTCCCGGTCCAGCACCCGCATGACCAGGCTTTCTCCGAACATGGTGGGCAGGGTGGACACCCGGAAATCGATCTCCCGGTCGAGCACTTTGAGCTTGATTCTCCCGTCCCGGGGCAGCCGCCGTTCGGCGATATCCATTTTGGCCATGATCTTGACCCTGGAAATGATGGCGTCCTTCAGACGGTTGGGAGGGGATTCCACGTTGTGCAGTACGCCGTCGATGCGGTAGCGGACCTTGAATTCATTTTCAAAGGGCTCGAAATGGAGATCGCTGGCTCCGGCCTCGACCGCGTTGAGAATCAGCCGGTTGACCAGCCGGATGATGGGGGCTTCGGAAGCGATATCCCGGAGATGATCGGCGTCGATAATGCCCTCCGAGGTGATATCGTCGGTATCCTTGCCGGCCTCCTCGATGATCATTTCCATGGACTGGCTTCCGGAGCCGTAAAGACGCTCGATGGCCGCCAGGATATCCTCTTCATTTCCGCGGCAGGCCTCGACACGGAGGTTGCAGGCGAGCTTCAGGGTGTCGAGGGTGTAAAAATCGCCCGGATCGGCCATGGCGATTTTGAGCCGATCGCCCTCCAGTACCAGGGGAACAAATTTCGACTGCTTCATGAACAGGACCGGAAGGTTGTCAATCACCACCGGTTTCTCGGGATATTCTTTATAAGATATCGTCGTCATTTCTTTTTCTTATACCAGTTCCCAATCAAAGCGCTATTAAGCGCCCTCTAAAAATTGCTTTCGGGCTCGATTTGTGTGTTGCGCTCAAATTTCGGGCTGCGTCACCGGACCTACCTTATTAATAATAGAACACGGCACCGGACTTTTTATCATCCATGCATAAAACATGCCCGCGATAAATAAAACAACTTTTTAACGGGGGCGTGTCTTTTGTTAACCGCGCCAGAGGATTCAGCGCCTTGTCAAGGAGAATACGGGTAAAGGCCATTGATGGACAGCAGTTAAAAAACACCGGCCTCCAGACACCACCGGTAAGTCCGGGTGATGCCGTCTTTAAGAGAAATCGAGGCCTGCCACCCCAGGGCGCTCATCCGGGAAACATCCAGGAGCTTCTGAAAAGTACCATCGGGCCGGGAGGCGTCAAAGACGATATCTCCTTCAAAACCGACGATATCCCTGACCATACGGGCCAGCTCGGCGATGGTAATGTCCCGTCCCGCACCGACATTCACCAGGGGGGTAACGCCGCCGGCGGTGAGGGAGAGGTAGGCGTCGTCCGGCAGATTGAGGGTGAAAAAACAGGCGGCCGCCAGATCGTCCGCGTGCAGAAACTCGCGACGGGGTCGGCCGGTTCCCCATACCTCCACCTGATGTCTGCCGGCAACCCTGGCCTCGTGGAATTTCCGGATGAGGGCGGGCAGGGCATGACTGGTCTCCAGGTCGAAATTGTCCCGGAGTCCGTAGAGGTTGGTCGGCATGAGGGTGATATAGCGCGTGCCGTATTGACGGTTATAGGACTGGCACATTTTGATGCCGGCAATTTTGGCCACGGCGTAAGGTTCATTGGTGGCCTCCAGCGGTCCGGTCAGCAGATGATCTTCTCTCATCGGCTGGGGACATTCCCGCGGATAGATGCAGGATGAGCCCAGAAACACCAGCCGGCGCACGCCGACGGTATAAGCGGCGTGGATGATGTTGGTCTGGATGGCCAGATTGGTATAAATGAATTCGGCCGGATAGGTGTGGTTGGCCATGATACCGCCCACCCGGGCGGCCGCCATGATCACAACCTCGGGACGGGTTTTCCGGAAAAACGCCTCGGTATCGGCCTGGCGGGTCAGGTCCAGCTCGTCATGAGTCCGGACGATCAGGTTCCGGAACCCTTCGGCCTGGAACTTATCCGTGATGGCCGACCCCGCCAGACCGCGGTGCCCGGCGATGTAAATAACCGTGTCTCTGTTCATACGACCATTATCCGCAAGGCGCCCCGCCTGCAAGGCCCGGGCCTACATGCGCTCCTCGACACTGTCCGGAAGGGGATATCCGCTGGCGCGGCAAACCGCTTCCCGGCAGGCGTCCCGGAAGTCCCAGTCCACCATCTCCTCGACCAGTTCGTCAAAAGATATTTCGGGTACCCACCCCAGTTCCCGGCGAGCCTTGGCGGCATCCCCGATCAGAGAGACCACGTCGGCCGGCCGGAAATACGACGGATCGACAAAGATAATCGGTCGTCCCGGCGTCAGGCGTTTTAATTCATCCGCCCGGCCGTATTTTCCCACCAGCGGCGCGTCCGGGATCAGGCTGTCCACCACGCCCTGTTCATCAATGCCGCGGCCTTTCCAGGCCAGGCGGATGCCCGCCCGGGCAAAGGCGTTATCACAGAAATCCCGCACCGAGCGCTGTTGCCCGGTAGCCACCACGTAATCATCGGGCCGATCCTGCTGCAGCATCAGCCACTGCGCCCGGACGTAATCTCTGGCATGGCCCCAGTCCCGGAGGGAGTCCAGGTTGCCCAGGTAGAGACAATCCTGGATACCGCCGGCAATGCGAGCGGCCGCCCGGGTGATCTTTCGGGTGACGAAGGTTTCGCCCCGGATGGGGGATTCGTGGTTGAAGAGGATCCCGTTGCAGGCGAACATGCCGTAGGCCTCCCGGTAATTGACCGTGCACCAGTAGGCATACAGCTTGGCGCAGCCATAGGGTGACCGGGGATAAAAAGGCGTCTTCTCGGTCTGAGGCGTCTGCTGCACTTTCCCGTAAAGCTCCGAGGTCGAGGCCTGGTAAAACCGGACCTCCTTTTCCACGCCCAGAATCCGGGCCGCTTCCAGCAGTCGCAGGGCACCGACCCCGTCCACGTCGGCCGTGTATTCCGGCGATTCGAACGACACCTTGACGTGGCTCTGGGCACCCAGGTTATAAATTTCATCCGGCTGCACGTCCTGGATGATACGGATCAGATTGGTGGCGTCGGTCAGGTCTCCGTAGTGCATGAAAAAACGGACATCCTTTTCGTGGGGGTCATGGTACAAATGATCGACCCGGGCGGTGTTGAGCAGGGATGCCCGCCGCTTGATGCCGTGAATTTCGTACCCCTTGTTCAGCAGAAATTCCGCCAGATAGGCGCCGTCCTGCCCGGTGATTCCGGTTATCAGTGCTTTTTTCCGTTTCATTGGGTCAGGTGTCTCTTTCCATCATGAAGATGAGTCAGAAGATGGGCCGGGTCAATCCCGGAGCACGGATTCAAAGTAAGCGATGGTTTTTTTCAGACCTTCCTTCAGTGGAACCGTCGGTTCCCATCCCAGTCGCTGCCCGGCCAGGGTGATGTCCGGCCGGCGCCGCCGGGGATCATCCGCCGGCAGCGGTTTATAGACGATGGCTGATCGCGACCCGGTCAGGTCGATGACGGCCTCGGCCAGTTCCCGTACCGTCATCTCGGCGGGATTGCCCAGGTTGACCGGGCCGGTAAAATTTTCCGCGGCCATCATCCGCACCAGTCCTTCCACCAGATCATCGACATAGCAGAAGGACCGGGTCTGGGAGCCGTCTCCGTAAACGGTGATATCCCGGCCGGTCAGGGCGGCCATGATGAAATTGCTGACCACCCGGCCGTCATCCGGATGCATCCGGGGGCCGTAGGTATTGAATATGCGGACCACCCGGATATCCACGCCGTTCTGGCGGTGATAATCGAAAAAGAGGGTTTCGGCGCAGCGTTTGCCCTCGTCATAGCAGGCCCGCGGGCCGATGGGGTTGACATGCCCCCGGTAATCTTCCGTCTGGGGATGGACCTCCGGATCGCCGTAGACTTCGCTGGTGGACGCCTGGAGAATTCGGGCGCGGACCCGCTTGGCCAGGCCCAGCATATGAATGGCGCCGAGAACGTTGGTTTTGATGGTCTTGACCGGATTGTACTGGTAGTGCACCGGAGAAGCCGGGCAGGCCATATTATAAATCCGGTCCACCTCGATCACCAGCGGATTCACCAGGTCGTGCCGCAGGAGTTCGAAACCGGGGTTGTCCAGCAGATGGGCGATATTACGCCTCCGGCCGGTAAAAAAATTATCCAGGCAGACCACCTCGCTGCCGTCCGCCAGCAACCGCTCGCACAGATGGGAGCCGATAAAACCGGCCCCGCCGGTGACCAGAATCCGTTGTTTATCATAAATATTCACCCGTCCGACTCCTTCTTCCATCCGTGATCGATCCAAACAGGAAAAATTCGAGCAAACCGCCACTTTCGATGGCGAAGAGAAAAGCCCGAGATCAAGGCGCGCAAATTCCGAGGAATGCAACGTACTTGACCGTACGTGAAATTCCGAGGGATGCGGCGCAACGCCGATATCGGGTTTTTCGCTTCGCCATCAGAAATGGACCAGGGGGGGCCGCCCGGCCGTGTAAACATTAAACCCGATTTCATAAAGCCGGCGATGATCGATGACATTACGGCCATCGAAGAAAAAGGCCGGCTTTTCCATGGTCTGATATATCTTTTCGTAATCCAGCTTCTGATACAGATCCCACTCGGTCACCAGGGCAATGGCGTGGCAGCCTTCCGCGGCCCGGTATGGATCCTCGGAATAGGAGATCCAGTCCTTGCCCTCGCCGAAGGTCTTTCTGGCATTATCCAGGGCTTTCGGATCGGTAATCACCGGGCGGGCGCCTTCGGCCAGGAGCCGCTTGACCACGTCGATGGCCGGCGCTTCCCGGATATCGCCGGTGTCCGGCTTGAAGGCGAAACCGAAGATGGCGATCTTCTTTTCCGCCAGGGTACCGAACATGGCCCTGACCATGCGGTGCACAAAGCGCTCCTTCTGCCGCTCGTTTATCCCTACCACGCTCTCCCAGTAATCCGCCTCGCTGTCGGCGCCGAACTCCCGGCACAGATAGACCAGGCTCAATATGTCTTTTTTGAAACAGGAGCCGCCGAATCCCAGGCCGGCTTTCAAAAACCGGTCGCCGATGCGACCGTCCATGCCCACGGCCCGGGAGACTTCCGATACATCCGCGCCGGTGTTCTCGCAGATATTGGCGATGGTGTTGATGGAAGAAACGCGCTGGGCCAGAAAGGCGTTGGAGGCCAGCTTGGCCAGTTCGCTGCTCCAGATGTTGGAGGTCAGAATCCGGTCGCGGCTGACCCAGTTGGCGTAGACGTCGACCAGCGCGTCCCTGGCGAGGAGGCCGCTTTCGGTCTGGCGGGATCCGATCAGAACCCGGTCCGGATGCTCCAGGTTGGCGACGGCAGTGCCTTCGGCCAGAAATTCGGGATTGGACAGAACCTCAAACCGGTCTTTTCCCCCGTCAACGGACAGGATCCGCTCCATGGCCTGGGCCGTCCGGACCGGCACCGTACTCTTCTCCACCACGATTTTGGGCGTCGTGGACCACTGCCGAAGCTGACGGGCGATATTTTCCCAGTAACGAAGGTCCGCGGCCATGCCGGCACCCACGCCCGAAGTCTTGGTGGGCGTGTTGACGCTGACGAAAATAATTTCCGCCTCGGACACAGCCGCCTGAACATCCGTGGAAAAAAAAAGATTCTTCCCCCGGACGGCGGTTACAATTTCATTCAATCCCGGCTCATAGACCGGCAGACGGTCTGAATTCCAGGCCGCGATCTTGCCCTGGTCGACATCCACCACGATGACTTTGTACTGCGGGCACTTGGAAGCGATGACCGCCATGGTCGGGCCGCCGACATATCCGGCGCCGATGCAAAGAATACATTTTTCAAAATCGCGGCTCATGCACTCCTCTTTCTTGAGCTGATATCCATCAGACTTTGTTGATTTCGGCAATCATCTCCGCGATGGTCGAGGCCATGCGGGCCGAAGGGGGGTCACCGCCATCGGCGGCGCCCGGTGCCACGTTTTCTTCCGAGGAGCCGGCCGCTTTTTCGATGTCGGCAGCGGCATAGGCGCCCTCTTGTTGAGCGGCATCGTCAACCGCGCTACCGGAAGCCGCATAGGCATAATGCCCGGTTTCCGGGATGCCCTTCCCCGACTCCTGCCCGGTGGCGGCATCGGCATATTCACCGGCCTCATAAGCCGCCGCATATGATGTCTTCTCCCGGCAGGTGTAAGCGTAATGACCGTCGTCCGGGATCACCTCATCCGCGGCCTTGCCTTCAGGAGCATAGGCGTAGTAGCCGCTTTCCGGCGTTTCCGCGTCGGTTTTGCCGGCCCCTTCGCCGGCCGCCGACGGCACGATCTCCAGGCACAAGCCCTGGCGGTTGAACATCAGCGACAGGGTCACCACGGCTTCATATTCGATCTGATAAGCCACCTGATTGTCATGCACCACCAGTTCCCCGCCCCGGCAGGTCAGGCGGTCGCCGTCCAACTCCATCTGGTACTTGGCGGACAGCATTTTCCGCATGACATCCCGGTCCAGATCGCCGGAGATCATCTCCAGCAACTCTTTCTCCCGGTTTTTAATTACATCGGAATTAGTTACCCTCACCGGTCATCCCTCCCTTTTCAAAATGAGCCGACGGATCGCGTGAATCAGCCCCGTCCAAACGGTTCCATGGTGTTCAGCGACTCAGCAGTTCGGCCGTTACCTCCAGGTATCTTTCCGAAGCCGTTGACATGACATCCCGAAGTACCGCCGGCGGCTCATGATACGATCCGCTCGCCGGTGTCTCGCTCTTGGGAATCATCGTATTCAGAACAACGGTCTGGATTCCCGCCAATACCTCTTCAGAAAAAATTCCGCTGGCTTCCTGCCAGCCGTCGCAATGGGTAAACACGACTCCGGCGATGGTCAAGTCTCGACGCCGCTGTTTTTTGACGTCGGCCACCACCGGCAGCAGGGCTTCCAGCGCCGATTGCGCCCCCGGCCGGCAGGGCAATGGAATCAGAACGGACGCCGACGCGGACAGCGCGCATATCGTGAGCGGGCCCAGCGAAGAGGCGGAATCGATCAGGATGTGATCAAACTCCCCGGCTAGGGGTTCAAGTTTGCGGCTCAGCCGACCGATTTTATCCGGAACGGACAGCATGTCCTGTTCAGCCATGAACAGATCAGTCCCGGCGGGAATAACCTTGAGAAAATCAAGGGCGGTGCCCGCCGCGACGGACGCAAAATCCGCCCGATCCGATAAAAAAGCGTTCAGCCCCGGGCGGGAAACGGCATCCGGCGGAAGCAGGCAGGAAGTGGCGCCCCCCTGCGGATCACCGTCCACCAGCAGCGTCTTCTTCTCCATCAGTGCCAGGCAGGCCGCGATATTGACCGCCAGGGCGGTTTTACCGGAGCCCTGCCGTGGATTGGCAACGGTCACGATTTTTTTCATAATTACCTGTTCAGATTGTATTTTACATTTAGGATGTCTGGCAACTTATCATATTTCATCAGGCAAAGTACAGCCTTTTTTCCTCCGGATGCCGATACCCATGGCCGGGTTTTTAAGTTGCAGCCGGCGGCGGGATGGTATACGTTCAGATATCTCATGGAAAAAGGGGTCAGGCTATCTTATGTCTCACGAACCGATGACGCCCCGGGCAAAAGAAAAGCTGTATGTCCGGACCGCCCTGATCCTGATCCTCCTGCTGATGACGCTGCTGCGACTCGGCTATTCTCTCCAGGTTTGTCACTACCCCGGATTCGGCCGCTTTCTGCATCCTGACGATCAGGCCTACTATCACGCGACAGCGCTGAAGATTGCCGACGGCCATGTCCTCGGTGAAGACGGGGTCATAACCCGGGCGCCCGGTTACTTATATTTTGTGGGAGCCCTATATCATTTTCTGGCTCCGGACCCCGGTGTGGCGGCTGTGATCCAGTGGTGCCTGGGCGTACTGACCGGGCTGATGATCTACCTGCTGGCCCGACGGCTGTTCACGGAAAAAACGGCTCTGACGGCCGCCCTGTTTTACGCGCTCTATCTTCCGGCGCTTTGCTATGAAGGCGCGCTGTTAATGGCGTCCCTGCTGACCTTCCTGCTGACCGCCGGATTATATTGCCTGGTCCGGTCGGTTCAGGACGGTTCACCCAGGTATCTGATCCTGTCCGGCGCTCTTTACGGCTGGGCTTTTTTATGCCGCCCCAACAATCTTGCCCTGTTCCTTGCCGGGTTGGCGTTTCTGGGATGGAGCCGCGGCGGCAAACGGGCCATGTTCCGTTTCACGGCGCCAGCGGGAGCCCTGTACGGGCTGCTCATGATACGAAATTATCTGGCCGGCGCTGATCTTCTGGCCATAACCAGCCAGGGACGTCATGTCATGATGAACAGCCACTATCATCAGGCAGCCGGCGTTTTCTGGCGCTGGCCGGACAGCTGGAACAACCTTTTAAATCAGCACGGAAACAGCCTGTGGGGGTTTCTGTCATTTCTGGCAAAAGATATCGTTGATCACTGGCCGGACTGGATCGGTCTTCAGTTTTCCAAGCTGTATGCCTTTTTTTTTAATTACGAATTTTCCCAGTTTATTGATTTTTATGCCCAGCAGGAAGTGCTGCCCATACTGCGGCTGCCTTCCGTCTCTCTTGGTATTCTATCGCCGCTGACAATTGCGGGGCTGGTATTCCTGTGGCGGGATCGCGGAGGAAAATATCACCGGCCGCTGACGCTTTATTTTATAACCGGGGTTCTGTCCGTCGTATTCTTTTACGTTCTCAGCCGTTTCCGGATGCCCCTGATACCGCTGTTCTGTATTATCAGCGCCACCGCTCTGTGGCGGCTGCCCCGGATCTCTTCCGGCCTGGGGTGGAAAGGCCGAATCGGCCTGGCGGCCCTTCTGATCCTTCTGTTTTTCGCGCTTAACGCCGAATCCAGACGGACGGCTTATGCGGCGCGGTCCATGCCGATCGCCATTTACAACCGGGGCGTCCATTACCAGGCCGGGCAACAGTATGCCCGGGCGGCAGCGGATTTCCAGCGGGTTTATTCCAGCCTGGGAAAAGACACGGATCCTGAATTCTATTTCGCGGTAGCCATGAGCCTGGCCGATTGCCAGGAGCGACTGAAGAAGCCCGGCCGGGCCGCTGCCGTCTGGCACGATCTGATCATGAAATTCCCGGATCGTGAACAACCGTATTGTCTGTTAGGCCGTTATTACGCGGAACGGGGTCGATATGATCAGGCGCTGCTTTTTCTCAATCAGGCCCTCGAACTCCGTCCTGACGACAAGGTGCGTCGTGCCGTGGAAAAAATCCGGCAACATGCTGCCGCCATTGAAAAGGCCCACTGATAAACCCGGATTGGAATGAGGAGCAGGGTAGAATCGGGAGAATCCGGTCCGGTGACGGATGTAACGCTTTCAACATATGCGGCCGCTAAAGCGCTTGTCTCTTGACACCCCATGCGCGATTCATTATAAATAGCCAAACACGCCCGAAAACATAATCATGAGCCATCATGCTCTATATATTAAGGTATGACAACCGGTGAAAAAAGTTCTCATCGTCGACGATGATGCGGTTTCCAGAGGTCTGTTATCCCGGGTCATGAAACCCTATGCTCAGGATTTTGAGATACTGACCGCGCAGAACGGCGAAGAGGCCGCCTATCTGATGACCGAACACACCATCGACCTGATCATCAGCGATCTGGAAATGCCTGTCATGGATGGCCTGCAGTTACTGGAGTACATGGACAAGAACTACCCGGGGACGCCGGTGTTCATCATGACCGCCTTCGGATCGAAAGAAATCGAGGAGAAGGTCATGGCGCTGGGCGCCTTTAAATATCTTGAAAAACCGCTCAACATGGATATCCTGACGGACGCGGTCTTCGAGCAGCTCAACGCCGGCGCCGAAGGACGGATTTCCGGCATCAGCCTTTCCTCCTTCCTGCAGCTGCTGGAAATGGAAAAGAAAACGGCCACCATCAAAATCACCTCCGGGGACAAGACCGGCAACCTGTACTTCCGGGAAGGCAATCTCATCAACGCCGCCACCGGCCAGCTGATGGGATTGAAAGCCGCCCTTGAGCTGCTGACCTGGGACAAGATCATCATCGAGGTCGAGGGGGTCTGCCGCAAACGGGACAACGTTATCAAGCAGCCGCTGATGAACATGCTCATGTCCGCCATGCAGATGAAAGACGAGAAGGAATCGGAGAAGAAGGTCGCCAAGACGCCGCTGCGTCCCCTGACGGATTTTTCCGCCCGCCGCGACAAACGGCAATTAAAATAAGGCACGGCGTGCCGTGCCCCCTGCGGCTCGTTTCCCCCGGCGGCCCGCCGGTCGCCCCCCTACTTCTGATACATGACGCTCAGCGCCCGGGTCGTTTCCGTCAGGGCCTGGTCGCAGAATTCCTTACCGAAAAAAGCGCCGATGGACTTCATGTAGGACAGGGTTCGCTCCATATCCTTCCCGGCAAACGCCCGGCGGGTTTCCTCCATGGCGTCGGAAAAGCGCCTCACCATCTCAGGGGCATGCCGGTTATCCCTGACCAGTTCCGCGTACAGGGTGATATCCTGGGAAAAAAGACGGCCGATCAGATCGACGTTGATCCGGAAAATGGGCGTCGCGAAGAGGAAGGCCTCCTGCGGCGTCACCTCCAGGTGCTGTAGCATCCGGCCCAGGGAAAGGGTCAGAAAATGCATCAGGCTCTGGGCCATGGCCATCTTGCGGTCATGCTCGGCCGGATCCATGCGGGTAACCACGCCGCCGCCGGCCGCAAACAGTCCCTCAAGCCAGGGCAGCCAGCCGTGAAGATCCCGGGCCGGACAGACAATGACATTCAGCCCCTGAAGAGAAGGGGTATTGGGCGCGAACATGGGGTGGGTGCCGATGACATCGGCCCGGGTGGCTGCGGCCATACGGGCGACGATGGCCTCCTTCTGGGAGCAGAAGTCCACCAGCAACTGGTCCTCCCGCAGGGCGGGGCCGATGGATTCGATAATCTCCAGGGCCGGGTTAAGCGGGGTGCTGATGGCCACCACCCGGCACTGCCTGGCCAGGTCATGGTAAGTCAGGGCCGTTTTTCTGCCGGCGATGAGCACCCGGTGTCCGCAATCCGTGAAATATTTTTCAAACCAGCGGCCCATGCCGCCGGTGCCGCCGATGATCCCGATCGTCACACTGTCCATTGAATCGCTTTCTGTCTGAGAAGATGATCCGCCAGAACCAGGCAGAGCATGGCCTCACAAACCACGTTAATGCGGGGAATGGCGGCGATATCGTGCCGGCCCTTCACGGAAATCACGGCGGGGTTGCCGTCCCGGTCGATGGTTCGCTGTTCCCTGGCGATGGAGGGAATAGGCTTGACCGCCACCCGCGCCACGATCTCGTCGCCATTGGAAATGCCGGCCAGAATACCGCCGGCATTATTGGAGGCGAACCCGTCCGGCATGATTTCGTCATTGTTTTCCGATCCCAGGCGGGCGGCGGCCGAAAAACCGGCACCGATCTCCACGCCCTTGACGGCGCCGATGCTCATCAGGGCCTTGGCGATATCAGCGTCCAGCTTATCGAAAACCGGTTCCCCCAGGCCGGCGGGGACACCGGCGGCCTTTACCGCCACTATGCCTCCCAGGGAGTCTCCCCGCGCCCGGACCTCGGCTACACGTGCTTCCATCTTCAGGGCGGCTGCGGAATCCGGGCAGCAGAAAAGGTTTTGACCGGCCTCCGCCAGATCAACCGTGGCCGCGGCAATACCGCCCAGTTCCTGCGTATAGGAACAGACCGTTATTCCCGCCCGTTCCAGAACCGCCCGGGCCACGGCGCCGCCAGCTACCCGGGCCAGGGTCTCCCGGGCCGAAGCCCGGCCGCCGCCCCGCCAGTCCCTGACGCCGTACTTGCGGGTATACGTTATATCCCCGTGACCCGGCCGGAAAAGACCGGCATAGGGAGCATAAGCCGAAGAATCGGCGTCCCGGTTTTCAGCCATGATCAGGATCGGCGTTCCGGTGGTGACGCCTTCGAAAATGCCCGACAGGATGACGGCCCGGTCCTCCTCCCGGCGTTTCGTGCTGGTTCCGACCCCGCCCGGCCGGCGGCGATCCAGCATGGCCTGAATCACGGTTTGGTCCAGAGGGATGCCCGGCGGGCAGCCGTCGACCACCACGCCCATGGCCGGACCGTGAGACTCCCCCCAGGTGGTAACGCGAAACAGCCTTCCCCACGTATTGCCAGACATGATCTATCCTTTCCCGGCGACCTCGTCGATAATGCGCCGGCAGACATCCTCCACCGGCAGCCCGTCGGTGTCAACGCAAAAATCCATGGCCCGCCGGTATAACGGCATCCGCTCCGCCAGTGTTTTGGCGATTTCGTCCCGCAGCGGCAGGGCGGTCAGCCCCGGGCGGGAGACGGCGGTGACGGGGTCCGCCGCCATGCGGCGGGCGATGGTCTCTTCCGAGGCCGTCAGCCAGACCACCAGGCCGCGTGCTTTCATGACCGCCACGTTCTCGGATTTGAGGACAACACCGCCCCCGGTGGCGATCACCTGGTCACCGCCCCGGGCGATGGTTTTCAGGATAGCGGTCTCCTGCCGGCGGAATTCATCCCAACCATACGCGGCCACATACTCGGAAATGATGCCGTGCCGGGCGGTAAACCAGTCATCGGCGTCCACGAATCGCTTTCCGGTCAGTTCCGCCAGCCGCATCCCCACACTCGTCTTGCCGGTGCAGCGGTATCCGATGAGAAAAATATTGGTCTCTTCCGGTTTACGGTCCATAGAGTGTCTCAAATACCCGCCAGAAATCAGGAAAGGATTTCTCCACGCAGGTCTCGTCTTCAATAATCACTCCCGGCGTGACCAGTCCGGCCACGGCAAAACTCATGGCCATGCGGTGGTCATTGGCCGGATCGATGCGCGCTCCCGTCGGACGCCCGCCCATAACAGTCAGGCCGACATGGTCGTCCATGGCGACGATCCCCATCCGGGCCAGATTTCCGGCCACCACCGCCAGCCGGTCGCTTTCCTTGGCTTTCAGGTGGGCCACGTTCCGGATGACCGTCGTGCCCCGGGCGAAGGCCGCCACCACCGCCAGGGTCGGCACCACGTCGGGCATGTCCGCCATGTCCACTTCCACGGATACCAGCCGGCCGCCGGTCACGCTGATGCCGTCGGATTCATGGTCGACCCGGCAACCCATGGCCTCGAGCACTTCCAGGAAGCGGATATCCCCCTGCCCTGAAGCCCTCGACATGCCCAGCACCTTGACGGTGGCGCCGGTGACGGCGGCCGCGGCCCAGAAGTAGCTGGCCTGGGAGGCATCCGCCTCCACGACATACCGGCCGGCATGATAACACTGGCCGCCGACCACGCGGAAACGGGCGTACCGGTTTCTGTCCAGTTCCACCCCGAATCTTTCCATGATGCTGACCGTCAGGTCGATGTAAGGTTTGGAAACCGGCCCTTCCACCACGGATATATCCAGTCCTTCCTTAATATAGGGGCCGATCAGGAGAAGGGCCGACAGAAACTGGCTGCTTAGCCCGCATTTGAGGTCAATATGCCCGCCGGTGATGTCCCGGCCGTCAACGGACAGGGGCGGGAACCCTTTCTGGTTCAGGCTGCGGGCGGAAACACCGATCCGGTTTAAGCCGTCCAGCAGGTCGCCGATGGGCCGCTGCTGCATCCGCTCGGTACCGGTGAGGATGTAAGGTCCCTCACCCAGTGCCGCCACCGCGGTCAGCAGCCGCATGGAAGTGCCGGAGTTGCCCAGAAAGAGGGGATCATGACAGGCCGTCAGCCGGCCGCCGGTGCCGTACACCGTCGTCGTGCCGTTACTCTCATCGAAGCGGACCCCCATCTGCGTCAGGGCCTGCCGGGTCAGGTGCGTATCTTCGCTGTGCAGGCAGTTTTCCAATTCGCAGACGCCGTCGGAAAGAGCCGCGGCGATCAGGCAGCGGTGGGTATAGCTCTTTGAGCCCGGCACGGTTACCGCGCAGTTTCTGATCTTACTCGTTTTTATTTCAATCATGGCGCTCTGCCCTGTTTTTATCGATTAGGCGTCCATTATTCTTCATCGGTCTGTAATGCCACCAGTACCGCCTGTCGCATGACCTCCACCGGCGCCGGCCGGCCGGTCCAGGCTTCAAACTGGGCGGCGCCCTGATAAACGAACATGGCCAGCCCGTCGATGGTTTCACAACCGCATTCGGCGGCTTCCTTGAGCAGCCGGGTTTTCAAGGGGTTATAAACAATATCCATGACCACCCCGCCCGGTCTGAACCACTCCCGTGGAACCGGCGATACATCGCTGTCCGGCGCCATTCCCACCGGCGAGGTATTGATCAGGACATCCCACTCGCAGGATCCGGCTTCGGCCACGGCCAGGGCGTCGCCGCCGAAGTCCCGGGCCAGGGGTTTGGCCCCGGCCACGGTCAGGTCGGCGATCAGCAGCCGGCCGCCCTCGCGGGCCACGCCGTAAGCCACGGCCCGGGCCGCGCCGCCGGCCCCGATCACCAGGACGGTGCGACCGCGGACAACGGTCTTTTCCAGCAGCGCCCGGATCGCCCCCTGCCAGTCCGTATTATGACCGACCAGGCGGCCGTCGCGGTTGACGACGGTGTTGACGGCGCCGATGCGGCGGGCCTCCTCATCCACCTCGTCCAGGTGGGCCATGGCGGACACCTTGTGGGGAATGGTGATGCTGGCGCCGCCGATGCCCAGGGCGCGGATACCGCCGACAGCGCCGGCAATATCCTTCACCCGGAAAGCGACATAGGCGTCGTTGATGCCGGCGGCGGCAAAGGCGGCATTGTGCATGACCGGGCTCCGGCTGTGGGCCACCGGATCCCCCAGAACGCAGTAAACCGTCGATTTGGCGTTAATGGCCATCTTGCTTATCCTCCCATCGTCGCCACGGGATAAGAGCCGAGCACTTTGAGGAACTGACAGCTGTCCTTCATGCGGGCCAGGGTCCCTTTTACAGGCTCCTCCTCGGCATGTCCCAGAAGATCGACGAAGAAAACATAACTCCAGTTCTCGTATTTGGCCGGCCGGGATTCCAGCTTGATCATGTTGACTCCCGCTTCGGCGATGGGGCCAAGGGCCTTGAACAGGGCGCCGGGCACATGGGCCGTGACGAACATGAGCGACGTCTTGTCGTTGCCGGTGACCGGCACGCGCTCGTTGCCGATCACCAGAAAACGGGTAGTGTTGCGGGCGACATCCTGGATCCGGGAGGCCACCACCTGCAACCCGTATATCCGTCCGGCTTCCCCGCCGGCGATGGCGCCGGCCCGGTCGGCGGTCAGGGCCATTTTGGCGGCCTGGGCGTTGCTGCTGCACTCCACCAGGTCCGCCTCCGGCAGGTGCTTGCCGAGCCAGCGGCGGCATTGCGCGAAGGTCTGTGGATGGGAATAGATCGTGCGGATGTCCTCCATCCGGCCCGAACGCGACAGCAGATCGTGGGAAATGACCAGGTAGATCTCTCCGCATATCTTCAGGTCGGCCTCCTGGAACAGGTCCAGGGTATGGTTCACCGCCCCTTCGATGGAGTTCTCCACCGGCACGACGCCATAGCGGCTGGCGCCCTTTTCCACCTCGTCGAACACGTCCTTGATGCTCGGCTGGGGAACCAGCCGGTCGTATGTTTCAAAATACTCAAGAGCGGCAAAATGGGTGAAGGTCGCCTCCGGTCCCAGATAGGAAATCACCCGGGGTTCCTGGAGCTGCCGGGAGGCGGCGATGATTTCGGAAAAAATCCGCTTCAGGCCGTCATTGGCAAGCGGCCCGGGGTTCCGGGCGGCCAGGGCCCGTAGCATTTGATCCTCCCGGGCCTTGTCCACGATGGCGTGGCCGGCCGCAGCCTTGTACTCGCCGATCCGCCGGGCCAGGGACAGCCTTTCGTTGAGCTGGTCCAGAATCCTGGCGTCAATGGCATCGATATCCCGGCGGACGGCTGCAATCCGCTGCCGGGTTTCATCCTCTTTATTCGGGTTCATGATCGTTTTCCGTTCGCGTTACCCTGGTTGACGGTACCCGGGGGAAGCCACCCGGCGTCTATTTTTCCGTTATGGTTTCTTCAATCCGGTAACCGAAATGCCGGCCCCCCGCCTCCATGGACACCAGCACCCCGTCACCGGGTTTCAAGGTCACCACCGATACCGGTTTGCCGTCCGGAGCGGTCAGACGGATGGTCTCGGCGTTCTGCACGATGGTGGTAATGGCACTGCCCTCGCAGACCGCCTTGACCAGCATGAGTGGCCGCTTTTCGATCTTCAGCCGACCCACCACGGCATCGGTCGTGTTGCCCTGGTAGTCGGTGATGAAAATCCGGTCTCCGGCGGCCAGTTCCGACAGGTAGCGCGTCTTTCCGCCCGGCACCCGGGTATAGGCGTGGACCGGACCGGCGTTGACGCGAAACGGCCGCGGCGCGACGTAAGGATTGACGACACTTTCCGAATGGACCAGGAAAAGGGCCCGGTTGCTGTTGCCCACCAGCATGCCCTGGCCTTCGGTCATGGCGGTGCAGGTGTCCACGCAGACCCGGTCGCCCATGCCGACGGCGATGATATCCGTTATTTCCGCCGCCTGAAGCGGCGTCCGTTCAGGCGCCCCGCGGACCTCCTCCAGGGCCTTCTTCAGTTCGGCCGGATCGGGTACATCCAGCAGTAGGCGGCTGACCCCCTTCTCCAGAATGCCCATCGCGGTACGGGCTTCCGCGGCGCTGGCCACCCGCGTGATGACATCGGCCCCCCTGGCGATGAGATTTTCCAGGGGAATGATGGTCCAGTCCCGGCACTGCAGAATCACTTTTTTATCCCGGCAGAGCCGAAGGATCTCCTCTTCATCGGCGCCGGAAGTGATTTCAAACACGACTACCTCCTCGCCGAGTTTCAGGTCCCCGTCTTCGGCGATGGTGTCAATCCGGCCCAGTTCCTTGACCTTATGGGAATATCCCGGCGGCACCAGAATACCGTCAGCCCCCCCCTCCAGCGCGGTCGTCACCATTTTCTTGTTCCAGGGATCGACCTTTACCCAGATTGTCCGCATGCTATTTCCCCTTCCCGCGGCTTGGTTGTTTGAGCATTTTCAAAGCCCGTTCCACGCTGGCGCCGTCATTGACCACGGCCGCGATGGCGGCCACCATCCGAGCCGGATGGGCATGCTGGAAAACGTTCCGGCCGATAGACACACCGGCGCCGCCGGCGTCGACCGACCCCCGGACCATCTCCAGGATAGCCCGGTCCGAGTCCATCTTGGGTCCGCCGGCGATGACCACCGGCACGGCGCACCCGGCCACCACCTCGCGGAAGGTGGCGACGCTGCCGGTGTAGGAGACCTTGACGATATCGGCACCGAGTTCGTCGCCCACCCGGGCGGCGTGTTTGATAAAGGAAACATCGTATTCGTTTTTGATCTTCTCTCCCCGGGGATAGATCATGGCCAGCAGCGGCATGCCCCACTCCCGGGCGTCCGAGCTGATCCGGCCGAAATCGTGGAGCATCTGTTTCTCGTCCCGGTCGCCGATGTTGACGTGAATGGAAACACCGTCGGCGCCCAGTTTGACCGCTTCCTCAACCGTACACACCAGTGTCTTGGCGTTGGGCGTCGGCGACAGGCTGGTCGAAGCCGACAGGTGGATAATCAGCCCGATGTCCCGTCCCCGGCCGCGATGCCCCTTGCCGACCAGGCCTTTATGTTCCACCACGGCATTGGCGCCGCCTTCGGCCACCAGGCCGACGGCGGTCCGGATGTCGATCACCCCGGCGATGGGCCCCACGGACACGCCGTGATCCATGGGGACGATGACCGTTCGGCCGGTGTCCCGATTCATTAATCGTTCCAGCCTGATTTTTTTGCCCAGAATCGTCATTTTTTTCCCTCCTGTTTTTTCGTAAACGCCGGGACCGGACGCCCGCGAAACAAAAAAGCCGCGGGCTTGTTTTCGATCCGCCCGCGGCTTTGTTTACTTTTTGTTGTTAATCGGACTCAGCGCACCACAGGCAGACCGGTATTAAAGTAGTAATACCAGAAGTAGCAAAAATAAAATCTGTCTGCCCGGAGGAACGCGTTCATGCTGCTTTCAATCAGATTTTTACTATTTATTCATACAAACTTTTTTCTGCTCCTATCCGACCGGCGTGGAAAAGTCAAGCGTTTTTTACATTTTAAAAACTTTTTATCCGGCCGGGAACCGGATATAATATATAGAAGAACATAAGGCCCATAAGGGTATGCCAATCAGACAGGAGGTATGTTATGCGCGGCGCCTTTTTAGTGCTCACCCTCATCGCCCTGCTGATCGTGGGGCTGCTGGTGATCAAAAACATGGAAAGCGACAGGAGCGATAACGAAGTCCAGCAGGTGGAGTCACTTCAGAAAGCCAGGGAAACCGCCCGGCAGGTCGATGACCAGACCAGAGACATTCAGCGGCGCGCCCGGGAAGCCACCCGGGGGCTGCAGCAGCAGGGCCAATGAAGCCGGGGGATCAACCCCGCTGCTTGACATCCTTCCAGAACGGCTCTTCCAGTTTCCGTTTGATGAGCTTGCCGTCGATATGGCGGGGCAGTTCGTCATAGACAACAAACTCCTTGGGAATCTTGAAGCCTTTCAACCCCCGCTGCCGGCAGAACTCCCTGATCTCGTCAGCGGTGGCGGTTTCCCCCTCTTGCAGCTGGATACAGGCCAGAGGGACTTCGCCCAGGTCCGGATCCGGCGCCCGGATGACGGCCACGTCGGCGATCTTGGGATGGTTGACCAGAACATTTTCGATTTCCAGAGGGAAAATATTGACGCCTCCGGATATGATCATCTCCTTGATCCGGCCGGTCAGATAGAGGAAACCGTCCGCGTCCACATAACCGATCAGCTTGTCGTTATACCACTCCACCCCGTTGACGATCTTGTGGTTGTCCTTGAGCTTCTCCTCCGACCCGGGGTATCGCAGGGACATGGTCCCGACGGTTCTGCCCAGCACGAGCCCTTCCTGGCCGGGACCGCAGACGACGTCGTTGATGTCGTCGTAGATCAGGATATCCCCGCAGCGGGCCTTGCCCACGCTGTTGACCCGCTCGGGTTTTTCCAGATAATCCTCCGGCAGCAGCAGGGTGATGACCGCGCTCTCGGAGCTGCCGTAATATTCGTGAAAAACCGGCTGCCGGGCGCCCTGTTTCATGAATAGATCGTTAATGGCGGTTTTCACGTCAGGCGGGCAGGGCGCGGCTGCTGAAAACAGGGCCCGCATGGAGCTCAAATCATAACGGCCCTTGACCTCCTCCGGCAGGGCCAGAATTCGCTGGAGGATGGTGGGCACCGCGAAGGCCCAGGAGATGCGTTCCTTTTCGATCATGCGCAGGTATTTTTCCGGATCGAACTTTCTCATCAGCACGGCAGTGGCCCCGAGCAGCAGGCAGGGGGCGTACCCGGCCGCGGTGCCGGCGTGGTAGAGGGGAGTGACGATGAGGGAACGGATGTTGCCGTATACCGGGTCCTTGATGGAGGCGCAGCCGTAATAATGAAAATAGCTGTACTGCATGATCATGTACTTCAGATAATCGGCCAGGCTGCTCCGGGGCGCCTCCACCTTATCGCTGAGCAGGTAGCTGAAGCTGTCATAGAGATTGGAGCTCTTGGGGATGCCGGTCGTCCCGCCGGTATAGGGGTTGATGGCCACGATAAAACTGGTCTTCTCGGGCACGTCGGCCGGGCTGCCGCTGATGACCGCCTCGTAACTTTCCACGCCCGGCGGCGGCGTCCCTCCGCCGACCATGATAAACCGCTCCACGCTGACCAGATCGTTCTTGATGGCCATGATGCGGTCGGCAAAGGCGCTGTCGAATATGAACACTTTGGGGGCGCGCAGCTTGATGGTTTCGCGCAGTTCCTGGCCGTCCAGATGCCAGTTGACCGGCGGAAACGGAGTCCCGATCAGGCAGGCGGCGTAAAAGCACTCGAAAAACTCGGCGCAGTTGTAAAGCATGCAGCCGACGCGGTCCCCGGGCTTGGCGCCGTATGACTGAAAGGCGTTGGCCAGGCTCAGGACCCGGTCGTGCATCTGCGCGAAGGTGAAGCGCCGGTCGCCGTCCACAATGGCCTCACGGTCACCGAGAACCTCCCAGGCGGAAAGAAAGGCGTTGGCCGTTAAATCGCCCAGACGGAATTGGGCAAGGTCCGAAAATGTTTTACGGAATCCGCCTCTGGCCGCCGCCTTGCCGGTCATCTTCAACAGGTTGACCACGCCCAATTGTTTTCTGATGGTTTTATTGAAACCCCAGAACGCCTCCATGCCCACCACCCCGGCCATGGCCCCGACCATACTTTTCAAAGACTTGTCAGCGCCCATCCTCTTCCCCCTGTCTTCCGATAAACTTCTTCTCCACGACTACACCCGGCACAACACCGGGTGTAATGGATTTCTTGTTTTTATTTTTAAGCCGGTATCGACGAACCGGGCATCCGGTTTTTTCTTCCCCGTCATAAGGAAGCGCCCGGGTGTGACTTTGCCAGCGACGTTGATTGTTTGCGGGAATAAATTCATCAAAAGCCGAAGCGCGGAAATTTCAAATTATTTGAGGCCGACAGGCCGAGTTTTTGAAATTTCAGCGAAGGCGTTTGATGAATCCCGCAAACGATCAGGAGCAAGAAGTCACTCCGGGCGCTGCGAATCCCGATCTTTAAAACCGACGCCCCCTTGAAAAATGAACACAGCCGCTAAAAAGGGCTGAAGGGACTTCGCGTTAAAAAATTGCCCGTTGTCCGAGGGCGAAGCCCGAGTTCGAGCAATTTAGCGAAGGGCATTCAGCCCGCCCGAAATGATCGTGGAGCGAACAAAACGATCTTTTTACGGCGCCATCATGGGCGTTGTTATTTAACAAACTGGCTGTAATCCACGCCCCTGGACTGGGCCCGCTTCTCAAACCACTGGTCTTCGTTCTGCGGCGGCAGTTCCCGTTCGGCCGGCGCCTTGGCCACCAGCGTGATGGCCTCGGTGGGGCAGGTGGTAACGCACAGGCCGCAGCCGATGCATTGTTTCTCGATCACCCGGTATTCGCCGTCCTTCTCCTCCACCGCCCCGACCTGGCACCGCTCATCAGCGCAGACACCGCACTGGATACAGGCGTCCTGATCAATGAGGGCGTAATAGTTGGACTTGATCATGGGCGACGGATCCAGCTTCCATTCGTTGATCGAACGCAGCAGGCCGCAGCAGCAGCCGCAGCAGTTGCAGATGAAATCCTGACCGTCGACCACGTTCCGGGACAGATGCACCAGTCCGGCCTCCTCGGCCTTGCGCAGGACATCATAGGCTTCGGCCTTGGTGATCTTCCGGCCCCAGGGATGATCGTCGAACACGCCGGGAACCGGCGCCACGGCCAGACAAACCTCCAGGGGCTTTGTGCAGCCCCGGTCCAGCATCCGCTGCTCTTTCTTGCAGATACAGTCGTTGACCGCGAAATCCTGTCCGTTTTCGATAATATGAGAGACCCGGTCGTAGGTCAGGGCTTCCTGTGAATCGGCCAGCTTTTCCTCGATGGGGATGGTCCGCATGAGGGCCGGGCCGTTCTGGAAAAACTGGGCGCCGAAATGGGGCATGTAGGCTTCGCACAACTCCACAAACTCCCGGTCCATGCGGTCGATCTGGAATTCATACAGGCCGAAGACCCAGGGCATCATTTTATAGATTCTCGTGCCGCCGAGGCTGACACCGAAGACCAGTCCCCGCCGCCACATGGCGTCCAGTTGCTTCGCCAGGGCTTCCACCGGCCGGCCTGTCCGTTTGGCGATCTGATCCACGTTTTCAAAATTCAGTTTCAGCTGGCAGAACAGCTCCGCCTCATCCGGTTCGAACATTTTCTTCAGAATTTTAATCTCCACGCCGCTTTCCGTTCTCGGATAACCGTTCGGCAGCGTGTCCAGCACTTCGGCCAGCTTTTCGTAAATCGCGTCGCTCATCTTGGATTTTCCTCTCTTGTATGGATATTTCCCACGGCGCCGTCACGAAGAAAGAGACGAATCCGCCAGGGAGTTCAGCAGCAGGGTCAGCGGCCGGTCCTCTTCATGCTGGCCGTCCAGGGATACGGGGGCGGGTGTCCGGAAACAGTCCTCGCCGGGCTCGGCCGCCAGCCAGTGTTCCCGCAGGGCCTTGACCGCCAGGAAAGCCGGCGAGCCCGTATCCACCACGCTCTTTTCCAGCACCAGGGACAGTTTCCCCTTTCTCTCCTCCAGGCGCATGAGCGGGGCAATGGGAATACCGATGGGTTCCCAGTGGTCAAAGCCCTTTTCCAGATTTTTGATGGCCGCCATCTGCCCGGTGGCGCCGTTGGCGACCAGTGAAAAGACGGTCAGGCCCAGGTTATAGGTATAGGTGCAGTCAAACCGGGTCGGATTATTGCCCCGGCCGTCATAACCGTAAAAATGGTCCTGGGTCTTGAAACTGGGCACCGACTGGTTGTAAATCGTCTCGATGGCCGTTGGGACCTTGTCGTTTTCCTGAATGACGCCGCCCCGGACCAGTTCACTGGTCAGCGTCTTCTTGGACATGATGCCCTTTTTGAACAGCAGGTAATCCGACTTCCAGTTCTTGAACAGCAAGGGGCCGAAATACTCGGCGTCCAGCCCGTCGCGGGTCAGAGTTTCCTCAAAATGCTGCCGGCGGATGCCGATCCGGTACTCGCCGTTTTCCTTGAGGATCTTGAGGTAGTCCTTGACCAGGCCCATGATGACCTTTTCCGTGTCCACCTGGGAAAAGGGAAAGTTCCCGTGGCTGTCCCGTTCCATAAGCAGCCCTTCCTGGAAAAAAGGCGGCAGGTCGTTGAAAAGGTCGTCGTCGCGGGTATTCCAGGTGGTGTAGTCCTTCTGCTCCCGGAACCGCCTTTCCAGACGCCGCAGGTAGTCAAGCTTGTCCTCCAGTTTCGGGAAATCGTCGTGAAACTGGGTATCATGGGTGGCGTTGTATTCCCCGAGAATGGCATTGAGCTTGATGATGAACACCTGGATCTCGTTGATGAATTCCAGCAGGCCCTCGGGGATCACGATGACGCCGTAATTCTTGCCCACCGCTGCCCGCCGGACGATGGCGTCACAGATCAAACGGGACAGGTGACGCAGGGTCATGCCGAAGGCGCTGTAATCGACCGTCCCTTCCTTATCGGCTTTTTCCAGGCGCCGGTGATCCACGTAACCGGCCAGATCCTCCCCGATAAAGGTCAGGTTGGGATGGGTCTGCAGGGCCACCTCCAGGGCCAGGTGGCTGGCCACCCGCCCCATCACCTTGCAGATATGCCAGTATTTGACGTCCGAACTGCTGTCCGTGCAGAGGTTGCCGATCTGGGTGGCAAAGGACCGGGCGGCGGAATGAAATCCGAACGACATGGCGCACAGCACCTGCCCCTCATCATCCCTGACCTGGATATCCCCGTCAATGGTCTTGGGCACGCCGATGACCTGGACGCCGTCCTTGAGCAGTTCCTGGGCGAGAAAGGCGGCGTTGGTATTGGAGTCGTCCCCGCCCACGATGACCAGCGCGTTCAATGCCAGTTCCCGGCAGGTTGCCCTGGCCAGGTACATTTTCTTGGGGGTGTCGATCTTGGTGCGGCCGGTCTTGATCATGGAAAACCCGCCGAGATTACGGTAGGCGTCCACCATCTCCGCCGTGATCTCGACGTAATCCCCCTCGATGACGCCGTCCGGGCCGAGGATGAAACCGAAGACCCGCGTTTCGGGGTTGACTTTTTTGGCCGCGTCAAAAAGGCCGGCAATGACATTATGGCCGCCCGGAGCCGGTCCGCCGGAAAACACAATACCGATATTGCGCCGGGCGGTGTAGCGATTCTTGAAATCTTCCGACGGTGAATTCTGGCGCGTAATTTTCAAAACGGTGTTGCCGATGATGTCCGGCAATTGCCGTTCGGCTTCGCGGTCGATCGTAAACTTGAAGCCCGGCATGGTCTGGACCGTTGTACACGATCCGTCGAACACCGGACACACGTCCGGAGCAAAATGGCGGCGGGCCGCCATTTCCGCGCTGACGTCGCAGACGACCTGGCTGACCTTCTTCTGCTTCAGAAAATTCTCAATATTGACATTTTCACGGGTCATTGGGGCCTCCGCTCTTACCCTGACAGGTTATGGAAATAATTATATGGATGAAAAATTAATAGAAAATAATGTCCGGAACGTTGTTAATTTACTCGCCGGCCTTATTTTATGTCAAGCAATATCGTCGGCTCAAACGCGAATGAAACCGCGGCCTTTGAAACGCGTTCGGATTATTGTATACTATCATGAAAGGCACCATATGCGAGACATATCGTAACCACAGGAGAAGGAAATGGATTACATCAAGATTCGCTTGAGCGCGGACCTCGACCAGGCCGGTAAAGGGTTGCGGAGAACGCTGGACGACATCTTCGGCGGCGCCAGCCCTATTTTTTACCAGTTGAGCAGAACCTGGAAACCCCAGATGGACCTGTTTGAAACCGCCGATGAGATCAAAATCATCGCCACCGTGGCCGGCGTGGAAAAGGAGTCCATGGAAATCGAAATCAATGAACGGGCGGTACGAATTTCCGGCGACCGCCGTCCGCCCTCTTCGGTTTCGGAAGCGACCTTCTGCCTGGCGGAGATCCAGTACGGAAAGTTTGAGCGCATCCTGTTTCTGCCCAAGCCCATAGACACGGAGCGGGTTTCCGCCTCTCTTTCCGCCGGAATTCTTCAAATCACCATGGTCAAGCAGCGGGCCCGCAAGTCGCTGAAAGTCACCATTCGAGACGAAGATGAATAAACGGCACCGAACGGCAACCCCGCTGACAGTGGAGGAATAATGAACGACCAGAGCACCAAGGAGACCAACGGGAACACTTCGGAAAAATACCCCGATAAGATCCCGCTCATACCGATTGCCGACGGCATCCTCTTCCCCCGGATGGTGATCCCGATCGTCGTCGGGCAGAAGGAATATGTCAAAATGATTGACGGCGTCATGGCCGGCAACCGCATGATCGGCCTGGTGGCGGCAAAAGTACAGGAACGAAAGGAGCGATACCACGCCGAAGATCTTCATGACATCGGCACGCTTTCCCTGATTCTGAAAATGGCCAAGGATGAAGAGGACAAAATTCACCTCATGATCCAGGGACTGAGCCGGATCAGAATCAAGCGGATCACCAGCGACGCGCCCTTCATGGAAGCCCTTATTGAAGCCATACCGGACCCGGAGAATAAAGACACGGAAACCGAAGGGCTGATGGCCAACCTGACCAAGATATTCCAGGACATCGTGCGCATCTCCCCGGTCATCCCCAACGAACTCGGTCCCATGTCCGCCACCATCGAGGACCCGGGCACGCTGGCGGACATGATCACCTCCACCATCAACTGTTCCCTGGAGGAAAAGCAGAACGTCCTGGCTTCCCTGGACATCAAGGATCGGTTGCGGAAAACAACCCGGCTGGCCAACCATCAGGTGGAAGTGCTCAAACTGGGCGACAAGATCCAGTCCCAGGTCAAGGAAGACATGAACCAGCAGCAGAAGGAATTTTATCTGCGCAAGCAGCTGAAGGCCATCAAGGACGAACTGGGCGAAAAAGACGACACCAGCGTTGAGGTTGATGAATACAGGAAGAAAATCGAAGCCAGGAAAATGCCCGAGGAGGCGCACAAGGCCGCCATGCGCGAACTGGACCGGTTCTCCCGCATGCACCCCTCCTCCTCCGAATACACGGTTTCGTCCACCTACCTGGACTGGCTGACGGAGCTTCCCTGGAACGAAAGTTCGGAGGATAAGCTGGACATCAAGGCGGCCCGGGCCATCCTGGACAAGGACCATTTCGGCCTGGAAAAACCCAAGAAGCGTATCCTCGAATATCTGGCCGTGAGAAAGCTGAACCCCGGCTCAAAAGGGCCCATCCTCTGCTTTGCCGGACCTCCGGGAACCGGCAAGACCTCCCTGGGCCGGTCCATCGCCCGCGCCCTGGGCCGGGAATTCGTGCGGATTTCCCTGGGCGGGGTCCGGGATGAAGCCGAAATCCGCGGTCACCGCCGCACCTATGTCGGCGCCCTGCCGGGCCGGATCATCCAGGAAATGCGCAAATCCGGCAAAAACAACCCGGTCTTCATGATGGACGAAATCGACAAGGTCGGCGCCGATTTCAAGGGTGACCCCTCCTCGGCCCTGCTGGAGGTTCTCGACCCGGAACAAAACTATTCCTTTGCCGATCACTACCTGGACGTCTCCTTCGACCTGTCCAAGGTCATGTTCATCGGCACTGCCAACATCATCGACACCATCCCGCCGGCCCTGAGGGACCGCATGGAAATCATCGATCTGCGAGGATACACCCTGGAAGAAAAAATAAAGATCGCCACCCACTACCTCATTCCCCGGCAGCGCAAAGAAAACGGCTTGACCGCCGGCCAGATCTCCTTTTCTAAAAACGCCATCCACCGCATCATCTCGGATTATACCAGGGAGGCCGGGCTGCGGAACGCGGAAAGGGAGATCGCCTCGGTCTGCCGGGGGGTGGCCGCGAAAATCGCCGAAGGCGTCCCGGTTTCTCCGTCCATTAAAGTCGAGCATCTGCGGGAGTATCTGGGACCAGTCCGATATACCTCGGAAGCCGGCGAAAATTCCCTGTCGCCCGGTGTCGTCATGGGCCTGGCCTGGACACCGGTGGGCGGAGAAATCCTCTTTATTGAAGCCACCGCCATGAAAGGCAAAAAAGGGATGACCCTGACCGGCCAGCTGGGTGATGTCATGAAAGAGTCGGCTATGGCGGCCTTGAGCTTTATCCGGGCCAACGCGAAAAAATACGGTATTGACGAGGAGTTTTACGAAAAATCAGACTTTCATATTCATGTCCCCTCCGGCGCCATTCCCAAGGACGGACCGTCGGCCGGCGTCACCATCCTGACGGCCCTGGTGTCGCTGCTGACCGGGCAGCGGGTAAAAGAAAAACTGGCCATGACCGGCGAGATCACCCTGCGGGGCAAGGTCATGCCCATCGGTGGGGTCAAGGAAAAGGTCATCGCGGCCCACCGGGCCGGCATCAAGGAGGTCGTCCTGCCGGCCGGCAATGAAAAGGACACCGAGGAAATCCCGGCCAAGGTCAAGAAAGACCTGGCCTTTCATTATGCCGCCACCATGGATGACGTCCTGAACTTCGCCTTACCGAAAAAAGGATCGGCAAAAAAGAAGAAAGCCCCGGCAAAAAAAGCCCCGGCAAAAAAAGCCCCGGGGAAAAAGGCGCCGAAGAAGACGATCCCGGCAAAAAAACGTCCGGACGGACGGGCAAAAAAAAATAATGTTGCCCGGGATTGATCAACCTGAAAGAAGCGGACTTTTAAAGAGGCTTCCGGATTTGACAAAAATCCGGCGCATCAATAATATTTAAGGGTATCTCTAAAAATTGCCCTTACAAAAAATCAATCGGGAGGAGCGGGTATGTCTAAAGCAGCGGATGTCAAAAAAGACGTGAAGAAGAAAGCGCAGAAAACCACCAAGGAAAAAAAACAGGCCAAACTGGAAAAAAAGAAGGAAAAGGAGAAAGCCAGGCAGATGCCTTAAAGGCCGGTCCGGCTTGGCATCGCCCTTTTTATTTCCATTCGATCTTGATCTCGAAAAAATCGCCTTTTTGGGCCACCTTCGAGGATACGTTTCTGCCGCCGGTAAGTCCGGCCAGTTCGTATAAAGCCCCGGCGACCGTGTGGGCGATGACGCCGGCGACTTCACTGCCTTTCACTTCTGGATTGGCGTTGGTATACAGAAACGACAGCCAGCCATGACCGTTTTTGATCCGTCCGGTTTCAGCGCTGGAATAGGCGCCGCCGAAAAACGCCTTACGGCGGATCAGAAACCGTTCCATGCTGGCGCCCGGATCTCCCGGGACAATGATAAACTTGTATACCTGGGCCAGGTTGTGCGCGGCAATTTTCCCGAAATCAAAGCAGACATTAAGATCGGATTGAGCGACCACTTTGAAAACAGCGTAGGACAGCCGGTAGAAAAAATCACCGGGATACCACTGGGTGGCCAGAATTTCGCTGTTGATAATGTCCCAGTCTTCCGGCTTCAGGTAATCGTTCCAGGCAAGCTGCGGTTCCTTGCGCACGATCTTGACCAGATCCGTCAAGACCGTCCCCTTGACCGTGATCTCCATATTCCCTCCTCCCTGGCGATTTCTTTTTAAGTCCGGCCCCGGGAACATCCGTTCGGACTCTGCCCCATTAAAACCGCCAGCCATTCATGTAAACTACACATACCGGACAGTTTGCCGGAAAAACGCTGTTTCCGGGGTCGACGGAAGCCCCCACTTCCATCACCCCAATTTTAACCACCCCACGAACAAAACAAATATCGCGATTCATCAATTGATGTCAATGATTATGTTGCCTGTTCCGTTATTTCTGTTGCAATGCCTCCCGGCAAATGATATGACGCCAGGCATATTTTGATAGTGTCAGGAGTTATGAAACAGGCTTAAGCCACCCAGACTCTGATGTCTGCGGTGGCTTTTTTATTTTGGGGACACCATACTTAATTCCACCGAATTAAAGATGGCGCCCCCGGCTTAGGGAATTAAGTATGGTGTCCCCAAAACTATTGATGATCGACAACTACGATTCCTTCACCTACAACCTGGTCCAGTTGTTCCTGGGATTTGATCTGGACATAACGGTGCGGCGGAACGACCGCGTCACCATTGAAGAAATCGAACTGATGCAACCGGATTACCTGGTTATCAGTCCGGGACCAAAGGCGCCGCAACAGGCCGGCCTGTCCGTTGACATCATCCGCGCCTTTTGCGGCCGGATGCCGATCCTGGGCGTCTGCCTGGGCATGCAGTGCATCAACGAAGCCTTCGGCGGCCGCACGGTCCGGGCGCCCCTGCCGGTCCACGGCAAGACCGACGCCGTCTTCCATGACGGCGGCCCTATTTTCGCCGGCATCCCCTCGCCCTTTACCGCGGCCCGCTATCATTCCCTGGCCGTGGAGCCGGACAGCAACCGGCTGGCCGTGTCCGCGGAAACCGCCGACCATGTCGCCATGGCGATCCATCATCCGGATTATCCCCTGTTCGGGGTCCAGTTTCACCCGGAGAGTTTTCTCACGGAACACGGCGCACGCCTGGCGGAAAACTTTCTGGCCGCGGGATAAAAATATAATGGAACAATTGCTACAAGCCCTTCCGAGACCGGTCGGCGTCATCTCGAGGGCCGTATCCATCGACCGGCCGTTTCTTGATTTCGCCGCTCCCTATGCGGCCCTTCCGGGAACAGTGCTGCTGGCCAGCGGCGGTCCTTCGGACTGCGCTCGCTATCATATCCTGGCCGCCCGCCCATGGCTAACGATAACGGCCAAAAACGGTGCGGTCACCCTGCGGACGGAAAAGCAAACCGCGACCTTTGATCTGCACCCTTTAGCAGCCGTCAAACAGATCCTGTCCCGATTCCGCCAGGATGACCCGCGACTGCCCGGTCCCGTGGCTGCCGGACTTTTCGGCTACCTGGCTTATGATTTCAAGGACAGCCTGGAAACCCTGCCCCGGACATCCGTCGACGACCTGGGCCTGCCGGATATGTATCTGACGGCGCCGCGACTGATCCTGATTCATGACCGCCAGACTTCGGAAACGACGGCCCACATTCCCTGCTTCTCTGCAATTGCACATAACACGATGCCTGACGACTTGTTGATGCCCCCTCCCTTGGCGGCGGAAACCTCCGGCTATACCGTCGGCCGGCCGGAGTCCGACTTCACCGAAACCGGTTACCGGGAAGCGGTAAAAAAATGTATCGACTACATCGCCGCCGGCGATGTCTACCAGGTCAATCTTTCCCAGCGGTTTTCAGCCGCTTTTTCCGGCGACCCTTACCGGCTGTTTCTCGACCTGTTCGCGAAAAACCCGGCCGCCTTTTTCGCCTTTATCCATGCCGGCGACCATCATATCGTTTCCACCTCACCGGAGCTGTTTATCCGGCAGAGGGGCCGGCAACTTGAAACCCGGCCCATCAAGGGCACCCGGCCCCGGGGCAGGACGCCGGATGAAGACCGGGCCAACAGCGCCGCCCTTCTCTCCAGCTCCAAGGACACGGCCGAACTGTCCATGATCGTCGACCTGCTGCGTAACGACCTGGGCCGGGTCTGCCGGGGCGGCAGCGTGCGGGTCACCGGGCATAAGCAACTGGAAGCCTACGACAATGTTTTCCACCTGGTGTCCACGGTAGAGGGTGAACTGCGCGATGACGCCGACGGGGCCGACATCATCGCCGCCACGTTTCCCGGCGGCTCTATCACGGGATGCCCCAAGATCCGGGCCATGGAAATTATCGACGAACTGGAACCCTGCCGCCGGCACGTCTATACAGGCTCCATCGGTTACATCGGCTTTCACGATTCCATGGACCTGTCCATCGCCATCCGCACGGCCATTATCCGCGGTAATCGACTTTACTATTCCGCCGGCGGCGGCATTGTATTTGACTCCGACCCGGCCGACGAATACCGCGAGACCCTGGCCAAGGCAGCCACGGTACTGAACATCCTGGACAAAGGGACAGACGCAAAAGACGACCGGCCCTGGCGCTGGATCAACGGCCGGCTGTCGCGGGAGGAGACCGTTCCCATGGCCGTGTCCTCGCCGGGATTCCAGTATGGTGCCGGCCTGTTTGAAACCATCCGCGTTGACAACGGCCGGCCGCGGTTGCTGGCCGAGCACCTGGAACGGTTTACGGCCTCCTGGCAGGCCCTGTTTTCAACACCGCCGCCGGACATCACCTGGCCGGCGGTCATCGATCAGGTGCTGAAGGAAAACCGTTTAACCGAAGGGCCGGCGGCCATAAAAATAATGGCCGTCCTCGGCGCCCGGGAACAGCCGCCCTATGATCACACCCTGGTGGTGACGGCGCGGCCTTATGTCCATCGCCTGATTGCGCTGGAAAAAGATGGCCTGGACCTGGGCGTTTATCCCCATCCCCGACTGACAGCCACGGCCGACCATAAAACCATGAACTACCTTTATTATTACCTAGCCGGGAAATGGGCCGCGGCCGCGGGAAAAGACGAAGCCATCATCTTAAACCCCGACGGCACCGTCTCGGAGACCAACACGGCCAGCATTCTGCTGGTCAGCGGACGTACCGTGACCGTCCCGCTCTCGCCCTGCGTCCTGCCCGGCGTCACGCAGAGGGCGGCCCTGAATTTTCTAACCGGCCAGGGGTATGACGTCCGGCAGGCGGCGGTAACGCCGGCGGAATGCCTTGAAGCCGGAGCCGTGCTGCTGACCAACGCCCTCATGGGCGCCGTGCCTGTCTCAAGCATCGACGGGAAAAAAACCGGAATGCCCACCGGGCTTTGTCGTGAAATCAACCATCACCTGGGATGTGAATAAAAAGGCCCTCCCTCCACACCTTCGGGCCGATGCTTCGATCTATCCGTATCACTGACAGGCCTTCTCCCCGTGGATGATACGACACGGGAATGCGCTGTGACTGGAAATCATGACATTGTCTTGCGCCATCAAATCGGATATCAGCCGCCGCCGGGCTGCCGTGGTTGACACACCAGAACCGCCTTGCTATTGATATAAAAAAATGTCGTCAACAGGGGATTTCATAAGGATAAACCAGTACCGGCGGGAGAAACAGTCATGGAGAAAGTTGCGATCATCGGCGGCGGCGTGGCCGGCCTTACGGCGGGATACCTTTTACACGACCTTTACGATATCACCCTGTTTGAAAAGGACAATCGCCTCGGCGGCAATGTCTACACGTTGAAAACATCAAACGGCGAGGAACTCGACGCCACCGTCTTCTTCTATTCGAAAAGAGAGTACCCCCACTTCTGCAAGTTGTTAAAGAAGCTCGGCATCAAATTCCCGACCCTGCCGCTGGAAGGAGCCAGCCAGTCGTTCTTCAATATTAAAACGAAACGCAGTTATTTTATGAGCTGCGACATCACCACCCCCCGGAACACTTTCAGCCTGAAAAACATCAAGGGCGTTTTCCACCAGGCCATCGTTGTCAGAAACTACAACAAGGGCATTCGGATGTACCGCGAGGGAAAGATGAAGGGGCTAACACTCAGGCAGGCCCTGCCGCTGCTGCCGTCGCTCAAGGACGATGTGCTCAAGCTGGCGATTTTCCCGATCTGCATCATGACCTCCATGTCCTGGGACGACCTGATGGGGGCGCCCGCCGAGTTCGTGTTCGCCAAAATCGAAAAGCAGTTCGGAAGCTTCAGGAGCTTCGTCTCCTGGCGGCTGTTTCCCTGCAAGACCCGCGAATACGTCGAAAAACTGGCCGCGCCCCTGGGCGACAGGATCAAGTTGAACGCGAAAATCCAGACGGTCCGGCGGGACGAAAACGGCGTGACGGTGAGCATGGAGGACGGCACAGCGCATGCCTTCGACAAGGTCATTTTCGCCTGCCCCGCCGACCGCGCCCTGGCCATGATCGAAAATCCCACCGGAGACGAAAAGCGGTTGCTGGGGGCGTGGCGGTACAATGACGGCCTGGTGGTGGTCCACCGCGATAAAAACCACTATCCGCCCGAGGACCTCTGGGCCATGTACAGCTATCTTTACACCGACGACAACGGGAAAATAGACACGTCCATCAACGCCCACTACCGGTTCCAGCGGGGTGTCCCCAGAGACAGCATGTTCATGGGAACGCAGTACCCCAATGTGGAAATCGACAAGAACCTGATCGAGTTTCAGAAAGTGTTCCGGACACCGATTTACGACCATGCCTCGACCGCGACGATCAAGGAACTGCCCTCGCTGAACGGCAAAATGAGAACCTATTTCTGCGGCTCCCATTTCGGTTTCGGGCTCCACGAAGACGCGGTCAAGTCGGCGGTGAACGTCAGCCGGATGCTGGGCGCCCGGTGGGATTAACGCCGGGATATCATTCCGTCTCGCCGAAAACCTGGGCGGTATAGACCTGAAACCGCGCCCCCTGTTTCCAGCCGTCCGCCGGCAGTCCCGCCTTCATGGCGAGGTGAGACAGCATGGCGGCCAGATCCCAGCCCTGTTCGGGCGCAACCTGCGGCAGAAAGGTGGCCCGGCGATTTCCTTTTTCAAGGATCACGCCGTCCCTGCCCACGACGATGTCGTTGCAGGAATCCACGTAACGCGGCATGGAAAGAACGGAAATTTCAATGGCTATTGCCGGCAGCTCTTCCGGCCGCACCTCGGGAAAACGCGGGTCCTGGGTGGCGGAGACGGCCGCCTGCCTGGCCACGATCTCCGCCAGCGGGGTATTGGGTTCGAACCAGCCCATGCAGCCGCGCAGCGCCCCGTTGATGGTCAGCGTCACAAAAACCCCGCGTTTGGATTGAAGCTGCGGATTCTCTGAATCGGGCGTGTATGTCTTGCCCGTGCGGATATAGGTTTCCAGGGATTTTCTGGCAATGGCCAGAAGTTCTTTCTGAGACGCTTCGGTGAGATCACCGCCGTAATGGGGTTTCATGCTTTTTTCCTCCGGCGGCGCCGACACGGCCGCCTCTTTCGGATTGACGTTTATCAGTGTGTTTTTACCCTTCTTGTCAACCAGCGCCACGGCCATATAGCCGACGACGCCGTTGCCGGTCGGGCCGAACGTATCCTGCGACGTGGCATATTTGAGAACGAGGGCCTCGTCAGCGCCGAGGGCCCCGGCCGCGCGCAAAACGACCTGCACGGCGCCGAACCCGCAAAGCTTGCGGCCGGACGAATCGCCTTGCATCATTTGCGCGATACCGTCCGCGTCAAACGCGGTCACGCGGCTGATGGTTTCGGCGTCAATGCGGTTGGCTTCATCCTGGGGCCAGAAATGCGACATGTCGGAACTGGCCACAAGCAGGACGTTTTTGCCTTTCAGCGCCCTGGCGAGCGCGTCCGAAAGGATATTGATATTCTCCGGCGTCTGACTGCCGAACAGGATGGGAACGAGCGTGAACCCGGAAAGCGTCATCTGGAGGAAAGGCAGCTGGTTGTCGAGGGAATGTTCACCGACGAAAATGGCCGGATCGTATTTGATGACGGGGTTTTCGGCCATGATCGCGGCGGCCAGATCCGCGTCAACCGGGATATCACCGAGCGGCGTGCGGAACGTGCCGGCCTGATGGACCGCGATTTCCGGCGCAAACTCATGATGGGAAAACCCGACCACGACGACCGAATCAAAATGCAGCCCTTCCAGTTGTTTATAGGCATGCGCGGCGACCGGTCCGGAAAAGGGATAACCCGCATGCGGCGCGATCAGCGCGACAATACGGTCCGTTATCTGTCCGCCTTCGGCCTTATCGAGAAAGCCTTTAACCATGTTGCGCAATTTTGCCGGATCGTCAGGATACCACCGGCCCGCGCTGGTGCAGGTAAAAACCGGCTCTTTCGGCCCGGACGCCGGTGGCGCGTTTGCGGCGGGCGGGCTGTTCTTTTCCGCGTTTTCCGCCCTGGCGCAGGCGCCGGTAGAAAATATCAGGCACATAACCGCGCACATCACGGCAACGATTTTTATTTTCATCCGGCTCCCTCCTGTTTTCGCCTTCCCCGGTTTTTAAGGCTCATGGGGAAACGATCCGTTCTGGCGTTCCGGCCGTTACCGCGCCTATTTCCGATAGTGCTCGCGGTAGTCTTCCCGGACAACTTTCTTATTCATCTTGCCGACGCTGGTTTTAGGGATCTGGTCAACCACCAGGACCTCGTCGGGCAACTGCCATTTGGCGAATGATCGGGCCAAATGGTCCTTGATGTCTTCGGGCGAAACCCGGTTCTTTTCCTCCGGCCGCAGGACCACCAGCGCCAGGGGTCTTTCTTCCCACCTGGGATGGGCGATACCCACCACCACCGCCTCCAGGACAGCCGGGTGGGACATGATCTCGTTTTCCATGTCCACGGAACTGATCCATTCACCGCCGCTCTTGATGACGTCCTTGAGACGGTCGGTGATCTTGAGGTAGCCGTCGGCGTCGATGGTGCCGACATCACCGCTGCGCCAGTAGCCGTCGGCAGTGAACTGGGCTTCCGATCCCGGGGCGTCGTGGTATCGCCCCGTGATCCAGGGCCCCCGCATGAGCACCTCACCCGGCGTTTTACCGTCGTGGGATATTTCCAGGCCGGCGGCGTCCACCACCTTTACATCCAGGCCCACCACGGGCAGGCCCTGCTTCTTTTTCAGTTCCCACTTTTGGGTTTCATCCAGCCGGGCTTCCAGCCAGGGCATGATGCGGTTGACGGTCACCAGGGGCGTGGTCTCGGTGGCACCGTAGGCGTGAATGATTTCCACCCCGGTCAGATCCCAGAATCCCTTCATCATGGACACCGGCGGTTCGCTGGCGCCGGACAGAAAGCGCGCCCCTTTCAGTTCCGGTTTCCGGTCCAGCTTCCGGATGTACTCCAGCAGCGGCATGAAGATGGCCGGGGCCCCGGCGCTGACCGTGACCTTCTGCTCCACGATCAGCCGGCAGAGTCCCTCCAGTGTATCCAGGGTGTACATGCCGGGGAAGACCAGCCGCGCGCCCGCCATGGTGGCCGCCTGGCTGAGGCCCCAGCCCAGGGCGTGGAACATGGGGACGATCTGGCAGTACGTGTCCCGGGGGGAGATCTCCGTGTTGACGCCGATGGCGCAGGAGTGCAGGTAAACGTCCCGGTGGGAGTAGTAAACCCCTTTGGGTCTGCCGGTGGTGCCGGTGGTGTAGCAGGCCGCGTAGGCCGAAGTCTCGTCCATGTGGGGCCAGGCAAAATCCGGAGACGATCCGGCGATCAGGTCCTCGTATGAATAGAGGTTCTTCAGGTCGGTCTTTACTTCCGCCAGTTTTTTGCCGGGCATGGTGATGACGACAAAGGCCTTGATGTTCCGGCACAGGGGCGCCACGGCGTGGGCGATGGGCAGCAGGGTCTCGTCCACGATGATAAAGTCGGCCTGGCTGTGATCGATCACATAGGCCAGATCCGGGGGCGACAGACGAAGATTGAGCAGCAGCATGACCGCGCCTGTTCCGGGCAGGCCGAAATAAATTTCATAATTTTCATGACTGTTCCAGGCCAGGACGCCGACCCGGTCGCCCACCCGGACGCCGATATGGCGCAGACCGTTGGCCAGCCGCTTCATGCGCTCATATGCCTCGGCGTAGGTATACCGGTAAAGGCCGCCGTCCAGCCGCCGGCTGACGATCTCCTGCCCGCCGAAGACGCGGGCCGCGTGTTTGACGATGCTGGTGACGTTGAGCTGGTAGTTGTCCTGACTGGTCGCGGGAAAGCCTTTGACAATTTCCATGAAGGTCTCCTTTCTCAGATGCGTAACATTCGCTGCGTTCCGCCTGCCGGCAGCCCTAACCCTCGCACTTCGTTTTTCTCATGGCATCCGGTTAATACATCGACCGCCGCAGCAACCGGATCACCCGACCGCGCAGGACTATGGCGTTCTCCGGGCACATTTCCTGGCAGCAGTAGCAGCTGATGCACTTGTTCTTATCGGCCTGGGGGCATTCCCCCGGTTTGACGGTCATGGCTCCCGTGGGGCAGTGCTCCACGCACAGACGGCAACGCTTGCAGGCGGCCTCGTCAATTTCGGGAAGGCAGTTGATCCAGCGCGACAGAAACCGGTTCAGAACGATGCCCATCAGGCCGGGAACAAAGGTGGCCGGCATGACAAAATCCCTGACCGGCACGAAATCTCCGTTGACAATGATTTCATCGGCGTCGATGGCGCCAAGGCCCCTGGCGGCAGCCACAGCCAGATGAGGAATGGCTTGCGGGTCTTTTCCCACCAGGCGCAAAGCGATCGCGTCCAGGCAGACGGCATTGTCGGCGGCCATTATTTTTCCCACCCGGCGCGGCCGGCCGTTGCTCGGCCCGTTTCCCTCCATGGCCTCCACCGCGTCCATGATGTTGAACTCCGGCGGCCGGATGGCATAAATGTCCACCAACGCTTCGGCAAAGCGCCGCGGCGTCACGGCCCGGGCGTGAATCCGCATCTTGTCCCCGCCGGTCACATAACCAAAGGTATTTTTCACGGCACCGGTGTAAAAGGTCAGGCCATGGGTCTTGAGCTTGGGAAGATTGACGACGATGTCGGCCGTCAGCACATCCTCTGAAATCATGGCATGACCGATACCCCGGCCGGGCAGTTCATGGCGCACCGGTTTTCCGCCCAGGTGGATAAAGCAGTCGCCGGCGGCGTCCATTATCCCTGAAATCCGGGCGGCCTCGTCGGACCGGCCGTAACCATGGACACCGGAATTGTCGCCCACCATGACCTCGGCCCCGCCTTTTTTCAGCCGCGCGACCACGGCGGCGATCACGGAAGGATGGGTGGTCACGGCCTTTTCCGGCCTGTGGCCGCCGAGGATGTTGGGCTTGACCAGAACCCGTTTGCCGGTCAATTCCAGGGGAAAAGCCTCAAACGCGGCCTCCACGGCCGCGGACATAGAGCCGTCCCGATAATCGGCGTCAACCATCATGACCCGGTGAGGGGCTGTGCTGATATTTTTGCTGGTCATGGATCGGTCTTCCCGTTCACCCATAATGATATGATGTCAAAAAAAGCATTTTGTTCTGTAATTATAAACCCATCAGCGACTTGAAGTACGCCAGGCTCTGGCGGGCCGCCTCTGGATCGGTGCCCACCTTGACCACCTCCAGGATAACGATGCCGTCGAAAGTCCTGATAAAATCAAGGCAGGGCGAATAGTCGAAATTGCCCGTGCCGATAATCAGATGGTCATCGGTCTGTCCGAAATTGTCGGTAAAATGGACCTGCCGGGCATAGGGGCCGAGTTTGGCGATGGCCGCCTCCAGTTCGTTGTTCAGCCGAGCGTGCCCGACATCGATGCAGAAGGACAGGGCCGGCGAATTGACGGCCTTGCGGATGGTCAGCAGATCATCGACATTGCGATCGATGGCGTTATGCTCGTAACCGATGTTCTCCAGGCAGAGGGTGATCCCCCGGGACAGGGCCCGGGCCGCTATCTTTTCCAGGGACTCGATGTTGTACTCCCACTGGATCTCGGCGATCTGGGGGATTTTCTTGCGGAAGTTACGGGACAGGACATAAAGACCGTTATGGATGGTCACGTTTTTACCGCCGATATCGGCGCACAGGTCAATGGCGTCCGACACCTGGCGTATGGACTCGGCCCGCACACCCGGGTTCAGGGCGGCGATGTTCAGGCTGGTAAAGGGCGCGTGCACGGAAACCATCAGGCCCGCGGACTCAACCAGCCGCCTGGCCTCCTTGCGGTCAAACGCACTCACCTGGTCGCACAGGCACTGGGGAAACTCTCCGGACAACTCAAAGGCGTCGTATCCGAGTTCGATGGCGACCGCCATGGCCTCCCGCATGGGTAACAGCATCACGGCGATGCCGGACATGCCGATTCGGGGCATAACAGATCACCTTTCGATAATTGTTGGGATCAGGGCATTCAGTGGGAACAGTTTTTCACCGGCTGATGTTTCTGTCAAATGAAATTGTTTTCCGCCAGGACGATGTAGGGGAAACCTTCAGGTTTCCCGGTTTGCAGGCTGCCTGAAGGTCCGCCCCTACCTGTGCGATAAGCGCGGGCTACAGGGGTTTGAAGGTGTTGACCATGCCTTCCTGGGAAACAGTCCCCGGGACGTCGAAAAAGTCCTCGCGGGTCATGGCGGCCAGCAGGTCAGGATCCTTGGGCGTAAAGGCCGCGAACCGCCGGCCGTCTTCGGTCCGGCCGATGATGATGCCCGAATCCGGCTCGTTGCGCTGATTAAAAGTCACGGTATAGGTCTCGATCAGCCCGGTCCCGGTGGGATCTTCGGCTGCCTCCGGCATGAGGCGGTCGTCCACGGTTCGCTGGCAGCGGTCGAAATCCTCGCGCCAGGGCGTTCCCACCACCGGCGCGGTGCTGTAAACGGCAGCGCAGTGCTTGGTCAGATAAAAGGAGTTGCCGGTCACCAGTCCCCGGCTGCCGGGCCTGGCCCGCAGGACCTCGACCATCCGGGCGATGGCGTGCATGACATAGTTATTGCCGGGACCGCCAAAGTACGGCAGCCCGCCGGTAACCGTCAGGTCCCGGTCGGCATCCGGCGACAGGCCCAGCATGTCCCGGGTGATCTGGATGGAAGAAGGAAAGCAGCTGTAAATATCAAAATAATCGATGCCATCCGGCGTCAAACCGGTATCGGAAAAAACACGGTCGCCGATGGCCCGGACAGCGGGCGAACTGTAATAATTTTCGCGGGTGAGCACATGCCAGTGATCGTGGGCCTCGGCGTATCCGTGAAGGTACACCGGTTTGTCGCCGCCGACCCCCAGCCGCTTTGCCTCTCCGGCGGAAGTCACGATCAGGGCGGCGGACTGATTGACCATCAGCATGGAATTCATCAGTTTGGTATAGGGAAGCGCCGTGTTGCGGTTGGCCGGGGAAACCGTAATTATTTCCTCGGGCGTGCGGAATTGCGGAAACCAGGCCAGAGGGTTTGCCGCGGCCACCGCTGAAAACCGGCTCATCAGACGGCCGACGGCCAGCAGATGATCATGCAGGGAACGGTTATAATATTTGCGCAGGGCGTTTTCGAACAGGGGATAGACATAAGGCGGTACGGACAGGCTGTGGGCGTGCTCGCTGTTGGTGGCGCCATCCGCAGGCCCGACGGTTGAAAACAGGGCCGGCGTTTCCCGGTTTGTTTCGACGCCCCAGTTCAGCTTCAAGCCGAGGCGCCCGGCATCGAGCTTGGTCCGCTGGGCTTCAGCGCCGGCCATCACCACCAGACGGGCCTTGCCGTCGGCGATCAGCCCGGCGGCATGGGCCAGCATGCACTGGGGCGAAGTGCCGCCGAACCCGGACATGACGCAGACGGCCGGTCCGGCGTTGATGGCGTCGGCCAGGCACCCGGCCGGATTGCTCATACCGTCATCCGTGAACATCGTCGTGACCATGACATGATCGGCGGTTTTCAGAATGGCCTCGGCAATACCGGCGTCTCCGGCGGCCAGCTTCACCGCGTCAAGCATGAGCTCCAGGGGCGAGCGCGCCTTATCCGGCGGTACGTCCTTTTCCGTGATCTGCCCGACGCCGATGATGACGGGGGTGTTGTCTGTGCTATCGCTATTCATGATGTAAGCAATCCTTTTTTTCCCAATCTCCCGTCAAAGAACAAGTCAGGATCCGAGGGGTCGAGGGGTCGAGGAGGCAGAGGATTTGCCCGTGCCACCCTTTAGCCCCTTAAGCCCCCTTAAAACCCTAACACCATAACACTTTAAAGCCTTAACCACTTAATCACTTAACCACTTAATCACTTTTCCTTTAAAAATCGGCCTGCAAAATGGTGATAACCATGGCCGCCTCTTCAATGCCGATGTTGCCGCCGCCGTTCTCGGCCAGGGCAGTGCGGGCATTCTGGACCTGCCGGCCGCCGGCTTCACCGCGCAGCTGCCAGACCAGTTCCGCGATCTGGCCGGCGCCGGTGGCGCCCACGGGATGGCCCTTGGACTCCAGGCCGCCGGAGGGGTTGATGGGCAGCTTGCCGCCCAGGGTGGAATGGCCCTGTTCGGCAAAAATCCCGCCTTCACCCCGGGGGCAGAAGCCCATGGACTCGGCCTGAATCACTTCACCAAAAGCGGTGGCGTCGTGGAATTCAGCCACATCGATATCCTCGGGGCCGACGCCGGCCTTTTCATAAGCGATTTTGGCCAGGCGCTCGCCGAGATCCGGATCGTCAAAGCCCCGGTCCATGCCGCCGCCCAGCACCGTGGCCAGAATCTTGACCGGTTTGGACACGCCCAGTTTCTTGACATAGTCTTTGGAGCAGATGATCAGGGCCGCCGCGCCGTCGCCCACCGGGGAGCACATGGGCTGGGTCAGGGGATAGGCGATCAGCGGGGCCGCCAGCACCTCGTCCACGGTCATGGGCTTCTGATACTGAGCGTAGGGATTGTGCACGCTGTGGTTATGATTTTTAGCGCTGACACAGGCCAGCTGCCGCTGGGTCAGGCCGTATTTGTCCATGTGCAGCCGGGTGCCCATGGCATATATTTCCATAAAGGCGCTGCCGCCCTTGGATTTCTTTTCGCCCTTACTTTCGTCTTTGGTTTCGCCCCGGGCCTCGGCCTCCTTGCGTTTTCTCTCGGCGTCGGCCTTCATGGCCGCCACGAGGGCCTCGACGATCTCCACGTCCGCCGAAGATGAAAAAAGCTTGAGCCGTTTCTCCCGGTCTTCCATGAACATCTTTTCCATGCCCAGCACCAGGCCCACGTCATGCAGACCCAGGGCCACGTCCATCCAGGCCACCTGCAGGGCCGTGGCCGATGAACAGCAGGCGTTCTCCACGTTGGTCACCGGAATGTTGCCGATGCCCATGGCCCGCAGCACCACCTCGCCCCGGATGGATTCCTGGCCGGTCACCAGCCCCTGATAGGCGTTGCCGACCACCGCCACCTGGATCTTGTCCTTGGTGATCCCGGCATGTTCCAGAGCACGGTTGACCGCCTCCCCCGCCAGGCTCTTCATGTTCCTGTCCATATGTTTGCCGAACTTGGTCATCCCCGCGCCGATCACATAAACGTCACGCATCACAGACTCCTTTTCTTATCATTGCATTTTTGTTGAAAATGGTCGACACCAAGTAAACATTACAAAGTTGAACTTTAAACTAAACAACTTCCAAATAGCAAGAGACTATTTCAAAAAAGAATGAAGCCTGTATATAATAAATGAAATGGAAGAAATATACCCCGACATTTTCATGATCACCGAAACCGGCACCCTGGGCGCCCTCATGCCGCCGGTGAATATCTATGTGCTGACAGGTCCCGACGGCCTGATCTTTGACGCCGGGTACGGACGGAAAAAAATCCTGGAACACCTGGGCAAGGAACTGCATCGAATCAGGGAACGGGTCCTGTCCAGAGGCGGCCGGTGTACCATCACCCGGGCCCTGCCCAGCCACAGTCATCCCGACCACATCTCCGGCCTGCCTTATCTGAAACGGGAGTTCGGCGTCCGCACCCTGCTGACGGAAAAGATGGCCGCCAGCATGAGTTCCCGGAAACACTACTACAAGGTCGCGGCCGACAGCGGCGGCGGCGCCGGCCCGGCGGAACGGCTGCTGACCACCGTTGTGCTGAAATATTTCCAGCCGGCCCTGCTGGGAACCCGGTTTTCCCGGAACCCGGATGAAATCCTCGGTGAAGACGCCGAGTTGTCCGTCAACGGCGAGCCCTGGCGGATTATGCCGGCGCCCGGCCACTGCGATGACCATATCTTCCTATATAATGAAGCCCGGGGCATCCTCTTTTCCGGGGACAACATCATGCGCTCGGTCACCACCTGGCTCGGCCCGCCTCGATCCGATCTTAAAGCCTATGAGCGGACCCTGGAACAGGTCCTGGCCCTGCCGAGTCTTAACCTGATCTTGAGCGCCCACGGCAGCCCCATCACCGATCCAAGGCCCCGGGTCCGGGAACTGCTGGATCACCGCGCGGAACGCACCCGGGAAGTGCTGGCCCTGATCAAAGGCGCCGGGCCGACAGGCCTGACGATCAAGGAGATCCTGCTGCGGCTTTACACCGGAGCCGAATCCCAGAAACGGCTCTTTGCCGAAGGCTGGGTCCGGCTGACCCTGGAGTATCTGGAAAAACGGGGGGAGGTCGAAAGCACCGGTTCCGGCATGGGCAAAGCCGCCGCATATCGCGCCGTCTCCTGAACGGCACCTGTTTGATCCCCGAGCCACCTGGGGTTGGCCTGGGCCACCTTTTTACAAAGACAGATTGCGGTCCAGTTCCGCCACCCGTCTGTCCTTGTCTTCCCACAGGACGTTGACCCATTCCTGGAAGCGATCACGAAAGGCTTCATCCTCGAAGTAATCACCGATCAGTTCTTCGGTGATGGGGATGGTTTCCACATGGACCCGGACACAGGTGACCCGGCCGCAGAGAAAATCCCAGAAACTTTTCGGCCCCGGCGGGTAGGCGATGGTAACATTGACGATGCTGTTGAGGTGCTCCCCCATGGCGGCCAGGACAAAGGCGATACCCCCGGCCTTGGGCCGCAGCAGGCGGTTATAGGGCGACTGCTGGGACTTGTGCTTGTGGTCGGTGAACCGCGTGCCTTCCAGAAAGTTCATGACCGAAACCGGCATTTCGGAAAACTTCCGGCAGGCCTTGCGGGTGATCTCGATATCCTTGCCCTTCAGGTGCGGATTCTTTTTGATAAATTCACTGGTATAGCGTTTCATGAAAGGGAAATCCAGGGCCCACCAGGCCAGCCCGAGAACGGGCACCCAGATCAGTTCTTTTTTTAGAAAAAATTTTAAAAAGGGAATCCGGCGGTAAAACACCCGCTGGAGAACCAGAATATCCACCCAGGTCTGATGGTTGCTGATGACCAGGTACCAGTCATTCTGCGTCAGCCCTTCCAGGCCGTCGGTGACAATGGTGAGCCGGTTGAAGAGATCCTGGTTGATATTGTTGCAGCGGATCCAGGCAAAGGAGATGTGGATCAGCACCCGGTTGCACAGTCGCCGGAAAACGGGAACGGGAATAAGGAATTTGACGATGGCCACCGCAAACAGCGGGATGCACCAGAACACGGTGTTGATCACATATAGAATGAACGACAGGGATCCCTTGACCGTCGCCGGCAAAAAAGAAAACATATTCATCCTCTCCGCTGCAGCATGCGTTTGACGTTTCAGCCCCCCCTATACATTGCCGGGGACAAGGCAAATTTCTCCTCTTATAAAAGAGAACACCGGCTGACGACCAACGGTTTTTGGCTGTTTACAAATGTTTTACAATTGGGAAGTGATTAAGTGATTAAGTGATTAAGTGGTTAAGTGGTTATGGGGGGCAGGATTCAGAAGCGGTCTTTAACAAAAGTGTGTTCATAAAATGTTCATAACTTGCCAATGGTTTGGATTGTTTGCTTATTGTGAGATGGGATCATGAATGTCCGTAAATGGCGGCGGGGAGATGAATTTTGCCGTTATTGATTATGAAATGAGATGGATGGACATGTTGATAAGATGTTCACAACATGTTAGCATCCGTGCCATGAAAAAATTCATTGGTTACGAAGAGGCCCTGAAACTTACCCTGGACCATGTCGGCCCCATCGGCTCGGAAATGGTCGAACTGCATCATCTGACCGGCCGGATCCTGGCCGCCGACCTGGCCGCCCGTGTCGACAGCCCGTCCATCAACGCTTCCCTGAAAGACGGCTATGCCGTCTGCTCGCGCGACCTGAGCCAGGCCTCACCCGAGCATCCGGTGACCCTGTCCCTGACCGGGAGCGTTTCAGCCGGCAATTCCTCAAAGTTCAGCGTTTCGCCCGGGCAGGCCGTCCGGATCACCACCGGCGCGTCGCTGCCCGATGGCGCGGATGCCGTTCTATCCGAGGAGTTCACCGTTTTAAAGGACAACCATGTCATCTGCTCGAACACGGCCGATCCGGGGAGAAACATTCTCCCTCGGGGAACCGATATCCGCCGAGGCGAAACCGTTGCCGTTAAGCTTGAAAAAATCACCCCGGCCCTGACCGGACTGATGGCCACCGCCGGCCTGGAAAAAGCCGAAGTTTACAAACTGCCCGGCGTGGCCGTCATCGCCACCGGCGACGAGGTGGTGGCACCCGGCCAGCCCCTGCCCGACGGCATGCTGTACGCCAGCAATCTGGTGGAAATCTGTTCCTGGCTGACCCACCATCAGATTACCTGCCGGGTGGACATGGCCAGGGACCGGCAGGCCGACATCATCCGCGCCATCAGTGAAGCCCTGCCCCATGTAGACGCCGTCATCACCAGCGGCGGCATCTGGGGCAGCGAACGCGACCTGCTGGCCGGAGTCCTCAATGACCTGGGCTGGCAAGGCATCTACCACCGGGTCCGCATCGGTCCCGGCAAGGCCATCGCCTTCGGCCTGCTCCAGGGCAAGCCCTTTTTCTGCCTGCCCGGCGGTCCGCCGTCCAACGAGATGGCCTTTCTCCAGCTCACCCTGCCCGGGCTGCTGAAGATGAAAGGCGAGCCCGCCATGCCCTTCCCCACCGCCGCCGCCCTGCTGACGGAAACGGTCCGGGGCGACCGGGAGTGGACCCAGTTCATCCACGCCCGGGTCGAGCGCCGGGGCCGGGATCTGCTGGTGACGCCTTTCAAACCGGCAAGCCGCCTGCAGTCCATGGCCAGGAAAACCGCCCTGATCAAGATCCCGGAAGGAACGGAAGAACTGCCGGCCGGAGCACTAGCCGAAATTCAATTACTGCAAGGTATGTAGCCGGATGTCGCCTTGCGCTCCCCGACCGCAACCGGTATGACATTCGATACATTTGACCGGGTATTGACTTTCCTTGATCTGCGATGGTAAGGAGAAGGCACTGGCCGTTATTTAAAAAACATTCACCCGCACGCGGTGATAGGCAAGACCCGGCTCACAGCCGGACAGGAGGTCGCTCATGTTTGGAATCGGAATGCCGGAACTCATCATTATCCTGGTCATCGTGCTCCTGATTTTCGGAGTCGGCAAACTGCCGGAAATCGGGTCAGGTCTTGGAAAGGCGATTAAGGACTTCAAGAAATCAACTTCCGAAATCGATGATGACAAGACTAAAAAGCTGGAAAACGGCAAACAATAGTATCGCTCCCGTCTCCATCAACACCATGAACGGCCGCGAAAACAGCACAAATTCAATGGTCCAAAGGCCTATTCACCCACCGACCTGCGGACAGTCAGGATCAGATAATGCCGCCGGGAAACCGATCGGGCTGGAGATCCTTCTTCCCGGCAAGGAAACCATGTTTTGACCAATGATCTGCCGCAACGGGTATCCGAGCTGAACGAAAAAGCGCGCCAATGCCTGGAAAACAATGACCTGCCCGGCGCGCTCTTGTTTTTCACCGAGGCACTGGAACACCTGACGCGACCGGACCAGGCCGCGGCCAGGGCAGGGATACTGAACAATATCGGTCATGCCGTCAATTCCCTGGGACGGCCGGAGGAAGCCCTGGCCGCCTTTGGCCAGGCGGCCGATCTTTATGCGGCGGCAAGCGACGTGGCCGCTTACGGCTGGCAGCTGGCCAACATCGGGTCGGTGCTGCGGGACCGGAAGGAACACGCCGGGGCCATAAAGATGTACGAACAGGCCCTGGCGGCGCTTACACGGGCCAAAAACGAGACGGGCCGGGCCGACCAGTTATCCAACCTGGGCTATTCCCATACCCGGGCCGGGAACCGGGATCAGGCGCGCGACTGTTTCCTTCAGGCGCTGAATATCTATGAGCGCCTCGACGAAGAACGAAAGGCCGCCCTGGTGCGCCGCAACCTGTCGGCCCTGGGATAAGGGCTAATAACGCTTCGACTGCCACCATTGCCAGGTCCGGCCCATGCCTTCCGCGAAGGGGGTATATTCAAAATCAAGGGCGCGCGCCAGTTTTTCACCGGACACGATGATGTGGCTGTCCAGGGGAAACGGCAGGGGAATCCGTCGGGCCTCGATCTCCCCGATACCCAGGGGCAGAACGGGAATGCGTTCGGCGGTTATCTCTTCCAGGACCTCCGCGTAGCGGGCATAGGAAACCAGGTCCGGCGCGGCCGCGTTAAAGATGGCGTCCCGGGCCGGTCCGGCATTCAGGCAGCGGATAATGATCCGGGCCAGATCGTCAACCAGCAGAAACTGAAAAAGCGCCAGCCCCTTTTCCGGAATTACCACCGTATCCCCATTTTGTATCCGGTCGAAAAAATAGCTTTCCCGCGGGGCGTAATTGTACCGGCCGTAAATAATGACCGGACGAAGGATGGTCCAGGCCATGCCGGCGGCCCGGCACTTTTCCTTCACCACTGACTCCGCCCGGCACTTGTCAAAGCCGTAATCGGCGGCCGGTCCCAGCTCCGGCTGGGGCGTTGTCAACAGGGGTGAATTTTCCAGCAGCGGCAGGCTCCGGCTGTTGCCGTAAACACTGGCCGTGCTGATGAAAATATAATGGGCCGCCGTACCCGGGGCCAGGGCCGACAGCAGAATATCCACGTCCCGGCCGGTGTATCCGCAGAAATCGACCACCCCGGCCCATCGCTCAGGCGGGATCGCCCGGCCCAGGGCCTCCGGGTCATGACGGTCGGCCCGGAGTTCGGTGACGCCCTCAAGATGGAGGGGCCGGTTGCCGCGGTTTAGCACAAACAGCCGGAAGTCCCCGGTTTTGCGCATTTCCTCGACCAGAACCCGGCCGGCGAAATAGCTGCCGCCGATGATCAGCACCGCTGGCTTCATGGCCTTGCTTCCTTTTTCAGCCGATCCAGACATCGCGCTCCCGCAGGCCCGGGTGTTGAATGCGGCGCTGGACTTCCGGGCCGTGGTCGGCCAGAAAATCGCCGGTCCCCTCCGTCAGGGCCTCCGCCCGCAGAACGCCGACCAGGTCGGCGCAAAGGGACTCGATGAGTTCCCGGCAGCGGGCCGGGTCCGCCGCCTCCCCCATCAGGCGCGTGATCTTGTCCAGGCTGGCGGGGCCGAGCAGCGGCAGGGTTGACGCCGCCCGGCCGACCCATTTATAAAAAGGCAGGTATCGCTTGTTGAGCAGAAAGACGGCGGAAAAATAATCGGCGCAGAATTTGGTCATGGCATAACGGGCGCCGAAGACATCGCCTCTTTTGACGCAGCGGGGGTAGTTGTACTGGCCGGACTGGCCGATGGTCATGCAGCGGGAGGCGATCTTTTTCAGCCGCACGTCCTCGGGGTAGAAATCCAGCAGCACCCGCCGGCGCCGGGAAAATTCATCCGGCGGGTCGGTGAACACTTCACCGTTGGTGCAGGCCGCCAGGGCGGTTTCCGGGAGCATCAGCCAGTCTTCGGGATCATCCGGCGGCTGCCCGCAACCGATAAAACGCCGGTAAAAGGCCCCGATTTCAAAGACGCAGACGCGATCCTGCCCCCACCGGCTTTGGCGGCGGGGACCGAATCCCTCGAACACCGTCGGCAGCCCGTCAATGGCTTCCTGCAATGCCGGCCCGAAAGCGAGGTAATCGTCAGCCGTCAGCCAGACGCAGAAGCCCGGCCCCCAGTCGTGATCGCGGGACAGTTCGTCGTCGAATCCGAAACATTCCGAACCGTCTCCCACCAGGCCGGCGGCAATGCGGTCGCGCACGTGACCGAACCGGCTTTCGATCAGCGGCAGGCCGTGGGCCTCAAAATATTTTCTGGATAATGTCAGGCCCTGCATAAGGCATCTTTCGATCAGACGCCCTGGCCCAGGTCCAGAATAGGCCGCGCCTCCAGAATGTCGAATACCACCAGATGCTTGAGCATATCGGCCGCGCCCCCGATGCGGGCCCGGATTTCAGCCAGGCGCGCCTCGAACCGGGGGCCGGAATCCGCCGTCCGCGCGACTTTCACATACAGCCGGCAGCCCTTCATGCCCATGCCCGTGCCGCCGTGCATAATAATGAGAAAGGCGGCCTGGGGGTTATGACTCAGGTTGGCCCAGGTACGGTTGTCTCCCAGCAGCATGCTGACGCGGTCGTCTCCATCCAGGGCCGGGGACCCGAACGCGGCCACGTTTACCTTTCCGTCGGCACCGGCCGTGGCCAGGATGTTGGTCCGCTCCCGGCTGGCGAAAAACTGTTTTACGGTATCACTGACTTGCATGGTCACTCCTTCCTCCGGATCAACGGCCTTTGAATTGCGGCTCCCGCTTTTCCAGAAAAGCGCCGAAGCCTTCGATGATGTCTTCGGTCTTGCGGCACATTTCCAGCACATAACACTCGTAATCCAGGGCCTGCTCAAGGTCCCAGCGATAAAAATTCTGCAGGCCGCGCTTGGCAAAGGCAATGGGGATGGGCGCGTTTTTCGCTATCCTGACGGCCATCTCCCGGGCGGCCTCGACCAGCTGGTCCTGGGGCACCAGTTTATTGACCAGCCCGATGCGGAAGGCTTCTTCGGCCTTGACGATTTCGGCGCTGAAAATCAGTTCCGCGGCCTTGGCGTAGCCCACCAGCCGGGGCAGAAAATAAATGCCGCCCCAGTCCGGATGGACCCCCCGGCGGGTGAACACCTGGGCGAACCGCGCCTGGTCCCCGGCAAGGCGGATATCACAGGCCAGGGCCAGGTTGCAGCCCCCGCCGGCGGCCATGCCGTTGACCGCGGCGATGACCGGTTTTTCCATGCGGTTGATGGCCAGGACCGCCTCGCACATGGCCGGCCGCCGGCTGGAGACGGTCGCTTCCAGGGCCTTGGTTTCCCCGTCGGCAAACTCCTGGACATCGCCGCCGGTGCAGAACCATTTTCCCGTGCCGGTGATGACCACCACCCGGACATCATTATCACCGGCGGCAGCGTTCAGGGCCTGGACGATCTGCTGGCGCATGTAACCGCCGAAGGCGTTGTACCGCTCCGGCCGGTTCAGGGTGATCCAGGCGACATGGTCCTTTGTTTCCGTGAGAATATAATTATCCGTCATGACTCTCCTTGGAATGAAACAGCGCGGCCAGATTTCGGGAAAGGGCGGCCGCGCCGGTTGTAATCTCCTCCATTACCGCCGCCACATCGGCAATCGTCCGGACCAGTCCGGCGATCTGCCCGCAGGGCATGACGGCCGTGTCGGCGTTGCCGCCGGCCTGGACATAAGTGGCGTCGCCGCCGGAGATCATCTTCCGGTCGGCCTCGGCCTGGTCCATGCCCGCCACCATGGCGGTAACGGCATTGCGCATCACCCGGATGGGCATGGCGTCCTTGCCCAGCAGCAGGGTGGCGTCGCATCCGGCGGCGGCGATCATGTCCTTGAAAAAACCGGGCACCGGCGCCTGAACGGTGGCCACGAAGCGGGTGCCGATTTCGACCCCTTCAGCGCCCAGGGCAAACGCCGCCACCACACCGCGGGCGTCGGCGATACCGCCGGCGGCGATGACCGGAATGGACAGGGCATCCACCAACTGCGGCACCAGGCACATGGTGGTGATCTTCTCCCGGCCCACGTGACCGCCGGCCTCAAACCCCATGGCAATAACGGCGTCCACCCCGGCGTCCTGGGCCTTTTTCCCCATGGCCACGCTGGACACCTTGTGAGCCACCCGTAGACCGGCCGGTTTGGCCCGCTCCATAATCCTGGCCGGATTGCCGGCCGAGGTGGTAATCGTTTTAACGCCGGCTTCGATGGCGGCTTCCAGCGCCTCCAGGGCGTTGGGCCGGTAAACCGGGATATTGACGCCCACCGGTCGGTCGGTGATGGCCCGGGCAATGCCGATTTCCCGTTTGATTTCCTCTTTTTCAAGGCCCGAGGCGGCGATCTGTCCGAACCCGCCGGCCGCGGAAACAGCCCCGGCCATGGCGCCCAGGGTGATCTGCCGCATGGGCCCCAGGGACACGGGATAACGGGTGCCGAAAATGTCCGTGACCCGGTTGGCAAAAAAATTCATGTCGGTCTTTCTTTACAAAGGAATATTGCCATGCCGCTTGTCGGCCCGCGGTCGTTTTTTGGCGGCCAGCATGGCCAGGGCCCGGATGACATACCGCCGGGTTTCCGCCGGGGTGATCACGTCCTCCACGTTGATGTTGGAGGATATATCGTAAATGGGATTGGCGTAGGATTCACGGTACTCCTTGAGCTTCTGATCCAGAAATCCGGGCTCGGCGGCCCGCTCGTGGCTCCCGAACAGGAGCATGACCGACTGTTCGGCCCCGAGAATACCGGTCTCCATGGTCGGCCAGTACAGCACCAGGTCGGAGCCCAGCCCCGGCAGAATGCCCATGCCCAGGTTGCCGCCGCCGTAGGCCTTGCGCAGGGCGATGCAAATCCGCGGCACGGTGGCCTCGCACAGGGCATAAAGCACTTTGGCCCCGTGCCGGATGATGCCGGTATGTTCCTGGCTCGATCCCGGCATATAGGCCGGCGTGTCCGCCAGGATCAGCAGGGGAATGTTGAAGGCGTCGCAGAAGCGGATGAACCGGGCCTGCTTGTCGGAGCTGTCCACCGTCAGCGACCCGGCCATGACCATGGGCTGGTTGGCCACGATGCCCACGGTTTTCCCGTCCAGGCGGCCGAAGCCGGTGATCATTTCCCCGGCAAACTCCTTTTTGACTTCCATGAAATCATGGTTGTCGACGATGGCGTGAATGACCCGGCGCATGTCATAGGGCTGATTGGGATGGGCCGGCAGAATGTCGTTTAGCTCAGGGCAGGCGCGGTCAGGTTCGTCGCCGGTTGGGACCACTGGCGGCTGCTCATGGCAGTTGGCCGGCAGGAATGAGAGCAGCCGGCGTATTTCGGACAGACAGCCGGTCTCGTCGGGGCAGCGAAAATCGCAGGTCCCGGTTTTCTGGGCGTGAACCCTGGCCCCGCCCAGCTCTTCAATGCCGATATCCTCACCGGTGACCATTTTCACCACCATGGGGCCGGTGATGAACATGTGACTGATATTGTCGACCATGAAAATAAAATCATTCAGGGCCGGGGAATAGACGGAGATCCCGGCGCAGGTGCCGAGAATGGCCGAAACCTGGGGAATGGCGCCCGAGGCCTGGGTGTTGGGGAAAAAAATGGCGCCGCCGTGCTTCTGGGAAATGTTCGAAAATATGGCCCGCTTGTTGGCGCTCAGCCATTCCAGCTCGGCGGCGCTGGGCAGCCGGGCGCCCGGCGAATCGTGCAGACCGATCAGGGGGGCCTGCATCTCCAGGGCCCGCTCCACCGTCCGGTACATCTTGTAGCCGTGTTCGACGCCGACGGACCCGCCCCGCACGGTCCTGTCCTGCGAATAGACAAAGACCGGCCGGCCGGCCACCGTACCGCTGCCGCAGACCAGACCGTCGCCGGGCATGTTGACGGCGTGTCCGGCCAGCATATTAATTTCAAAAAAACTGTCCGGGTCAAGGAGCTGATCAATGCGCTCACGGGCCGTCAGCTTGCCCTCGGCATGATGTTTCTCCACTTTCTTCGGGCCGCCGCCCGCCCGGACCTGTTGTCTGACCGCTTCCAGTTCCGCCAGCCGTTTTGCCAGATGCTCTTCCACCGTTCTCTCCTTGCCGTATGATTTCCGGGATCGATTCCCGGGACCGTCATTGTTCCCGTCCGGCCGTCACCGCCTCGGCCTCTTCCAGGGACTGGTATCCCAGGGACCGGACCATGTGGCGGTACACGTCCTCGGACATGTTGCCGCCGCGCCGGTACACTGCTTTCACATGCCGTCCCAGGCAGGCCAGGGTCCGGCCGGAATAGGTCTCCAGTTCACCGGCCAGATAGCGTTTGAAGGAAACGCCGATGTCCGCCTCCTCCACCGGCCGGCCCCGGCCGATCAGGGCGGGATATTTTTGCAGCAGCCGGTGCTGCCACTCCACTTCTATGGCCACGATTTCCTGGATCAGGGGATCCGTGTTCAGCACCGGAATCCGGTCATCCATGCGGGCGTACTTGAGGGTCATCAGATTTTTCCCCGCTGCTTTCGCGACCGTCAGATCATCGAAATAAGATTCCAGGGCGTCATCGGGCCAGGCGTAAAACTGGGACCGGCGCATGGTCCGGAAAGCGTCCGTATTCTGCTGGCAGGGCGCCGGCGTTTCCGAAACGACCGCCACGAACATCTCCTGCTCCAGACCGACAATCCGATCGATCAGCGCGGGCCTGGTTTCGTCTTCAGGCGTCATGATCAGTTTTGCAGATAACTCTGTTTCAGGGCGCCTTTTTTCACTTTCATCGTCGCGGTCATGGGAAGGTCCGCCAGGATCTCCACATGGGCGGGATACTTGTACTTGGCGACCTTGTCTTTTAAAAACTGATGAATCTCCTCTTTGGTGATGGTCTGCCCCTTTTCGGGGACCACGCAGGCCATGCCCACCTCGCCCCATTTGTCGTCCGGCACCCCGAAAATGGCGACGTTGTTGATCCTGGGATGTCCCATGAGCACCTTCTCGATTTCCGCCGGATAAACGTTTTCCCCGCCGCTGCGGTACATGTCCTTGGCCCGGTCGACGATATAGAAAAACCCTTCCTCGTCCATGTAGCCCAGGTCCCCGGTATCCAGCACGCCGTTGACGATGGCCCGGGCGGTCTCTTCGGGCTTGTTCCAGTACCCGCTCATGACCGTCGGCCCCTTGGCGACGATGGCGCCGATTTCACCGGGCGGCAGCCGCTCGCCGGAAGGACCGGCGATCCAGATATCCGTGAAAAATCCGGGTTTCCCGATGGAGCCCATCTTGCGCTTGATGTCCTCTTTGGGGACCACCATCATGGCCGAGTTCTCGGTCTGGCCGAAACCCTGCTGCATATACAGACCGCGTTTGGCCAGTTCGTCGAACAGAACGGGGGGGGTCCGTTCGCCGCCGCCGATCACGGAGCGGACGCTGCCGGTATCGATCTGATCCAGCTTGCCGGTTTCCAGGATCAACCGCCACATGGTGGTCAGGGCGAACACGATGGTGCCGCGATAGCGCTGGATATCCTCGGCGAACTCGTTGGCGTCAAACCCCCGCCGCATGACCATGGTCATACCGGCGGACAGGGCCGGAGTGGTGACGATGAACAACCCGCCGGAATGAAACAGGGGCATCTGGGCGATGAGCACGTCATCGGCGGTGCAGTTGGTGTAATAGCCCACCTGGGCATTTTTGAAAAAGGTCTGCTCGTGGGACAGAACGGCGCCCTTGGGATCGCCGGTAACACCCGAGGTGTAAACGATGGCCAGGGGATCGGAAAGACGCACCGGCTCTTCCGGGACGGGTTCGGCCAGGCTCTGGTCCCTGACCAGTTGAGCGTAAGACCGGGCCCAGGAGGGGCAGTCCGGCAGACGGAAGCCGGGCAGTTCAGGGCTGCCGCTTTTTAAAAAAACGAACTTGTCCTCGTCGACGTTCAGGCTGGTCCGGATCAGGTCGATGCTGCCCAGAAACGAGTCATGAAAGGCCAGCATTCTGGCGCCGCAGTCGTTGATCTGATATTCCAGTTCCGGACCGACCATGCGCCAGTTGAGCGGCACGAAGATGATCCCCAGCTTGGCCGCCGCGAAATACAGCTCCAGAAATTCCATGCAATTGAGCATGAGGACGCAGATGCGGTCGCCTTTCTTGAGGCCCATCTGCCGCAGCATATGGGCGCAGCGGTTGACCCCTTCGTTGAGCTGCCGATAGGTCACCGGTTCATCCTCAAAAATGATCGCGACCTTTTCCGGCGTCATGAGCGCCCGTTTATACGTGATATAGCCGACGTTCCATTCGATGGTCATGTTTCGCTCCTTGTCTGTGTTTCCCTGTTTCCCCGGCAATACCTTTGCCGGCGGCCCGGCATCACCATTGCAATGATGCCGGGCGGCAACCGTTCGCACAGGCTTTTAGCAAAACGGATGCCAACCGGGAGATAAACATTAACCAATTGATATTATGATATTTATCAAAAACAACCGGCGCAGGTCGACATCAAGGTGAGCACAAACGACCCGAAATGGGCCAAAAGGGAACATTTATGCTTTGGAATGATCGCCCAGGGCCAATCGCGGATCGGCGTGGAGAAACAATCGCTGGAACAGCCGTTCCATGGCCCGTGGAAGCTGTTCATACCCTTTCAGAAACTGGATGGTCCGCCCGTATTGTTTTGCCATGGCCGCCTCGTCCGGACACCCGCAGCCCAGGGTCACCAGGAAAATGTTTTCCCGGCGGCAGAAGTCGATGCCATGGGCGACATCACAGCCGAAATTGGATTCGCCGTCGGTGATATGAATGAGCAGGTTGCGCTGCCGGCCGCGTCCCCGGTCCATCAGCCAGGCGGCGGCGATAATGGCCTGGCCCGAAGCGGTCTTGCCCGACGGCGGCACGGTCAGCAGTCGGCCGCCGGAGAGCAGGCTGGAAAACATGCAGATGTTGTTGATTTCAAAATACGCATAGGCCGACAGCCGGTTGCGGCCGCCGGTCAGGGCCTGGTTCAGGTTGGCCATGGTGTTCTCGACAATCCGCATCTTGTTGCCCCGCATGGAGCCGCTGGCGTCCACCAGCAGGCAGATCTGCCAGCGGTCTTCCGGTGCGGCGTACCGCTGGCAAAAGCATTTGCCCGTCAGTTGGGCCCGGTAAAGCCGGCGGGGATCGATTTTCCCGGCGGCGAGTCCCCGGCTGGTAATTTTGCGCCGGGGCCCGTAATTGAGAAAAATCGATTTCAGCCGGGCCACCAGACGACGGTCAATGACCGGACGGCAGGGCTGATGGTAATCCCATCGCGACATGCGGACCACCTCGGGGTTGTCGTACCCGGCCACGGAATGGATGATCGGGGTCAGGTCCACATCCCCGGCGCTCAGTTGCAGTTCCATGTCGTGGACCAGGGCGGACGGCAAGGGCGGCACGCTGCCGCGCGCGGAAATCTGAGGCCGTCCGGCCGCGGAGCGATACTCGGGATAGTAGAGCAGGGTTTTGTCCCGGACCGGCAGTTCCATCAGCCGGGGGCCCAGGATCCGCCAGTGCCGCTGATAAAGATCGGCCCGCCGGCGGCAGCGTTCCAGGGGACGGACCGGCAGGGCCGCGATCGTCTTTAAGGACTGCCGCAGGGGCCGCAGCTCGACCAGCAGCGCGGACGAGCCGGAAAGGGACCCGGCCGTTTCCCCGCCGGGGACCGGCCAGGCCGCCCGTATCCAGTCCAGCAGCAGGGCGTCCAGGGTGCCGGGCGGAAAGCGCCGCTTCATCCATTGGCCGATCGCCTGCCGCCGGGCGATATGGGCGTAAAGACCGGCCACGGTGCGGTCGGCGGCCAGATCCACGTAAATCGTCTCGGCCGTGTCCGCCAGTTTCTGAAAACAAACCGTCTCCCGGCCGGACAGGGTCCCCATGAATTCTTCCAGCAGGCCCCAGACCCGCTGACTCCATTCGGTCCGGCGGAAGGCCTCATGGACCACCTGACCGACCAGGGTGTCGATAATGCGAAAATCCAGGGGGTAGTCGACGTCCCGGGCGGGAGAGGGATCAATGACGATGGCCCCGGCGTCGGCAAAGGACATGCCCGGGAAAAGCACCTGGCCCACGTTGGGGCCCAGGTGACCGGCGACTTTGCGCAGGGCCTTGAGCAGGTTCGCCAGGGCGGACGCCTCCGACAGGCCCCGGTTCCTGGCCCAGAAACGGGACAGCGCCTCAGGTAACGGCTGACGGTTGCCCGGTTCAATAGGATTGATAGCGTTCCTCCCGGCCGCTGTCCAGGGCCCCGGTTTCCAGGTGCAGGGACAGCAGGGCCGACTCCAGCAGGTCGCGGTCGATCTGCAGGCTGTAGGTGATCGCCTCCCGGACCGTGGCGCCGACGGCGATCATTTCCGCCATCATCAGGGTGTGGCGGGTGGAAACGACAATGGGCTCCTGGGCGTTGGCGCGCAGCTTGTTGGCGATATTGACCAGGGTCAGGGCGTCGGCTTCCCCGATGCCGCCCTTTTCCCGCAGCACCTCGGTTTCCACGGCCGGCGGCAGATAGTCCAGGGCGGTCACGTAAAAGCGGTCGGCCAGGGCCGCGTCCAGCATCTCGGTGCCGGCGAACTCCTCGCCTTCATTGAGGGTGGCGAAAAACACCACCCCCGGCGCCACCGTGATCATCCCCAGCTCATCGGTCCAGACGGAGCGGTCGTCGGACAGGATGGAAAACAGCATGTTGAGGGCCTTGGGATGTTCGGGCCGGTTGATTTCCTCCAGGTGAATGACGCAGCCGGGCGTGCGGACGGCCCGGGGGAAAAGAAATTCCTGGTATTCGGTGCGGCCGTCGCGCAGCCGGTATTCACCGAACAGCTGGCCGGGTTCGGACAGGATGCCGATCTGAAAGGTGGCCAGGGGCCGGCGGTGAAGCGCCGCGAACTGGCGCACCAGGGTGGATTTGCCGCAACCCTGCCGCCCGGTCACCAGGACATTGACCGGATGCCGGTCGGCCAGCAGTTTGACGCGGTCCAGATTTTCAATGACCGCCTGGGGCAGAAAAAAATGCTGTTCATGGGCCGGAACGACCAGGCCTTCAACCGACTTCATGTTGTCACTCCTCACCCGGAAATCTCATGGGTATCTGATGAATTGTTCCGGAAAAACGCAGGGGGGCCTTCAGGCCGTCCCTACCAGCCCGACAGTTCCTTCTGCTTGCGCAGAATAAATTCGTTGACCCCGGCCAGGTTCCAGCGCAGGTTGATCCGGTAGAGCTTTTCCATGTTCCCGATGGCGGTCCGCCGCGAGGATTCGTCGTCCCCGGCCGTGACGCGGCCGATATCGGTCATCAGCCGGTCGATCAGGTCTTCCTCCCGGCGCAAGGCCTCCGTCTTTGAAAACACGCACTCGTGTCCGCACCCGGGACACCGCCGGAGTTCCGATTCTCCGGTGGCCGGTCAGCCGTTACGGCAGATATAGGGAAAAAGCATGTGGTCGTCGGTATGACCACAGGCCGTACAGGTAAATTCCATACCGGCTCCGTAAAGACAAAAACAGGCGTACCCCGGCGATCGCGCCGGGGCGCCTGTCACGCATGTTGATTTCTTCCAGGACCGGCAATCAGGCGGTGGCCCGGCCGGTCACGTCTTCCGCCAGGCCTTCGATGCCGGTGGACTTGCCCCAGGGCGCCACGCCGTCCTTGAGCGTCTGGACCACGTCGCCCGTCAGTTCATCCACGGCCAGCTGGGCCCCGCAACCGGTGCACTGCCGGATACTGACCGAGGCGTCGATCCGGGCGTTGTATAGATAACGGAATTTTCCCAAAGGGGCTTCAAAGCCGCATTCTGAACATTTCATGTTTTTTCTCCCTCTCTGTATTCAGGCCATCGCTAAAAATTAGAATTTTGGTTCGAGTTCAAGGCGCGCGAGAATTTTAACCGCAGGAATACATAGAAGTATTTCGAGGATTAAAATTTGAGCGCAACGCCGAAATCGAGCCAAAAGGCAATTTTTAGCGCTGGCATCTATTTATCCTGGAATTGCCGCATAGTCCGCTTATACTGCGGATCACTGCACTCATAACCGTCCTTGTCCACGAACGTCATCTTTTCGTAGTGCTGACATCTAGCCGCGTCGGTCAGGGCCCGGACCATGTAACCGTTTTTGCCTTCCAGCACGTAAACCGGGGGATCAACCGTGATATTCGACCCCTCTTTCAGTTTTTTGCAGGAACCCCGGCCGTCACTGGACCAGGCGCTTTCGGAAAAATTCACGCACAGACCGCAGGGTTTGTCCGGCGCCTCTTTCTCCTGGCTGACCGGCTGCGCCTGCTGCACGCCGAAAGCGCCGGAAGCGTTGGCGTATTCCTGTCGACTTTTTCTTGCCATGATCTTTCTCCTTCCCTCCCCGGATTGATGAATTGAAGGGCGGCCCGCGCCGGGCAATGGCGCGGGCGGCCCTTCGGGTTCACTACAGTCCCTGAATGGTACGTTGAATAATATTATCCTGGGTCTTGCGGCTGATATCCACAAAGTGGGCGCTGTATCCGGCCACCCGCACGATGACTTCCTGGTAATCCTCCGGGTCCTTCTGGGCCGCCCGCAGGGTAACGTCATCGACCATATTGAACTGGACATGATCGATGCCCAGGTCGGCCCAGGCCCGCATATAGGCCTTCCACATCTGGAAGCCCTTTTCGCCGGACAACTGGGTCGGGGAAAGCCGCTGATTCAGCAGAAACGCCCGGCCGTCGGAAATGTGGTCGATCTTGCCGCAGGATTTGAGCACCGCCGTGGGCCCCTTCTTGTCCAGCCCGGGTCCGGGGGAAATGCCGCCGTCATACAGGGCGTCGCCCAGTCGCCGGCCGTTGGGCAGGGCGCCGACGACATTGGCGTAATGGATGTTGCCGCTGACGTTCTCGGGCAGGATCGGCCAGTTGTTGCCCATGGGGTCTTTTATTTCCCGGGAGAATTTGGCCGCCGAGCGCAGGCAGCGCAGCATGATGCCGTCCACGTTGTCGTCGTCATTGCCCCATTTGGGCGCGTTCTTGACAAAGTCCAGCCGCATCTCTTCCCGGCCTTCCCAGTTGGCCTTGAGGGCGTCCCGGAGTTCGACCAGGGTGTACTTCTTGTCATCAAAGACCAGTTTTTTCACGGCCGCCAGGCTGTCGGCGTTTTCCACCCATGTAAAAGCCGTGATCCAGGAGTTGCCCCGGCTGATGGACGGGTCGCAGACATCCTTGCCGCTTTCCACCGACCGCTCGGAAACACCGGACAGGAAAGGCCGGGGGGTCATGGTCGGCGCCAGGGCCCGGGCCCGGTTGACCGGCCGGACCAGCAGGCTGAAGAGGGTCTTCATCTGGAGTTCCCAGGCGGCGTAAAATTTTTCAAAATCGGTCAGTTCCTCCACCGGCGGGGTTTCAGCGCCGATCTGCATGTTAAAGACATTGTCAAAGCCGCTGTAAAACACATACTCGATGATCTTGGCGCAGTTGACGGTGGCATTGGCCATGCGCATGGGCTGGAACCCTTTCTTGGTGGTCGGGGCCGGGGACATGCAGGCCTGATGGACCCAGGTGCGGGCCTCATCGATGGGATGGCCGTGCCAGTTCATGGCGTTGGCGATGAGAATGGGATCGTTTCTCATGGATGGATACCCCAGTCCCTGACGGATGCACTCGAAGCACTCCCGCATGACTTCATCCGATACCTTGGGATGCCAGCGGAAGGCGAAGGTGGGGTTGGCCACCCGCACCAGCCGTGCCGCCTGAAGCAGGGCGATGGTCATGCCGTTGCAGGCGTCGCTGCCGTCCTTGTTGACCCCGCCCAGGGTCCATACCCAGGTGCCGCTGATGCCCTGCAGCCCCTCCCGGGCGAACTTGGGCTTGTACTGTTCCACTTCCGCCGCCCGGATGAAAAACTCGCCGGCCAGTTCCACGGCCTGATCATGGGTCAGGCGTTTATCTTCCAGCACGTCCTTGTTGTAATAGGGCCCGTGATAATAATCGGGACGGGCCGGCCAGGCCCCTTCCACGGCCTCGGTGCGGCTGAAAAGCTGAATGAACAGATCGTACTGCAGGGATTCCTGAAGGGTGCGGGGCGGCTGGGCCGGCACCCGTTCGCAGACCTCGGCGATCTGCAGCAGTTCCTGCTTACGCTTTTCATCGGTTTCAAAGTTCTCGGCCATGATCCGGGCCAGCCGGGCATAGCGTCCGGCATGGCGGATACAGGCTTCCAGGCAGATCTGCATGGCCTCCCAGTTGTTCATCTTGTCGTAAAGGTCCATGATTTCCTGGCTGGCCGCCGGTTCATGGGCTTTGGCGTCGGCTTCGTCGATGTTCTTTTCCAGTTCGTCAAGGACATCGGCGAACCCGCGCTTGCCGGTCATGATGTATTCATAGTCCTTGCCGGAATAACCGCCCCGGGCCAGGGGCACGCCCCAGCCCACGGCGCCGGACAGGACCTTCATCATGTCGTCCAGATCCAGATAGGGCATGATCTTGTCCAGGTCGGACTTGCCGGCCCAGTAGGCCTTGACGTCGGCGATGATTTTCTTGGACTCCTCGACGGGCTCGGGCAGGGAGGACGGATCGTTAAACACCTCTTCGTTGAGGATCGAGGCCACCGACGGGTCCCAGCCGATGGTGCTGGGCAGGCCGGCGTTATATCCCACCAGTTGGGCCTGGTCGGTAATGAATATGGTCTTGTTGTCCAGTATGTGGGCAAACATGCGGGCGAACTTCATCACCGAAGGATCCGGAGACATTTCCAGTTCCCGGGCCTTCTGGGTATGCAGCTGGGCCCTTTCCAGATCCACTTTCACGCCGGGGTTGTACAGTCCGCCCACGGCGCCCTTCTTCCAGATGGCCTTTCTCAGGTAGTCCAGCCGTTTGGAACGTTTTTTCTCGGCCGCCCACCACCACTGCTGCTTTTCCTCCAGCTCTTTTATCGTCTTGGTCCCTTCGTACATTTTATTCTCCTTGAAAATAATTACAGGGTCAGCCCCTGTCTGTTTTCGGATTGACCTACTTTTTCTGAAACTCGGAGCAGGATGCGGCGTTATTGTCGGCGGAAACGGGTTTGGCCGTGTAAAACGCCTGCCGGGGATCCATCTGCCGTCTCACGCAGTCGCCTTTTGCCGGTTGATCTTCCTGGGGAAAGAATTTTTTACATTCCTTGCATGCCGCCATGATTTTCCTCCTTCATTATTAAGATTGGGTACGTTGTATCCAGATGATTCACTGGCCGTGTTCACCTTCCTGAGCAATTAGCATGCCAACAGGTAGTTTTGTTTCAATACACTGAATTTTAACTTATTATTTGTTTTTCGACGAAAACCACCAGATGCGACAAAATGAACCAGCGGGAATCCAATAATTTGATAACTTTTTAATATAATATGATTTTATTTTTCAACGACCGGCCTGGGCGGATTTGGGTCATTGTGACCCACTACCTGGTCGCCTGGCTCCGTCATTCCGGCTGAAACCACCCTGCTATGTGTTCAGACACGCCCATGGGAATTTTTAAGCAGCGCAGAGCATATTCCACCACCAGTTCTTTTTTGCTTTTGCACAGCAGAAGGCCGATGGTCGGCTGATCGCCTTGCACAGACGTTCATGCAGGCGGTTTTCAATTTGTGAATGGCCAGGAGGTTCCGGCCATGATTCAACACCCAATTTTTTTCTTGCGTTAATGTATCCGAATGGATACGGTAACACATGTTCGCTGTATTGCGCTCACAGGAATTCGACAAATGGCTGGCCGGCCTGAAAGATACGAAAGGCAAGGCGCGTATCCTGGCGCGTCTCAAATCCGCGGAGTTGGCAATCTGGGCGATGTGGCGCCGGTGGGCGGCGGTGTCGGTGAGATGCGAATCCATTATGGTCCCGGCTACCGGGTCTATTTTACCCAAAAGGGGAAGATGCTGGTTTTCCTGCTTCTGGGCGGAGATAAGGATTCTCAGAAGCGCGACATAAAAAAGCGATTGCCCTTGCGGCATCGATTGAGGAGTAAGGCATGGCCAAATCTTCAAAATTTGACGCGGCAGACTACCTGGACAGCGAAGAGACTATCGCGGAATATTTAACGGCGGCGCTTGAAGACAGCAACCCGGATGTTTTTCTGGCGGCCATCGGCGACGTAGCTAAAGCCAGGGGCATGGCTGTCATTGCCAAACGCACCGGATTGGGCCGTGAAAGCCTTTACAAGGCGCTGGCCCCCGGCGCCAAGCCCCGTTACGATACGATCTTAAAAGTGTTACACGGCCTGGGTGTCAAAATAACACTATCCGCATGATACTCGGTTCAACTCCAGGGGCTGCCTGATCGGCATCCCGGCCCTTTATATTTTGTCACCCCGGACTCCGATACGGGGTCCAAAAAAAATGGCCTGTTCATCTGATATGACAAGTCGGAAATACAGCGTCATGGTGATACCGGTAATTTGTGCAAGCGACTCTTGCACAATTGCCGGTTCCGGCCAAGATTAGACGTTCCGGAAAGTTCGAACTCGGTGGTAAACCCTTCGCCCAGGGCAATGAGATTTTTTACGTGTACGGAGGGATGCCTGCTGTTTGACGCCGTCCATGGTCTGCTGTGTGCTGAGGATTTTCTTTGATTATCATCCATGATGTTTTCCTTTCGTCCATGAAAGTTGTACTTTATCTTATACTGGTAGCGGCACACTCAAAACCAATATGGCTATCACCCCACCATATTCTGCTATTCTCCAACCGATGGTTGGAGAATCAATTTTAAAGTTCTCTGCCTTCTAAGGAAGAGGCAGTCGTCAATACAGATACCGCTGGAAATCAACAAACACCTGGTGGATGTTCCCGGGAGGCCCGAGATGTTTCACGGCATCACTGATGGTCTGGTATTTGAGCTCGATCAACTGCGGCAGCTTATCGGTATCCAGTTCCCGAACCCCGCGGGCCACGTAATGGCCAAGGACAAAGCTTAAAAATTCATGCAGATTGTAATCACTGTTATGGAATATGTCATTTCGATGGGCTTCCACCCGTTCGGCCCGGGTGATGGGCGGCAGGTCAAAGGCGATGTAGGCCAGCACGTCATAAAGGTCGCTGTTTTCCGCTTCAATGATCTTGCCGACCTCGGCCAGCTGCTCCATGCCATAGCCTTTTTCCGCCAGCCCTTCCAGCAAGGCCTTGCGGGTATCCGGCCGGCTCCAGAGCGCGCGCAGTTCGTCTTCGTCCTTGAACAGCGGGGGCAGTTCGCCATACAGCCTTTTGACAAATTCCGCAGCCGACAGGGGGCTGCCGTCCGGGTTCCAGAAGGAAGTGGCCATAATGTTCTGAATTTTGCGTTCCTTGCCGTCGGCCAGTTTGACCTTAATCATACGTCTCTTTCGGCAGACACAGGGCCGCTGACCGCAAACCGGACAGTGCTCAGGCGGTTCTTTTTCACAGACACAGGGCCGCTGGCCGCATACCGGGCAGGGCCGGGGCGGCTCCTTGACACAGGTGCAGGGGATGTTGCCGCAGCGCGGGCACGGCTCAGGCGGCAGGGGCTCGCCGTCCCACTCCGGATCGCTGAAAAGCTCATAGGCTTTCACAAAATCGTAGATGGTAAAATAGTCTTTGCCCTCGAACAGCCGCGTGCCTCGGCCGATAATCTGCTTGAATTCGATCATGGAGTTGATGGGCCGCATCAAAACGATATTGCGCACGTTGCGGGCGTCCACGCCGGTAGATAGCTTCTGGCTGGTGGTCAGAATGGTGGGAAAGGTTTTCTCATTGTCCCGGAAGGTGGCCAGAAAACGCTCGCCTTCCTTGCCGTCATTGGCGGTCACCCGCTCGCAATAATGGGGGTCGGTACTGACCTTGATCTGATTGACCAGGTCCCGCACGGCCAGGGCATGGGCCTGGGTGGCGCAGAAGACCAGCGTCTTTTGCCGCTGGTCGATCTGATCCATAAACAAGCCCACCCGGTATTTTTCCCGTTCGCGGATCTGAATCACCCGGTTAAAGTCATCCTCGGTGTAGCGGCGGCCCTGTTCGATCTCGCCCTCGATCACCTGGTCGTCGGACGTATAAACGTAATCATCCAGAGTGGTGACGATCTGCCGCACCTTGAACGGGGTCAGGTATCCGTCGTTGATGCCATCCTTTAAAGAATACACATAAACCGGCTCACCAAAATAGGCGTAGGTGTCGGCATTGTGCTGACGTTTGGGCGTGGCCGTCAGCCCCAGCTGCACGGCCGGGGAAAAATAGTCCATGATGCCGCGCCAGTTGCTCTCGTCATTGGCCCCGCCCCGGTGGCACTCGTCAATTACGATAAAATCAAAAAAATCCGGAGAATAATCCCCGAAGCTGGGCGAAGGATTGCCGTCGACATCCCGGCCGGTCATAAAGGTTTGAAAGATGGTAAAAAAAATGCTGCCGTTTTTCGGCACCCGGCCTTTTTTGCGGATGATCTCCGGATCGATGCGCACCAGGGCGTCTTCGGCAAAAGCTGAAAAATCGTTAAAAGCCTGATCGGCCAGGATGTTGCGGTCAGCCAGAAACAGCACCCGCGGCTGCCGGCCGGGTTCTCCGGACTCGCGGGCGGCCAGGCTCCAGCGGGCGTGAAACAGTTTCCAGGCGATCTGAAAGGCAATGGCTGTTTTACCGGTTCCCGTGGCCAGGGTCAGCAGAATTCGGTCTTGGCCCGCGGCAATGGCCTCCAACACCCGGTTGATGGCATTGTGCTGATAGTGGCGCGCCTGCCAGAAGCCGCCCCGGTCTTCAAAGGGCACGGCCCCGAACCGCTCCCGCCAGATATTTTTTTCGGCAAAGGTTGCCGTCCAGAGCTCGTCCGGCGAAGGATAGGCCTCAACATAGCCTTCTGCGCCGGTCTGCATGTCCACCCGGTAAATACCAATTCCGTTGGTGGAAAAGGCAAACCGGGCCTGCAATCTTTCGGCATAGCGTTTGGCCTGGGCCAGGCCTTCGGTGTCGGTCAGGTCGCGGCGCTTGGCTTCCAACACGGCCAGTTTCTGGCCCTGGTAGATCAGCACATAGTCGGCAATGTCCGGCTTAGCCCGCTTGCCCGCGCCCATCAGCCGGCCCGGCGCGATCACCTCCCGCCGAATGCGGCTGGCTTCCACCACACCCCAGCCGGCCTCCTTTAAGGCCGGATCAATCAGTTCAGCACGGGTTTCGGCTTCGTTCATACTGCCGCCTCTTTGCCTTTATTGTTGTCTTTGGCTGTCAGCTCACCGGAAAAGGCTTTTTGCAACAGGGATTGTCTCAGTTCCGCCAGGGCGGCGAGTTTTTGCTGATAGATGGCATCCAGTTGCTTGACGTGTCCGGAAAGATCATCGAGCTTTTCCACAAGCTCTCGTTGAATGTTTATTTTCGGAAATGGAACGGATATTGAGTTGAGCGCTTTCTGGTTGAGCTTGGGCTGTGCCATCCCACTCACATATGGTGCCAGTGATATGGAGTTTAGATAATACTCGAAGAACCGCTGCGACGCAAAATTTAAAAATCTCAGTACATGCGCATGATTGTTAACCCAACTTTTCCCTGAAATTGAAAAAGCAATCGGATAGGTGCGGGCCAATAAATTCGCACCATCTTCAGAGACCAAAAGCAAATCTTCATCAAACAGGTAATCGGCAACGTAATCGACTACTCCAGAAGCGCCATAATATGGAATCTCACCAGCTTTTCGCTTTGATTTGGTTATTGGCACACGCTTACTGTCAAGATTTTCACAGACATCTCCCAACTTTTTCTGATCCCAGGTCTTGCTCTTTGTTTTAAAAACCGAGTCCAGATAGCCCTCAAACAGCTCGCGGGCGTTGGCGAGGTTCTTTTCGGTGTTGGCGACCGCCTTGGCGATCCCCTCAAAGGCTTCGTCGAGAATGGCGACGATGCGTTTTTGTTCGGGGAGGAGAGGAAGGGGCAGTGGATATTTTTCGATAAATTCCTTTGGCACTCGTTTATGCCCGACAGCCCCTGACATTACACGTGCGCCTGAATCCCTAAAGCTATCTTGAGTTAAATAGTAAAACAAATATTCGGGGTCAATTTTATCAGTAGTCCGGAAAACGATGAACTCACTTGACCCAAAGCCAGCTGCATTTGTTAGCCCTTTTGCAATTCCCAGCTTACCATTCTCGAAGCAGGGAGTAATTTTTGCCAACAACACATCCCCGTCGGCAAAATAGGTATAGCTGCCAACGACTTTGCCTAAAGGTCGCTGTTCATTTGGATTAAAGTGCTTTTGACGAATTCCAAGGTCATTCATCGGAACAAATGAAACCATATCCGAAGGAGAAAGCCGCTCTCTTGCCTCTTCCTTTGGCGGCTTTATTTTACAGGCCTTACCCAGCGTACTGATCTCCCATCCCTCCCTCATAAAATCCCCCGAATCTCTTCCAGAATCTCCTCGCTCTCCTTGTCCAGGGTCTGGATCTCGTTGATGATCACCTCGGGGTCGCGCAGGGGCTTTTCTTCGGCCTTATTGGGGTTCTTGACCGACAGATCAACGGTGTCCGGGTCGATGTCGGCAACCTTTACGGTCCAGGAGTGTTCCGAGTCCGCAAATTTTTTCTGCAGGTCGACGAATTCTTTTAAATCATCGTCATTGAGCGGGTTGGTCTTGCCCAGGCTGCGGCCAGGGTCGAGCTGGTAATACCAGATTTTCCGGGAGGGCGCGCCTTTTTCAAAAAACAGCACCACCGTCTTGACGCCCGCGCCGAGAAAGGTCCCGCCGGGGCAGTCCAGCACGGTGTGCAGGTTGCAGGTCGCAAGCAGTTCGGCACGCAAGGCCCGGGAGGCGTTGTCCGAGTTGGACAAAAAAGTGTTCTTGATGACAACTGCTGCCCGGCCCCCGGCCTTGAGGTATTTCATAAAATGCTGCAAGAACAGAAAAGCGGTCTCCCCGGTTTTGATAGGAAAATTCTGCTGGACCTCTTTTCGCTCCTTGCCGCCAAACGGGGGATTGGCCAGGATAATGTCGAACCGGTCCTTTTCCTGAATATCGTTCAAGTTTTCGGTAAGGCTGTTGGTATGGACAATGTTGGGGGCCTCGATGCCGTGCAGGATCATGTTCATGATCCCGATCACATAGGGTAGGCTCTTTTTCTCCTTGGCAAAAAAGGTGCGGGTCTGAAGGCTCTTTAAATCCTTGGTGGAAAGGTGGTTGCCATTTCCGGCGCCGTCGGTTGAGCCGCCCGGGCCATAGCGCAGATAATCGTGGGCCTCGCACAAAAACCCGGCCGAACCGGCCGCGCCGTCGTAAATGGTCTCGCCGATGCGCGGCTTGGTCACCCGGACCATGGCCCGGATCAGGGGCCGCGGGGTGTAGTATTCGCCGCCGTTGCGGCCGGCATTGCCCATATTGCGGATCTTGGCCTCGTACAGGTGGGACAGCTCGTGCTTTTCCTTTTGAGACCGGAAGCTCAGCGAGTCGATCAGCTCCAGGGCGTCGCGCAGACTGTAGCCGCTTTGAAACCGGTTGCGAATCTCTCCGAAAATTTCGCCGATCTTGTACTCGATGTGGCCGGTCCGGCGGCCCGCTCCTTAAACCCTCGCAGATAGGGAAACAGCTTTTTGTTTACAAACAGAATCAGATCGTCCCCGGTCAGGGCCGTGTTGTGATCAAAACTCCCGTCCGCCTTTTTGGGCGCGGCCCAGCTTGACCACCGGAAGGTTTCGTCAATGATAAAGCCGTAAGACTTGCCCTCCAGCCCGGCCGCCAAGGCGTTTTCCCGCTCCAGATCGTCCAGGTATTTTAAAAACAGCATCCAGGAGGTCTGCTCGGTATAATCCAGCTCCGTGGCGCAACCCGCCTCTTTCCAGAGCACATCGTCTATATTCTTGAAGATCTGTTCAAACATCAGTTCACCAGCTCCTCCACAACCTGTTCACGGTCTCCCCATGGGATCGGCCTGACATCATAATTGCGCAAAGCATCGATTACCGGCGGCGCAATTTTCTGTTCCGTATCGTTGAGAATGGCATAGGCCCTTGATTCCGGTGATCGGACTTCTTTTGTATCGATCCAGGCAAAGGCGACAGACTGGGCCGTATCCCGGTTGGGGCGATTGATCGCCTGAAGAATACGTTCAGGCTGATGGCGTGATTTGGGAATCACAAAATCAAAAAGGTGGTCATATCCGGTTTTTCCCGTGAACTTAACTTTAGGCGTGTAGCGCACTTCATGCAGATCAAGCCAGGTTACGATATCCTCATAAAACAGGCTTGAAACCATTGGCATCGACAAATAAAACATGTCATTAACTGCCAGGATCGCCTGAACAATATTATGTTTTCGCAAGGCGAAATTTTCACTTGATGCCTGAACCTCCAGGCGGTCATCAACCAACTTCACCCCGAACCCATTTAATGTCATTTTTAACAACGCCTGCCGTTTGGCGCTGTCCAGCTTGCACCCGGTCTGTTCCAAATCCCTGATGGTATAACCGTCATCGGTCAGGGTGTATCCGCCATTGTGCTGTCTGGCATAAATCTGGATATAATCGTTATGCCGGTCGAGATAGGGCGTAGTAATCTCAACCCACTGGTCAATCTGGCGCAAGACGGTTTTATTCTTCAGCCACGCCAGATAATCATCCAGCAATCTCTGAATATCCTGTATCATGACAACAGCCCTCTTTCTATGTAAGGCGGTTGCGTAATATTACAATAACGCAAAAAATCTTCAAATGTTCCCCACAGATCGTTGGTCCTGGGGAAGCTGTCGACCGGGACGGGGATAGCCCATTTGTGGCCAAATCCCTCACGATATATATGCAAATGCGGAGAAGAAATTTCTTCATCATCGGGGTTGCGATGCGGCGGGCCGCCAAAGTCCAGCCGCACCAACACCACGACCTGTCGAGCACGGTTTTGATATTTGCCGCGCATCAAATCAATTTTTCCCCGGCTTATGTCCAGAAGAAATTGTTCCCGCTTATCCGGCGAGTGTAAGGGAACCGTCAACGACTCACGCCATGGAAAATCATACCGCTCGTTACTAACGCGGTGCTTTTCCATCTTTATCAACGCGTCAGCCTCGGTTTGCGTCAGGTTTATATCTGCCATGATGGAGATACCTCTTTATTATTACTATAGAACAACGTTGTGACAGATCAGGTCACACCAAAACGAAAAGAGTTCCAGACACCGTAAATCTTTCATTGATTGGCTTCTGCCTTGTTGTCCAAAATGCTCACAGAAAGCACGAGTTTTTGCCTAACTCGTTTTTTTCCATAAAGGAACGCCCCCTCACCCAGGATGAAGTTGTAGGATATATTAATAAGGTATAGTTTGTCGACCTCATGTTTCGTTTTCTTGTATGAAACTTCATTGAGCTCCTGCGGCCTCCTGGATGGTTAAGGGCTCGACTTTATAGCCCATTTCTTGCAGGGCCTTGGTATAGGATTTTAAGCGGCGCTGGTTAAAACGGAATTCATATGCATCCGCTCCTGCATCGACATAAGCTTGGCCGAAGCGCACCAGTCGATAAATGTGTTGGGCCAGTTTTCGGGCTGTGGAAAAAACGGCGACCGAAGCGCCTTTACGCCAGGATATACGCCGATAATAGGCGCCAAGAGCCGTTTGGGAGTTGCGCAAAGTGGTTGCGGCCATGCGCAGGGCATTGCTTACACGCGTACAGGTTGTGGCCTTAAACCTGCCGGGAACTTTTTTGCCGGCACTGATCGATATGTTGGGTGCCAAACGAAGGTAGGAGACGAAATTCCCTTCGTCTTTAAACATGGAAAAATCAAGGCCGAGTTCGCTGATAACAACGGATGCGGTCTCCGCCCCGATACCGTCAATTGTAGTCAGGTCGACGCCGGCCATAAGATACAATGCCTGGCGAAGGGGTTCATGATGACGCTTGGCGATGCTGCGCGCTTTTGCCTTGGTCACCGGCGGCGGTACGGGTTTGTTTTTGGCATCCGCAGGCTGTAGTGATTCGATACAACTTAAAATTTTAGCATCGTAATCACTGACGATGGTGCAAAAATGGTCATATACTTTAAGGGATTGTTCAAGGTTGAATAGATGTTCGGGGCGCCAGTTGCCAGTCAGTTCCTCGGCGATTTGGTCTGCCGACTTCCGGCAACGGCGATCACGAAAGCGGGCCAGGACTTTGGGGTCACGCTCACCATCGACAATGGCCCGAACAATGGCCATACCGGTAACGCCGGTGATATCGGAAACCGCGTGATGTACGCAGACATTCATTTGGTCGAGACTTTTTTGCATACGCCGGACCCAGTCCGAACGGTGATCCACAATTGTGTTACGTTCGCGGATAAGGGCACGCAGTCGACAGATGTCATCACAAGGCCGGAAAGAGCCGCGAAGCAATCCGCAGGCATGCAACAGTTGAAGCCACTGGCAGTCAAGCATATCCGTTTTGCGGCCGGGAACATGGCTGATTTGACGGGCGTTAACCAGATGGACACTGATGCCGCGACTTTCAAGAATTTCAAACAAGGGAATCCAGTATACGCCGGTGCTTTCCATGGCAACGGTCGTGATTTGTTGCTGTTCAAGCCAGGCGGTCAGACGCAACAACTCCGGGGTTGTCGTGCCGAACCGTTCTACATTCGGTGAGTTGTCCGGTAATGGCGGGCCGGCGACCCAATGTTCGCATGAGCCAAGATCGATACCGGCGGCTTTGGGTTGAATGATTTTCAACGAACGCGGTTGACCTTTGTGGTTTTTGCTTTTAGCATTCTTGCACTTGTGAGCCATCGTTAACTGCCTCCTTTGTTGGGGTAAAAAAACGGCAGCCCGGGATGGTTTATAAAATATTCTTGTATGGGAGAGTGCATATGCCTCATCAATGTTTAAAAGCAGCCCGGGGTCATGCTGGATCAGGGGCAAAAACGCTCCAGTGTAAAAAGGACCTTGACTGCTGCCGTTCGTGATGGGGCTATTTGTAATCGGACTCACTTTGAAGGACAAGCATTTAAGTTTCATTATCGTTTAAACCGGCGGCACGACGGCGGGGTCGCTGGATCCCGGCTCGCGTTCCGCTTCGCTCCACTTGGCCGGGATGACGAGGGGAGGCTGGATCCCCTGGTCAAGTTTACCAGCCTTGATCGGGTGGCCGTGGGATGACGACGCTGACAGGGCGGACGGGATGACGACGTGGGGTGAAGGCCGGGTCAGAGCCCCGTATAACGAGGAAACCGCCTGTTGTTGCCTTGACATCACGAGGTTATCAAGGTGCGGGGATGGAATATCGATGCTGATCAACGCCTTCGGCAGTTACAGCCGCACACAGGCGGTTTCAGGGACCGGAACAACCTTCAGGCCGCGCGCAGCTCTTGCTTGTTAACCTCCGCGATCAGGGCATCCACATCTATAACTGCTTGTCTGGCTGCTTCCGGTTTAATGTGCGGTTTCAGATCTACAATTTCCCGGGCACGGGCATTCTGATCTTTTATATCGGGCTGTTCAAGTGTCACATAATAAGCCGTGGCCAGTCTTTCCAGATCAACCACGCCCTTGTCGCCCAGTTTATTCGCGATAAAATCGATCTGCTTTTCATATTCGGCAAGGGTTTTTGGGAACCGCTCACAAAGTGCTTTTCCCCCGTCCGTATCCACTACCTGAGGGCCATAGGGGTATTGGGCTTTCAGGTCCAACAGATCAAACGCCCGCATTACGTTAATCTCATCCCTCATTTCAAAAGAAAAAGGGCCGTGTTTATATAGAATAAAATCAAAATCAATGGGGACCCCGGTCAGGTTTTTCAGAAAAAAAGCAGCCTTCTGGATATGGGTTTCCCCGCACCAACTGCCCTTGGACCGGAGAGATTGGATCAGCTTGATCAATACGGCTCGGTTCTGTCCTTCTTTCATGGCTCTTCCTCCTTGCTAATAGACAGCCATTTGGCTTTATTGTCTTCATACCACTTTTCAATGACCGGAAGTATCTTTTTATCGGCAAAGACATAGTCAAACCCCGCGGCCGGAATATTCTTTAACACTTGTGATATCGAATGCGCGGAGACAATAGCTCCGTCTCTTTTGCGCACGGGGAAATCGATGGTGCTATCCTTTGGCGAATAACAATCGTATCTTATATATTCTCCACCAAACTCTTTTTTTGCTGCCTCGGCAATCTGACCGGCTTTCATCTCGCCCCCGGATTCGATGATGTCGCCTAACGACCCCTCATAAAAAACCCGGAAATGATTCCGGTTGATGATCCTTTCGGCATGCACATGGCCGGGATGATCGGAATACTTAGCGGCCTGATGCATGGCGCTGATAACTTCCACGTCCGTATAGGCCAAAAACTGTTCAACATCTGTCGGGTAATGGCCTCCTTCCAACCACGCTGACAAAAAATCCTTCAAATGAATATCGTATATTCGCCGAACCGGGTGAAAGTAGACCTGACTGAACATGAAATAACGCGCCAGCAACAATGCTTCTGCTGACAGCAACCCGCCGGATTCAACGCCGATATAAGGTTCAGAGGAGCGTTCCTCTTCTTTTCCGTGCGCGGGCGGCGTTAAAATGCGCATGGTGTCAATCAGCCTGAAATGGTCGAATCGGCCATAGGCAACACCGGTATGCAAGGAATCTCGTAACAGATAATCCATGCGGTCCACACCAAAGGCGTCGCCGACGATGATTTCGGCCAGCAGGGATTCCCAATCAGAAAAATGGAGCCCCTTGGCCTTTTTGGGGCCAAGAGCGAGCTTGACGATATCCTCGGGATCCGGTTTTGGATCCAGGCTTGACCAAATCTCTCTCATGGCCGGGCTGAGAATCAACTCCCGCGTCATTTTTTCATGATCCCAATCATCTGGCATCAACTCTTCGGCGGCATGAGAGAAGGGCATGTGGCCAAGATCATGGCACAAGGCCGCCAGCCGTAAAATACGCCGCCAATGTGGCCGCGTCAAAGGATCCGTCGTTTGAGGAAACAGCGCGCGAATTTCATCAGTAAGGTTTTCCGGATTGGTGATGATGTCATACACACGACTGGCCAGTTCCATCACGCCTAAAGAGTGTTCAAACCGGCGATGGGTGGCGCCGGGGTAAACCAGATAGGTCATGGCCAGTTGATGAATATACCTCAGCCGCTGGAATATCGGTGAGTCAAGGACATGGCGTTCCTGCGAATCCAGTTTGATAAAGACATGAATGGGATCACGTATTTCGTGTGTATTCTTGGCCACGACGCGTTCTTTTTAGAATAATCTTGTTATCGTCCGGATAATTCAACTTTCAGATAAGAAGCACCTTCCCCCAAAGAGCCTTCTTGCTGAATCCGGATAATCGTTGCCTGCAATTGTTCCGTATCAAAACGAAAAAATTGCTGCATGGAAGTGGCGCTAAAATACATTCCCTTTTCCATGACAATCATCTCCTGGCCATCGGTAAAAATAATCAGTCGTGAAAGAGGGTCGGAGCCAGGAGGAAGAACCTTTGCTAAATTATCGATGCCCTTACGAATGGTTTGAAGGCTCAATCCATTGTTTTTCAGACTAATTATGACTTTGAGCTTCAATATATCGCGAAACGTGTACCAATACTTTTTGCCATCTCTGGTGGGCGCCACCAATCCTATTTTTACCCAGTATTTTAACTGATTGGCGCTGGCGCCACTGACGCGCAAAACCAAATCGGTTGGGAATTGAGTTGTTGAGGTCATGTTTGGTTGAAAACCTGTCAGTTTTTGAACATTTTTCAACTAATAAGACAGAAGCAAGCCCAGGTCAAGAAAAAACAAGCTGAAAACGAACCGCAAGCGCATGCCAAGCTCAACAGTGAAAGGATTATTAAATTTTTACTGCAATACGTTTACCCCGTCAAGGAATCAATTGACACACCATCCCGATTTTGCTATAAAAACAGCATAAAAAAATAACTTCCTGGCCTTTTCTTACGGATGGTATGAAACCAAAATACCAACCACCCTATACCATCACCCCGGCGATTGTGAATCTGGTTGCCGAGATCGGCGAAACCATAGGCCGCTACACCGTGCTGGCTGAACAGAACCTGACACCGCGCCTGCGCCGGGAGAACCGCATCCGTACCATCCAGGCCTCGCTGGCTATTGAGAACAACTCGCTCACCCTTGAACAGGTGACCGCCGTTATCGAGGGGAAGCGGGTGTTGGGGCACCCCCGCGAGATTCAGGAAGTACGCAATGCCTTTGCGACCTACGAAGCCATGGAAGACTGGGACGCCAGTACCGAGAAAGACCTGCTGACGGCTCACGAGTTACTGATGCGTGGGCTGGTGGATGAAACGGGTCGATATCGATCCGGCGGGGTCGGCATTTTCCGGGGAGAGCAACTGGTACACATGGCTCCTCCTGCTGATCGTGTGCCCAACCTGATGGCAAACCTGCTTGATTGGCTGGAAAACACCACCGAACATCCGTTGGTGGCCAGTTGCGTCTTTCATTACGAGTTGGAGTTTATCCACCCCTTTGCCGACGGCAACGGGCGGATGGGACGGTTGTGGCAAACCCTGATCCTCCGCAACTGGAAGCCGTTGCTGGCTTACCTGCCGGTGGAGACGGTGATCCGGGATCGACAGGAAGACTATTACCGGGTACTCACGGTAGCCGACCAGCAGGCAGACGCCACTCCATTTATCGAATTCATGCTGAACGCGTTGCGCGATGCCGTGCGCGAGGCTGCGGCGACCGACCAAGTAGCCGATCAAGTAACCGACCAAGTAGCGGTATTGATCCGCTTGATCGGGACCGGCGAAATGGGCAGCAACGATTTGATGCAGGCTTTGGGTCTATCACACCGTCCCACGTTCCGGAATAACCACCTCAACCCGGCCCTCGAGGCCGAATGGATCGAGCGCACTCAACCCGATTCCCCACGCAGCCCGACTCAACGTTATCGGTTGACCGGTAAAGGCCGGCGTTGGCTGCTCCACCATGCCGACGAGCAGAAAAGGGAAACGCGCGGCTAACCCGCCTGCCTCCTGGCCGCCTCTTCAAATCCGGAGCCGCCGATGGTCACGTTCAGGCCTAGGTCCCGATACACTTCGGCCGGCATTTCCAGGAAAAACGGCGCCATGGCTTCGGTGGTCTTCAAGGGCCAGTCCAGGCCGAGCCAGTCGTATTTGCTTTCGCACCAGTTGTGAAACGGCAGCAGGTCGATCCGGGCCGGCGCATGCGGCAGGCCGGCCAAGAACCGGGCGGCGGCCTTGTGGAAGGCCGGATCATCGTTATAGCCGGGAACGACCGGAATTCTGACCCAGACATCGGCGCCGGCGGCCGATAGTTTCTCCAGGTTTTCCAGAATAAGACGATTGTCGACGCCGGTGCCGGCCTTGTGGCGCTCCGGATCCAGGTGTTTGAGGTCAAACAGGATAATATCGGTCATGGGCAGAAGCGCCGCCAGGCTTTCCCAGGCGCAGAAGCCGTTGGTGTCCAGGCAGGTGTGAATTCCCCGGCGTTTGGCTTCGGTCAGCAGGGCCAGGGCAAAATCCCCATGGGAAGTCGGTTCACCGCCGCTTAGGGTCATGCCGCCGCCGGAGGTATTATAAAAGACCAGGTCGGCCTCGACCTCCGCCATGATATCGGCCACGGTCATGGGCCGGCCGGAAACCGTCAGGGCGTCGTAGGCGCAGGCGTCGACGCATTTGAGGCAGCGGTTGCAGCGTTCCCGGTTGATCTTCCAGTAGGTCGATCCTTCCTGCCGGGCCTGTTCGGGCGGAATGGGCGGAACCACGGCGTCCCGGTCGCAGGCATCCAGGCAGGCGCCGCACTGCACGCACTGGCGGCGTTTCCAGAGCAGATCCGGCTCCGCGGAAATGGTCTCCGGGTTGTGGCACCAGGCGCACTTCAAGGGGCAGCCCTTGAGATAGACATTGGTCCGGAATCCCGGTCCGTCATTGACGGAGTAGCGCTGAATATCGGTCACCAGACAGGTGGGCTGATCCATGGTTTGGTCTCCTTGCGCAAAGGCGTCAAAATTTTTCCACGAACGTCTTTAAGGACGGCAGTTGTTCCAGGTTATCGATCTCTTCGACGGCCCGGGCGGCCCTGTCTTTGCCCAGAACCGGCTCGCACAGGTCCAGAAATTTCTGCCGCACGCGGGTTTCCTTGAGTTCCAGGGGCGGGATCTGCTGCAGGATGTCGGAAAACCGCTCGGCCCGGCCGCCGCCTGTATCCTCCACCACCACCGTGGCTTCCAGGGCGGCTTTTCCGGCATCCTGGGTAACGGTGATTTTCTTCATCAATTCCCGGATGCGCGGGTCATGGACCCGCTCGTCGGTAAAGGCCTGGTCCCCGGTGATGCCGGTAACCAGGGCATTGGCCACGCAGAAGGGGATGCTGAACTTGCCTTCCAGGCCGGTTTTGGGGTCCATTTTCCCGGCGGCGCCCAGGGCCAGGGCCGAGGAGTGGACCGTGATGCCGGCGATCCGGTCCAGCGTCAGGCCCGCCTCGCTGACCGCCGCCAGGGCCGCCTCCAGGGGCGAATGGGTGGCATGGCAGGAGGCGTGATATTTCTGGGAAAGGTTGACCACATCCCAGCCGTACCCCATCAGTTCCACGGCATCCTTGTTGATGGTGCCCTTGAGGGCCTGGAAAAATCCCTGAGGCCCCTCCAGAATATCCTCGGCGCTGGTAAACCCGTCCGCCGCCAGCATGGCCGCCATCAGGCCCGATTGCGAGGCCCGGCCGGCATGAAACGGCTTGCACATGGTGCCGAAGACACGCTTCAGGCCGGATGACTGGGTGGCGCCGATGCCCAGGGCATAGCGCGTCTGTTGCCGGCCCAGGCCCAGGAGCCGGGCGCAGCCCGCGGCCGCGGCGATATGGCCCAGCGTCGAGGTGGCGTGCCAGCCGGCCATATAATGGTCCAGACTGGCGCAGGCGCCCACCACCGAACCGGCCTGGAGGCCGATCAGGTAGGCGGTCAGAAAATCGCGGCCGTTTTCTTCCCGCCATTCGGACAGGGCCAGCAGGGCCGGAAACAGGGTCACCGAGGGGTGGCCCAGAAATGAGACCAGGGTGTCGTCGTAATCCAGGGCATGGGAGGCGGCGCCGTTGATCAGGGCGGCGTCGGCCACGCTCTTTCTCATGCCCCCCCGGCCGATAATGGTCGCCTGGGGCGCGCCCCCGAGCTTGTCGGTGAAAAAAATCAGCTTGTCCACCAGGGGATCGTCCTTGCCGCCCAGGGTGACGGCCAGCCAGTCCATGAAGGCCACCCGGGCGTGCCGGTACATCTCCAGCGGAATATCGGCGGCCCGGGTTTCGGCGACAAAAGCGGCGATCTTTTCGGTAACGGGAATCGGGGCGGTATCGGTCATGATTAACTCCTCAATTTTAGTGGCTATTGGACGCGGGGTTCAAGGGGTCGAGGGGTCAACCCTTGGGATGCCAGGGCAGCCGGGCATCGGGATTGCTCCAGAATATGGCCAGGTACAGGGAGATCACGAATCCGCCCAGGCCGAAGGCCGCCCAGGCGGCCGGGCCGGCCTGACGGCAGCAGAAAAACCAGGCCAGGACCGCGCCGGCGACGATATTGACCCAGGCCCAGACGATGTTGACCCAGGCCGCCGACCGGGGCGCAAAAGGCGTCATGTGGGGCTTGCCGCAGATGCCCTGGACCAGATGGGGCACGGCGTTAAACAGCAGCAGACCGGAAACAAAGGCGGCGAGAAGTGTTGTCATGATAGGACCTCCTTCCCTACTTGATTTGCTCAATCAGATCGTTCAGCAGTTCATCCACGGCCGAATAGGGGTCGCGTTCCCGGCCGGCGATCATCTCCACCAGCCGGTCGATTCGTTCGTCGCCGGCGGCGATCCGGTGAAGCCGCCGCGACACTTCCCCTTCCAGCAGACTCATGATCTCTTCCCGGATGTTCTTTGTTTCCATGGACCGGTTGCGGGACCGCGGCGCCAGAATGGCCTCGGCCAGTTCCCGGATGCCCTCTTTCTTCAGGGCCGACGTTTTGATGACCGGCGGCTTGAGCCCGTCGGCCAGGGTGGACAGCGCCAGCATGGCGGCGATGTCGGCGGCCAGTTCCTCGGCCCCGTCGCGGTCGGCCTTGTTGACCACGAAGAAATCGGCGATCTCCATGATGCCGGCCTTGATGGCCTGGATGCCGTCGCCCTGGCCGGGAACGCAGACCACCATGACCGAATCCGCCACGCGGACGATGTCGATCTCGTCCTGGCCCACGCCCACGGTCTCGATGAGGATGACATCCTTGCCGAAGGCGTCCATGAGGCGGGTGACGTCCCGGGCGGCGTGGCACAGGCCGCCCATGCGGCCGCGGGTGGCCATGGAGCGGATAAACACCCGGGGATGTTCATACAGCTCCTGCATGCGCAGGCGGTCCCCCAGCAGGGCACCGCCGGAAAAGGGGCTGGAGGGATCCACCGCGATGATGCCGATGGACAGGCCCTTTTCCAGCAACACCAGGGACAGCTCCCGGGTCAGGGTGCTTTTCCCGGCGCCGGGAGAACCGGTGATACCGAAAATCCGGGCCCGGCCGGTGTGAGGATAAATCGCTTTCATCGCGACTTCCCATCCGGGCTCGCGGTTCTCCACCCGGGTGATCAGCCGCGACAGGGCCCGCGTGCCGCCCTGACACATTTGCCGGATCAGTTCCTCCCAGTTGTTGTTCATAAACGGCTTTCCTGTATTTTCTAATCCATTCACCGGCACATCGTAAAAAGGCTTTTGTGAGCGACATGCGATCATTTTGGGTTTACAGTTTGACCGGTTCCGCCTCGCCAAACACATCCCTGAGCACGTCGCAGATTTCCTGCAGGGTGGCCTCCTGCTCGACGCAGTCGCAGATATCCGGCATCAGGTTGACGGCCGGATCGGCGGCATGGGATTTGAGGACGGCCAGGGCCGCGGACACGGCCGCGTCGTTTCGCTCTTTCTTTAATTGCGCCAGGGCTTTTTTCTGGCGCTCCTCGGCGGTCTTCATCAGTTCCGGATCATAGGTGGCCTCGACCTCGCGGTTGACGTTGACGGTGATCTCGTTTTCGCCGGTAAAGCAGTTGACGCCCACCACGAACTCCTCCTGGCGCTCGATCTGCTTCTGCCGCTCATAGGCGCTGCGGGCCACGGCCCGCTGCATGTAGCCGCTCTCGATGGCCGCCACCGCGCCGCCCATGTCGTCGATCTTCTTGATCTCCGCCAGGGCGGCCGCCTCGATCTGGTCGGTCAGGGATTCCATGAAGTAGGAACCGGCCCAGGGATCGTTGACGTCGGCCACTTTGGCCTCGTAAATCATGATGCGGGTGGCGTCCAGCTGGAGCTGAACCGCCTCCTGGCTGTGACCCAGGCCCAGGGGTTCGTCAAAGGGCGGGTAAACGCCCGGCATGCCGCCGGACATGCCGGCGGCGATCCCGCCCACCACGGCCCGGGCCAGGTTGTTCAGGGGCCGGTTGAGGGTGGTCGAGGAGCAGCCGATATGGGCGGTGATGGGCTGGCGCAGCATCATGCTGCGCTTGTCTTTGGCCCCGAACTCTTCTTTGAGGATCCTGGCCCACATGCGCCGGGCCGCCCGCTGGAAGGCGATCTCCTGATAGATTTCCATGCTGCCGCCAAAGGCGTTGAAGGTAAACCGCGGCGCGATCTCGTCCACCGCCAGCCCGGCCTCGGTCCCGGCCGCCAGATAGGCCTTGCCGTTGGCCAGGGAAAAGGCCAGGTCCTGCACGCGGGTGGCGCCGGCCTCACGGATATGGTAGCCGCCGATGCTGTTGATGTTTAGTTCCGGCATGTGACGGACGCAGAAAGCGCAGGTGTCCCGGAACAGTCGCAGGGATTGGCGGGGCGGAAATATATAGGTTCCCCGGGCGATGAATTCCTTTAAGATGTCGTTCTGGGGCGTACCGGCCAGCTTTTCCAGGGGGATCCCTCTTTTTCTGGCCAGCACGGCGTACATGGCGATGATCACGGCCGCCGGCGCGTTGATGGTGAAGTTGGACGGCACTTTGTCGATGTCCAGGTCGCCGGTATAGGCCTCGTAAATGATCTGAAAATCCCGGAAGGAGGCCACTGACACGCCCACGCGGCCCACCTCGCCCACGGCCCTGGGGCTGTCCGGATCATAGCCGCACTGGGTGGCCAGATCGAAGGCGATATTGGGGCCGCCCTTGCGGCCCATGGACTGCATGCGGAAAAGATAGTCCCGGTAATCGGCCGGAGTTCCGAATCCGCCGTATTTGCCCACCTTGCCGGCCCCGCCCCAGTCCGGCCGGTAGCCCATTTTGGCGGCGTCCGCGGCATAGGCCCGCCAGAAATCAAAGGGGTGGTTGCCGGCCGTGAAGGGATACTCCCCGGGGAAACCCACCTTTTCCATAAAATCATGATCCGGCGGCAGGGCCGTGGGGCTGTAGAATTCGGTCGGGCTCTGGGCCAGGTTGAAACGTTTGACCCGTTTGCCGCGGACATTCTGCCGCCAGTTGTCTTCAGCCCGGCGGATCTTCTCCATTTTTTCTTCCGTATTATGGTGACTCATGAAAACCTCTTTTGTATCGCGATCATTATTCAGAAAAACGCCCGGCGGCAACCTGTTTGATGGTTTCGGCAATAGCGGAGATGGGGGTGCCGGAGGTGAAAATGCCGGTCACGCCCATATTTATTAACGCCGCGAAATCAGCTTCCGGGATGATGCCGCCGACCAGGATCATCATGTCATCGGCCTTCAGCTCGTGAAGCTGACGGATCACCTCCTGGGTCAGCAGCAGGTGGGCGCCGGACAGAATGGAGAGGCCGACCACGTCCACGTCCTCCTCCACCGCCGCCCGGGCAATCTGGCCCGGCGTCTGGCGCAACCCGGTATAGATCACTTCAAAGCCGGCGTCCCGCAGCCCGTAGGCAACCACCCGGGCGCCCCGTTCGTGGCCATCCAGTCCCGGCTTGGCGATCAGGACGCGAATTTTCCTTTCCTGGTTCATGATGCCTCCATCTCATAGGTTAACGGCGACGCCTTGAAAATTCTTCTCTGGAACCGCCCGTGGTTTATCATCAAGCCCGTCCCCGCAAAAAGGGCGAGAAAACCCAATGGGTTCAATGGTACCATCATAGCAAATAAGGTGCCAAGGCCGGCCGGTCCGGGAAAAGACAGATATCGTTCTGTTTTTATTTGATTATGAAATAAGACGGGGGTGGAAGCGGACGGGAATGAGATTGGGAGTTGAGGACAAAGGGGCCATTTTGGGCACAAACGGCCCAACGCATCAAAAACACAATACGGGTTGAAACCGGGAAAATTGCATCGGAGACGGCGGCCATTACTCCAGTCCCAGCCGCTCCATTTTTCTGGCCAGGGTCTTGCGGGAAATCTTCAATTTTCCGGCGACTTTGCTTTTATTGCCGTGGCACTGCCGCAGGGTCTTTTCGATCAGGGCTTTTTCCAGGGCGTCGACATTGTCCTGGAGGCTTTCCCGGTCCCCGGCAATCTCCGGGGCCGCTGTTTCCGCGGTCGCGCCGGCGGCCGGCTTTGCTCCGGCGGGGGCGGGGAGTCCCGTTTCCAGAAAATCGACGTTGCCCACCGCCAGATAACGCTGGATCACATTCTGCAGTTCGCGGACATTGCCCGGCCAGGAATAGGCCATCAGGGCTTCCAGCACCGGTCCCGGGATCTGGACGATCTTGCTGTCGACCAGCAGCCGCCGCAGAAAATCCTCCACGATCAGGGGGATGTCCTCCTTGCGCTCCCGCAGGGGCGGCAGGGTGATGGGCAGGATATGAATGCGGTAAAAAAAGTCCTCCCGCAGTTCACCCTCGCGGATCATGGCCGGCAGGTTCTTGTTGGTGGCCGACAGCAACCGGAAATCGGAATGTTTGACGATATTGCTGCCCACGGGCGAATAGGAACCCTCCTCCAGGGCCCGCAGGAGTTTGGCCTGAAGGTTGATGTTAAGATCGCCAACTTCATCCAGGAACAGCGTGCCGCCGTCGGCCAGGTCGAGGTAACCGGCCCGGTCGGCGTGGGCGCCGGTAAAAGCGCCTTTCTTATGGCCGAAGAACTCGCTTTCCAGCAGGTTCTCCGGAATAGCCGAGGAATTGACCGGCACGAAGCTCTTGCCGGAGCGGCGGCTCATGTCGTGAATGGCCCGGGCCACCAGTTCCTTGCCGGTGCCGGATTCACCGTAAATAACCACGCTGGCGTTGGTGCCGGAGGCGTTGAGGATCTGTTCGTAGATCCGCTGCATGGCCGGGCTCTTGCCGACGATCTTGCCGAAACGGTAGCGCTCCTGGATGGACGAGCGCAGCTTGACGTTCTGGCGCCGCAGGTTGTCGGCCTCCTCCTGCATGGAGATTTCCTTTAACTTGGCCTCGGTGATATCCCGGACGGTCAGGAACACCGTCGGCTCGCCTTTCCACTCCAGCCGGTTGCCGATGCCTTCCACCCACAGGACCTCTTTTTTCCGGTTCAGCCAGCGGGCCTGGAAAAACCGCTCGGCGCAGATGCCGGATTCCAGGGCCTCGCACATGTCCTGAAAATAAATTTCAAAGCCGGAGGCGATCATATCGCGCAGGTCGCCGCCGATCAGGGAGGCGGTGTCCTCATATCCGAAAATGGAGAGAAAGGCGTTGTTGGCAAAAAGGATTTTGAACCGCTTCAGCAGGATCACGCCCTCGGTCATGCGCTCGGCCAGAAGACGATAGAGGGCTTCGCTTTCCTGCAGTTCTTTCAGTGTCTTCTTATAAGCGCTCAAATCCAGTCCCACCCCGACCAGAAACGATTCATCACCGATGGTGGCGCCGACACCGGTAAAATGATAGGGGCGGCGCTCTCCGCTTTTGGAAACCAGCTCCGCTTCGACTTCTCCCTGATGGCTGTCAAACACCTCCTTAACGGCCTGTTTCACTTTTTCCAGGTCATCGCCGGAAAACAGATCAAAGAGATTGCGGGCAAATATCTCCTCCTGGCTGTAACCGGTGACCAGTTCCAGGTTGCGGTTCCACTTCAGCACCTTGAAGTTGCTGTCAAAAAGATAAAACAGGCCGGGCAGGCTGCGGACGAGCATCTCAAAGAACTGATTGCTTTTTTCGTAGGAAACGATCTGTTGTTTCAACGCGGCCAGTTCCTGCTCCAGATCCTGGACGGACAATGGTTGGTTCTGGTTGTTCTCCATGACGGCTGCCCTCTTGATATCGGTACTTTTATCGGTGCTTTTTACTGTAAGCATATTATCCCATAACAAAAATCGTTGCCATAAACAACAAACGGGACTATTAAAAAATCCATAAGCCGGGATTACGGATATGACGCTATATGAAAGATTGTTTCAGCGGTTTGAGGATAAGGCCCGCCATACAACGATAGAGCACCTCTGCCTGGGCCTGGGGTACACGGCGGTGTGCACGTCCGACGGCGGCATCGGCATCGCCTATTCTTATTTTGAATCCAAAAACACCTGCATGATGCACCACAATTACCAGGATCCCGAAGGAGAGCCCGCCATCGGTCTGGTGAGAAAAATATTGGCCGACTCGCCTCTGGAACGATCCATGGCCCTGGCCGCGATCAACGCCCTGAATTATGACACGGCCCGTAATCTTCCCGCGGAGCCGGACAATCAGGTGCTTCTCGACCAGCTGGGCGTCGGTAAGGGAACCCGGGTGGTCATGGTCGGCGCCATCAAGCCGCTGATCCACCTGATCGAAAAACGCGGCGCTGATCTGGTCCTGTGTGACCTCGGTCAGCAGATCGGCAATCAGCAATCTGTTTACGAAAAATTGAGCCAATGGGCCCAGGCGCTGGTCCTGACGTCCACGTCCTTGTTGAACAACACCGTTGAAGACATCCTGGGCCATGTCAGTCATGAAACCCGGACGGTCCTGCTGGGCCCCAGCACACCCATGGTCGGAGAGGTGTTTACCTCCCTGCCTGTTCACTTTCTGGCCGGGACGGTCCCCGTTGACAGGGCGGCTACCCTGCGAGCCATCCGCCACGGCACCGGCACACCGGTGATTCAGAAAGCCGGCCGCAAGGTGATCATGGCGATCAGATAAGACAAAAGGAGACAACGATGGCAGACGACATCCACGGTCAGCTCAGAGAAAAGTTCGCCCGCATATGCCGGGAGCAGAACCTGATGGACCAGAATGTCCAGGTCAAGGCCAGAACCCTTACCGTCGAAGAAGCCATCGGCAATCCCGAGGCCGACGATTTTCCCTTGCAGCAGGGCAAGGAGCGCCTGATGCAGGCCGATTTTCTGGGTTCGTCCGGCCAGGCCTTCACGGACCGGTTCGGAAATTTTGAAGGGGCCCTGCGGGACATCATCGACAGCCCCCTGACCAACAACTTCCGCCGGGCCGTGTTCGTGGCGACCCTGAACGCGGTGCTCAAGCACCTGGGCCGCACGGACCGCACCCTGCACTGCCGCGACAGGGAGCCGGTTGAATGCGCTTCGGAACTGGCCCGCTTTATTGAAAAGGAATACGGCCGTGCCAAAGTCGTCCAGATCGGATTTCAGCCGGCCATGGTGGAGGCGGTCAGCCGGAATTTTCCTTACCGCATCCTGGACCTGGATCCGGAAAACATCGGCATGGAAAAACGCGGGGCCCGCATCGAGGGGCCGGACGCCACGGCGGACGCCCTTGCCTGGGCCGACCTGCTGCTGGTCACCGGAACGACCATCGTCAACGGAACCGTGGATCAGTTTTTAACCGGCAAGCCGGTTCTTTTTTACGGCACCACCATTGCCGGCGCGGCCGCCCTGATGGGCTGGAAACGGTTCTGCGCCAGGGGGAAATAGCGGAGAAAGCGGAAAACGCGATCACAGGCAAAAGGGCCTGATCACTTAATCACGAGGGATTCTCTGACTTTCTTGCTCAACCGCCGCCGGTGGATCAGCGGATACAGATCCTTGAGTTCTTCCAGCAGTATTTCCGCCATCTCGTTGGCTTCCTCGACCGTGATCTTGTTGTTGATCACGTTTTTAAGGAAGACCTCGAATTCCATGTCCACCAGGGCTTCAAACATCTTGTAGTGTTCGACCATCAGATCAAACGAGAACCCCCTGGCATCGGTCAGAAATTCCCGGATGCGGGCAATCTTCCTGGCGATCAGGATCTCTTTTTCGTGGAACAGGCCGTCCTCATCGGCTAAGACCATGCCGTTATGAATGGCCTCCCCCAGGTCTTCGGCCGCCATTCCGGTGATCTGGGCCAGCTTTTCCCGGGTCACGGCTTCAAGAGAATTCTGATCGGATTCCGGATCGGAAAGCCACATCATCTGCTTGGCCCGGTCGAGCTTGTTGACCACGGCCTGAAGGTCGTAGCCGCTCTCCTTGATGCTGACCCGGATCACTTCCAGCGGCAGGAAATAGTCCTTTTGCAGTGTTTTAATGAATTTGATCTTGTCGATAAACGATTCGTCATAATACGCCATGTTGCGGAACGGCTTGTAGGGTTTGGGCAGCAGTCCTTCATTAATATAATAGCGGATCGTGGCTCCGTTGACGCCGGTGGCTTCCGACAGATCCTTCATCTTCAGGCGTCGTTTTTTGCCGCTCTGTCTTTTCCCGCGGCCGGCATGTATTGCGCTCATCATGTCCAACCCGATTACATGTTATCGATATCCTGGTAATAGCCTTTTCCCTGGCAGGCCAGACAGGGGCTGCCCTGGTCGGCCAGATAGGCCTCGTGACATTTTTCGCAGATCCGGACCTCGCCCTTTTTCTGCCGCTCGCCGTAATCGACGACGCGTACCGCTTTGGAAGACAGGATCGATCGGCCGGCGGCAAAAATCGCCTCATGCAGTATTTCTATGGGCAGTTCCTTTTTGGAAGCGAGCCCATTATACCACTTATAAATCGTTTCATGGCCGGTCCGGGCCTTGTCCAGATCCAGCCAGACTCTGTGCCCCTCGCGGGTATGCCGGTCATACATGGTCAGCGCGAATTTTCCCAGATCCAGGATCTTGAGCCAGCCGTTGCCGATGGTGCAGGGGGTGAAAACCTGAATGGCATCCGGCAGGCAACGCCGGGTTTCCACAATGGCGTCGGCTTCCACTTCCCGGCCGATCTTTTCATAGGCCAGGTCCACCATGAACGCGCCGATCAACAGACCAGGCGCCACAAAACCATGGAAATCCCGGATGTCGGCCATGGCTTCTTCCCGAGTTCTTCCGCAGATGATCATAAAGTACTCCCTTCTGTCGTTTCTCCCCAGGCGCCGGGCATCATTGCGTCCGGCATTGTTTTCAAACCTGTTTCCCCGGGGAATTCACTTCGCTTTCATCTTTTGGAATTATAAAATACAACCGAACTTGTCAACAAAAAAGTGAAAAGTTTTACTACGAACTTTTTCCATTGACATTCAGCGGCCGTTTCCGATATATTTTTATATCTTCACCATTAACATGACGATCCGTACGGCTTTTCCCATAGATAACGGATCAGTTCCTTTGTTTTTTTATAATATATTTATTTAATTAATAAAATTTATAAAAAAACGGTAAATACAAAAAGCGGTTACTGTTTTGTTATCGTAATTTCCGTTAAGCGCTATCCCCTTTCGGCCGGGTTAACGGGATTTGCCGCCGTGATCAAAAAAGACTTGACAACCGTTTTTGCCCGCTGTAGTTTTTAATTAAAAGTTGAAAGTTGAGCTTTTGATTTTTAAGGAAACTCATGAACGGAATGCAGTCATCATTTAAACAATCGCCCGGACACAAACCGATCCATCCAAAATCAAAGGAAGGTGCCCATGTTTAAAAAAATCCTCAAATCTCTGGTTTTCGCCGTCATTTATACGGCCATTTATTTTGCCGTGGTCAACTTCTTTTACTGGCGTTTCAACATGCACCAGACCATGTTCCAGAATTTTCATTATTATGCCTGGGTACAGTACGCGGAAGGAGCCGGAGGGATGTTTATCCTTTCCTTTATATTTGAGATGATCCGCAGCCTTCTGGGTAAAAAATAACTCCAGGCCGGGGCACTGCCCTGTCCGGAACACGCATGATTCGGTGAGCAGGAATGGAAGAAATTTTACAGCCAGGCAGTCTTTCCAATCATCAGCCCGAGGAAAAAACCGGGCTGACGAGAAGGGCCTTTCTCAACAAAGGCATCACGGTGGCCGGTTGGGGCGTCATCTTCACCGGCATGGGCGCGGGCATTTATCAGGGGCTTCGTTTTCTGTATCCGTCGGTGGTGTTCCACCCGCCCAGCAAGTATGTCATCGGCCATATTAATGATTTTATCACGGACAAGCGCCCCGACCAGTACGGCGTCATCTTCATCGACTCCCGTTTCAAAAAGAACCATCGCTTCTTCGTGGTCCGGGACAAGGACCGGGTCTTTGCCCTGTTCGCCCGCTGCACCCATCTGGGCTGCACGGTCAACTGGTTCGAGGACTTAAACATCTTCAAATGTCCCTGCCACGGCAGCGAGTTCCATTCCAACGGCGTGGAGTTCGCCGGGCCGGCGCCCCGGCCCCTGGACCGTCATCACATCACCCTGGACAGCGAAGGCAACCTGATCGTGGATACGGCCCTGGTGTACACCAGGCAGGAATTTGAAGACCAGAAAATCTATATCGAAGTGTCATGATGTTAAATACCGCCGTCACCACCGCGGCCGGGGAAAAACCGGCCAGGAAAACACGGGTCAAACGAAGCGCCCGGATTGCCGACTGGTGTACCGGTTGCGGCGGCGTGCCGGTGTGCCGGGTGTATTGCAAGTTTGATGCCCTGCAACTGGTGGATGACCCCGAAAATTACCCTTTCCGTAAAATGACGGTGGACGCCGGCCGATGTGTCGGCTGCGGGGCCTGCGTCTCCAGCGGCACCCAGGGAATCGTTCTGACCGGATGTCCCTGGAACGCCATTCGGCTGGTGCCGGTATCATGAAAAGCGCCGGGTATCGCCGGCGATAAATTGTTATGTGCCGAACGGCATTTGTAAATAGTGAAACAACAGAGGTAATAACCAGACTCAAGGATCAATAACGAAATGAAGGGGGCACTATGAAGCACATGAAATTCTCCCGAAGGACCTTCTTGAAGGGAACGAGCGCAACCGCCGCGTTGCTGTCCCTCAATTCTCTTGGCTTTCTGGGAGGCAACGGCATCGCCAACGCTACGAACAAAGTTGTTGAAGACTGGAACTATGCCGGCTGGGAGGATCTCCACCGGCAGGAATGGACCTGGGACAAGGTCACCTACGGCACCCACCTGGTGGACTGCTATCCCGGCAACTGTCTGTGGCGGGTCTACTCCAAGGACGGCATCGTCTTCCGGGAAGAGCAGGCCGCCAAGTATCCGGTCATCGACCCGTCCGGCCCGGACTTCAACCCCCGGGGATGCCAGAAGGGTGCTTCTTACAGTCTTAATATGTACAACCCCGACCGCCTGAAATACCCCATGAAGCAGACCGGCGGCAGGGGCAGCGGCAAATGGAAACGAATCAGCTGGGACCAGTGCCTGACGGAAATCGCCGAAGGCATTGTCAAGGGTCTGGATGCCCAGGGCCCGGAATCCATTGTTTTTGAAAGCGGCCCGGGCAACGGCGGTTATATCCACGTCATGGCCGTTCACCGGCTGTTTGTCGGCCTCGGGGCCACGCTGCTGGACCTGGATTCAACCATCGGCGACTTCAACCGCGGCATTTATGAAACTTTCGGCAAATTCCAGTTCATGGATTCGGTGGACGGCTGGTACTTCGGCAAACTGCTCCTGATCTGGCACATGAACCCGGTCTACACCCGTATCCCCGACTATCATTTTATTTCGGAAGCCCGCTACAACGGCGCCGAAATCATCTCCATCGCGCCGGATTACAACCCCAGCACCATGCACGCCGATGAATACATCCCGGTGGAAATGGGCTCCGACACCGCCCTGGGCATGGCCGTCTGCCAGGTACTCATGGAAAAAGGCTGGGTCGATGTCCCCTTTGTAAAAGAACAGACCGACCTGCCCCTGCTGGTCCGCACGGACACCAATCAGTTCCTCAACGCGTCCGAAATTGAAAAAGGCGCCCGGGCCGACCAGTTCTGCTTCTGGGATTCTAAAAACAACAAGGTCGTCAAGGCCCCGCTGGAAACATTGAAGCTGCCCTGCGATCCGGCCCTGGAAGGCGAATTCTCGGTAACGCTGCTGGACGGCAAATCCGTCAAAGTCCGGCCGGTTTACCAGAATTTAAAAGACCTGGTCAACAAAGAGTACACCCCGGAAAAGGCCGCTGAAATATGCAAGACCCATCCGGACACCATCCGGCGCCTGGCGGAAAAATGCTACAAGGCCAGCGGCAAGATTCAGGTGCTGGTGGGCTGGAACTCACCCAAGTACTACCACGGCGACCTGATCGAAAGAGCCATGTGCCTGGTGCTGGCCCTGACCGGCAGCTACGGCAAGAAAGGCTGCGGCATCCGGGGTTGGAACGAGTCCCTGTTCGAAGGGGCCTTCACTCACGTCTTCAAGGAGAAAATCGGCCTCTCCAACCTGTCCAAGCAGCTGCCGCTGATGAGAAGCGTTTTCAATAAGAAGAAGATGGAAGATCCAACCCGTTCGGATGAAATGTGCTCCATCGAGCAGGAACGGGTCATTGACCGCAACCTGGTCAACATGACCATTCCCGCCCATCTCTACTATAACCACTCCAATTACAAGAAGGCCTGGGACAACAAGGCCTGGCACTGCCCGACCATGAAGCGGGAATTCAAGGAGTATTACGACGAAGCGGTGTCCAAGGGCTGGTGGGACGGCTACATCAAGCCGGCCGCCGACCAGACCCCGACCGTTTACTCCTGGATGGGCACCAACCCGGCCCGAAAAAACCGCGGCTGGGTCAAGAATATTCTCGGGTCCCTGTGGGACAAGTACCAGCTCATCTTCGGCTTTGAAACCCGCTGGACCACCACCCTGCTGTATGGTGATTACGTTCTGCCCTGCGCCGGTTTCTACGAAAAACTCGACACCCGTTTCCCCACCCCCCATGTTCCCTGGCTGACCCTGACCGATGAAGCGGTCAAGCCCCTGGCGGAAACCAAGACCGAGTGGGAAATCTGCCGCATGCTGGGGGCCAAGATCGAAGAAGTTTCCAGGAAAATGGGCAAGACCAAGTTCACCCCCCGGACGCCGCTTCAGGAAGAATACAAGATGTTCCTGGATCAGTTCCCCTGCCGTGACAAGGAAGGGAATGTGGTCCTGGACAACTATTCCGTCTGGCAGAACATGGGCGCCACCAACTATGAGGAAGTCATGGACGACGCCCTGCAGTCCAGCGTCATGCTGAGCAACCTGCCGCCTGGGACCAACCTGGAATTCATGCGCAAGGAAGGCATCGTCCGCTTTGTCGACGTCTCCATCTTCGACCCGGTCACCATGAACCTGGCCACGGACATCAAGCCGGATGAACCGATCGTTCCGTTGACCTGGCACACCGGCGAAAAGAAAATTCCCTACCCCACTTACAACCGGCGGATCCAGTTCTATATCGATCATCCCTGGTTCCTGGAAGCCGGGGAGCAACTCCCGATTCACAAGGACAATCCCAAGATCGGCGGCAACTTCCCGCTGCGCCTGACCAGCGGTCATCAGCGCTGGAGCATCCACTCCATCTGGGTCAACAACGAACAGCTCCTGCGGACCCATCAGGGCCGGCCGTTCATGTTCATGAGCAAGGAAGACGCTGAAAAACGGGGCATCAAAGACGGCGACCTGGTCCGGGTGCACAACGATTTTGACGACTTTAAAATCCACGTCAAGGTCACGCCGGCGGCCCGTCCGGAAAAAGGCGCGGCCATGCCGGGCCAGGTCATTATCTACCATGCCTGGGAACCGTTCCAGTTCCCCGGATGGAAGAGCTATGACACGGCCATTCCCGGCATGATCAAATGGCTGGACCTGATCAATGACTACGGCCACCTCCGTTACTGGAGATGGAACTGGTGCGCTCAGCCCATTGACCGGGGCATTTCCGTGGAAGTCAGCAAGGCCTGATTAACGAGTTAATTGAATTCAACCATACTATAGAGGTGTCACATGGCAAATATTACCTGCAAGAAAGTTTCCGCCGCCACCAAGGACCTGCTGGACTGCAAAAACCCCTTGTGGCAGACGGAAAAAGAGTTGATTGAAACCGCGGCCACTCCCCTGGCCAACCAGCCCTCGCCTTACATCAAAGGCGTCTACAGCGAGGACAAGATCGGCGCCGTGAAAAAGCTGTGGATGAAAAGTGTCCACAACGGAGAGTCCATTTTCTTCTATTTTGAATGGGAGAGCCCCCAGGCCAATATGAAAATCCAGGACATCAACGTCTTTGCCGACGGGGTCGCCCTGCTCATGCCCTTAAAGGAGATCGACAAGACCCCCATCACCGAAATGGGCACCAAGGATTTTCCCACCACCTCCTGGTACTGGCGTCCGGATTTTGACGATAAGCCCAAGAACCAGGTGGCCCACGGTCTGTCCACCTCCCTTTACACTGAAAAGAGTTCCATCGCTGCCAGTTCCAAGTGGGAAAACGGGAAATGGCACGTGGTCATGGGCCGCACCCTCAAGGCCAACAAGCCGGGTGAAGAAACCGTCGACCTGGCCCCGGGCGGAAAGATCGGCATCGGCTTCGCGGTCTGGGAAGGTTCCAACGGCGAGCGGGGCGGAGTCAAGGCATTCAGCAAGGAGTGGCGGGATCTGGTAATCGAAGCGTAACCGCCTGCGGTCAGTCATTATGGATTGAATTTCAATATTTAATATTTAAGGAGATAAACCCATGGCTGTTGAAGAAAAAGTACTTACAGACAGGGAAAAGGAACTGGCCAAGACTTTTGAAGCCACCAAGGATATGCTTCGAAAGTCCGATCACCAGGTCGGCATGGTCATGGACCTGAATAAATGTATCGGTTGTCAATTATGCTCCATGGCCTGCAAAACGCTGTGGACCAGTTTTGAAGGCCGGGAATACATGTGGTGGAACAAGGTCAACACCATGCCCGGCAAGGGCTCTCCCAAGGACTGGGAGAAGATGGGCGGCGGTTACAAGGTGCTGTTCGAGGGCAAGGTCATGGAACCCGTCCAGGGCAAGCATCCCACCCGCAAAGAGTTCGGCGACCTGTGGAAATTCAACTGGAACGAGGTGGTCAACAGCAAGGCCGGCGACGTTCACCTGCAGGCCAAGAACCAGGAAGACGACAGCGTTCCGGACTGGTCCATGAACTGGGATGAGGATCAGGGCGCCGGGACCTACCCCAACTCCTTCTATTTCTACCTGCCCAGAATATGCAATCACTGCTCTTATCCGGCCTGCGTCGACGCCTGTCCGCGAAACGCCATCTACAAAAGAGAGACCGACGGCGCCGTGGTCATCGACCAGGATCGCTGCAAGGGCTACCGCTTCTGCCTGGAAGCCTGTCCTTACAAGGTTATCTATTTCAACTTCGTCACCGATAAGAGCATGAAGTGCATCTTCTGTTATCCCCGGCTGGAACAAAACGTAGCCAACGCCTGCGCCCGGCAGTGCACCGCCCGGGTCCGCTGGGTCGGCTTCGTGGATAAACCGGAGAGCATCATCTACAAGCTGGTCAAAGTATGGAAAGTGGCCCTGCCGCTGCATTCCGAGTTCGGGACCAATCCTAACGTCTTCTACATCCCGCCCCTGGCCCCGTCCCGGCTGGATGATAGCGGCAAGATCGACCCGACCAAACCGAGAATCCCCCGGGATTACCTGCGCTACCTGTTCGGTCCGGAAGTGGACAAATCCCTGGAAGTCATGCAGACGGAACTGGACAAGGTCAGAAAAGGCGGCAAGTCTGAACTGATGGACATTCTCATCGCCAGGGAGTGGAAAAAGATGTTTGACATCTTTGACAAAGACCCCGCGATTATGGAGAGGAAACCGGCCAAGGCCGGAATTTATACCCGTCCGGGGATCAAGGAATAAAACCAGCGAGACATAGCATCCGCCGGCCGGCCAACCCGCGCGGCCGGCGGATAATTTTCCTTCTTTTTTTGAATTCATAAAACAGGATAAACCCATGAACCAAGCGGCGGAAAGCATCAGTACGGACCAGGCAACAGGCGAAGGCGCTGGCGGTGTGTTTCAAACCGGTGAGCTGAAAACGGAACAGGAGATCCAGAACGCGGCCAGGAGCAACATGTACGCCCTGATGGCGGATGTCTTCCGCTATCCCGACCAGGCCTTCCGGAATTTTGTCAGAAACGGTGAGTTGGTCGACGGGTTGAACGATATCGTGCCGAACCTGCCGTTTGAATTTGCCGTCAGCGACCAGGAAAAAAGCGTGCTGCGTTTTTCGGACAAGTTCAGCGATGACGACGTGGAATCGGAATTTATCCGGTTGTTCGATGCCGGCCCGGGAGATCCTCCCTGTCCGCTGGTCGAAGGCAAGCAAGTCAAGGGTTCCAACCGCCGGACCATCTTCGAATCCCTGATCCGTTTTTACAACAACTTCGGGCTCAGCTATCAGGAAGGGTCCATGGAAGACCGGCCGGACCATGTTTCCTACGAACTGGAATTCATGCACTACCTGGCCTTTCTGACCATCAAGGCCCTCCAGGACAAAAAGGAAACCCACGGCTACCTGCTGGCCCAGAGGGACTTTCTGGAGCGTCATCTGAACCGGTGGGCATCCCTGCTCGCGGAGAGGATGAAAAGCATTCTTGCCGAAATCGCCAGCCCGGATGAAGCGGTGTTGTTTTATACCTGCCTGCTTCAGGTTCTGGCCCGGTTCGTTACCGCCGATTTTACCTATTTGAAAAAATTACTGGCCGACTAACCCACATGAAGCTGAAAAAAATTACGGAAAGCGCTGCCTGGCGCTCGGTGTTCAGGCACAAACTCACGGATACGCCCCGGAACAGGTCACTGGCGGTTACCTCCAACGTCTTCCTTCATCTTCACCCGGTGCAGATGAAGGCTTCGGCACTGAAGTTCCGCTTTACCTTCTGCCTCGGGGGGCTGACCCTGCTGATGTTCATCATCGAAACCGTCACCGGCGTGCTGCTGATGTTCTACTACCGGCCGGTTCCCGAATACGCCTACCTGGACATGAAGCTCATCGAGCACACGGTGCTGTTCGGCATGTTTCTGCGGAACATGCACCGCTGGGCCGCCCATGCCATGGTCATTCTGGTGATGCTGCACATGCTCCGCGTCTTTCTCACCGGCTCCTACAAGCCGCCCCGGGAGTTCAACTGGGTGATCGGCGTGCTGCTGCTGGTGGTGACCCTGCTGCTGAGCTTCACCGGATACCTCCTGCCCTGGGACCAGATCGCCTTCTGGGCCATCACGGTCGGCACCAAGATGGCCGCGGCCACGCCGTTTCTGGGTAACGAAGGCCCTTTTCATCAGTTGCTGAACATCAACCAGTACAACGACATGCAGTTCCTTCTGCTGGGAGACAACCAGGTGGGAGGGAACGCGCTGTTACGGTTCTATGTACTTCACTGCGTGCTGCTGCCGCTGGTCTGCGTCATCCTGATGGCGGTTCACTTCTGGCGGATCAGAAAAGACGGCGGCATCTCAAGACCTTTATAAGAGGAAAAATGGAAACAGCGGAAAACAGACAAGACGAACCCCCGATTCAGACGGCGCCCCCCATGGAGGCGGCCGATGATCAGGTGTTCACCTTCCCGGACCTGGTCGCCCGGGAATTCATCGCCATTCTTCTGGCCATGATCGTCCTGTCCGTCTGGTCCATGGGAATCGACGCGCCCTTAAAGGCGATCGCCGACCCCAACTGGACGGAAAACCCGGCCAAGGCCCCGTGGTATTTTATCGGCCTGCAGGAAATGCTGGTTTACTTTGATCCCTGGATCGCCGGCGTGGCCCTCCCGGGTCTGATCATCCTGGGGCTGATGCTCATCCCTTACATTGATCCCAACCCCAGGGGCGTCGGCGAATATAACTTCAGGGACAGAAAACTGGCCGTCTCGATGTTCATGGTCGGCTACACCCTGTGGTTTGTGCTGATTGTTTTCGGTCAGTTTTTCAGGGGGCCCAACTGGCATTTCTACTGGCCCTGGGAGGACTGGTCCATTGCCAAGGCGGCCGAAGAGCAACTGGTGAATATCCCTTCGGCCTTCGGATATCTGCTGATCGGTCTCTATTTCGGGCTGGGTATCGGGCTGCCGGCCCTGCTGAAACGTTCCTTTTATAAGGAAGTGGGCGCGTTCCGGTACCTGACCACCATGATGTTGATACTGCTGATGTTCGGGACGATCATCAAAGTTGTCCTGAGACTCTTCTTCCATGTTAAATACATTATCGTGACACCCTATTTCTCAATATGAAAACGACTTCCTTTATTCAGGCGACCTTCAGACTGCGCGTTCTTTTTGGTATCATTTCGCTGTTGATTCTGGCCACGATCATCGGGGTGATTGTCAGAGAGGAGCGCAACCGCAACCAGTGGAAACGATTCCAGGCCCAGTACAACAGCCAGTACGTTGAGTTGCTGGACGGTAAAATCAAAGAGGTCGAACAGGCCGGCGATCAGGAGGCCATGAAAAAATGGGCCAAACTCAAGGACGACCAGTTGCGGTCCCAGGAAATCAAGATGCAGCAGGTGTTTCTACCAGGGACACAGACCCGGGATCTGTGCATGACCTGCCATATCGGCATGAAAAACAGTCTGTTTGCCGAAGCGGCCAACCCGTTGAAGGCGCACCCCCCGGAAATCCTGAAAGATCATAAAATCGACGGATTCGGATGCACGCTGTGCCATCACGGCCAGGGCGTCGGCCTGACGGTGGACAAGGCCCACGGCAAGGAGCACAACTGGGAGCTGCCCCGGCTTCCCATGGAATATGTCCAGAGTTCCTGTTTCGAATGTCATGAAAACGTCTTTGGTCTTAAGGGCGCGGAAAAAGCCTCGGAAGGCCGAATTTTGTTTGTTGAAAAGGGGTGCTACGGATGCCATGACGCCAATGTCATGGAAGGGCTGCCCAAGTTCTCGGTTCCCTTCAGCGGTCTGGCGGGAAAAATCCAGAGCCGTAACTGGGTGGCCAAATGGGTAGAAGATCCCCAGGCCATCCGACCGGCGACGCTCATGCCCAAATTCCGGATCAAGCCCGAACAGATCCGGGACATCAGTGAATACATTTACAGCCTGCCGGACAAAGATCTGCAGTTGAAAGCCTACAGCGCCGGTCAGGCGAAAGCCGATACCGGACGCCAGTTGTTTACGGACAAAGGCTGCGTCGCCTGTCATAGCCCGGAGAGAGACAAGCCGGGCTTGACCAACCGGATACCCCTGCTGGCCGACGCCGGCCTGAAAATGAAATCCGACTGGCTGTCTAACTGGATCGAAAACCCCAAAACCGTCAACCCCGACACCTGGATGCCGAAACTGGAACTGACGGCCGATGATATCCTGCATCTGACGGCTTACGTCGGCACATTAAAGGACGCGACCGTCGCCGATCGGTTGAAGGAAGAGAGTCCCGCCGGCAATGGCGAGGAGGGCAAGGCCCTGGTGCAGAGCCTGGGATGCCTGGGCTGCCACAAGATCAAAGACAAAACCGATCCGGCCAAAGTCGGCGTCAGCGTCATGGATGTGGCCGATAAAAGGATGGAGGAACTCCCCTTTGGCAACTCCAAGGTTCCCCACACCAAATGGGACTGGCTGCGCAACAAAATCTCCACCCCGGAAGTTTATCAGACCGACGACATGCCCATGTATATGCCGAATTATGTGCTGTCCGACACGGAAATCCAGCGGCTGACCGTGTTCTACCTGTATAACCGGCTGCTGAAAATTCCCGAGTCATTCATCTCCCGCGCGTCCGCCGGCGACCGTATGGAAGAACGGGGGGACTGGATGATCCGGCATTTCAACTGCCAGGGCTGTCATCAGATTCTCAAAGATGCCGATAAGCCCAGAATCGACGCCCATCTGGACAGAAAGACCATGGTCCCGCCCATGATTGTGGACGAGGCGGAAAAGGTCCAGCCCGACTGGATGTTCGACTATCTGCGGCGCCCCAGCGCCATGAGACCCTGGCTGCAGATTCGCATGCCGCAATTTAACTTTTCCTACCATGAAGTGACCCTGCTCATTGAATACATGCATGCGATCATGCCCGATGAAAAACGCGAACAGTTCGCCATCCCCTATGATTCGCAACTGGTCAGAAGCGATTACACCGATGAGACCATTGAAATGGGCAAATACCGGTTCAGAAATGACAAATGCATGCAATGCCACCCGGTTTCTTTTACCGGTGAACTGCCCGAAGGTAAAAGCGTTGAAGACATGTCCCTCAACCTGATGTTGGTCAAATCAAGACTCCGCTATCATTGGATTATCAATTTCATGCGCGACCCCGCTCAATTTGTCGGCACCCAGACCCGAATGCCCTATGTCTTCTACACGCCGGACAAAGTGCCGCGCATCCCCGATCCGGAGGCCTGGCTGGAAAGAACGGCTCTATTCCTGATGTTCATGGAAGAGATACCCGAACCCCTGGCGGAAGAAGAAAAAGCTCGGGAGGTTCAGTCGTTTGACTTCAATAATTACTGATGTATTTTAACATTGACAATAGATAATCGCCCGGGGATGCATTCGAACGATTCCCGGGCCTCAATGTTACTGCGTTACCGCGTTTGATTTGATGTTGTATCCCCGCATATTCAGGAGGAAACTACGATGAAACATGACAATCCTTTCAATTATCCTCTGATTCGAACGATTATCCTGATGCTGATGGTTCTCTGTCTTTCGTCCTGCGCCCTTAAAAAAGCTTACCGGTTAAGCAACTATGAAGATTTTGCGGATATTTCCAACACCATATGGTCAAACCTGTACTTTAAAATCAACAAAATCGAAATCCCTCATTATAAGCAGGTGCTTTACAAGGACACCCGCTGGCGTAAAAAGCACAGCCCCATCATACTCGACGGCAGCGTCTATGTACTACCCGGGGTATCCCTGACCATTGATCCGGGTGTCACGATCAAAATGGCAAAAGACGTGGGGATCAGCTGCAACGGCCTCATCATCGCCAGGGGCACGGCAGCCGAGCCGATCATCTTTACCCGGCTGAATGACGGGGAGTACTGGAACGCCATTGAATGCAACAACGCCTTGAAAAAAACCGGCAGTGAACCCGCCCGGGTCATGTTTGAAAACTGCGTATTCGAGTACGGACACGGCGTGGACATCAACTCCAGCGACACCATCGTGTCGTCCTGCGTGTTCCGGTACCACCGCACCACCGCCCTGCGGTTTGTATACGCCTCGGGCCTGATTTCCGGGAACCGGGTATATGGCAACTCCACGGAAACCCAGACGGAAATCGGCAACGGCTGCGGCATCAACATTTACACCAACAAGACCGTCCGGGTGGAGAACAATGAAATTTATGAAAACGCCTCCCTCGGCGGTCGGGACGGCGGCGGCGGCATTTACGCCTTTGCCTATGACGAGGGCCAGGTCACGGTAACCGGCAACACGGTCAGAAACAATACCAGTGACTACAAGGCCGGCGGCATCTTCGCCTATGCCGCCAAAGTCACCGGCAACACGGTCATAGACAACCGCTCGGATAAATCCGGCGGCGGCATTCACGCCATTGAATCGGTGGTCAGCGACAATGTGGTGTCCGGAAACCGGTCCAACGAAGGCGGCGGCGTTTATTCGGAACACTGCGAATTGTCGCACAATCTGATCAAGGGCAATACCGCCTTCGACGGTAGCGGTTTCTTCCATATCGGCGGCGGCGTCATTCAGTATAATACGGTGACGGCCAATCAAGGCACCCGGCCGGAGCGGAGCGCGGCGGTCGCCCTGTCCGGCAATCCCTTCATCGAGGACAACAACATCGTCGCGCCGAACGGATACGCTGTCAAGTTCCTGTCCCACTCGCTGTCACCGGATTTGAAGGCGGATAACAACTACTGGGGGACCACCGACCAAGCCGTCATTGACGAACTGATCTGCGACTGGATGGAAAATACCCAGGTGGGACTGGTGAGTCGGGATCATTTCCGATCCGCGCCGGTGGAGGAGGCCTACCCGGAGACCGACGCAGCCAACCTGAAAACAGGCGTAACCGCCAGCCCGGTGCCGCCGGGCACCCTTCGGGGTATGCTCGAATCCGACACTTTCCTGGGCAGAGATGACGCCAAGCGCTATGCCGTCACCGGCAACCTGCTGATCCGGGAAGGCGCCCTCCTGGATATCGCCCCGGGCTGCGAATTGACCCTTGCCGGGGATGTCACTATCCGGGTTCGCGGTCAACTGACAGCCGCCGGAGAGGCGAAGCGACCGATCAAATTTACCGGCGACCGTAATCAGCCGTGGGGTCATATCCTGTTTGAAAACCGGAGTCTGGACGCTGACGACCAGTCGGCTGCGGCGCAGATTACCAACATCATGCAGCACTGCCTGATCGAAAACGGACAGGGCGTGCTCATGGACGGATACGGCGCCGACTTGACCGGCTGCACGGTCAGAAATCACCGGGGCACCGGTATTCGCATCAAGGAAGTACCCGCCGCCATCAAAGATTGCCTGATTCAGGACAATACCAGTGATTCGGACGGCGGCGGTATTTATGTCTACGGCAGCAAACGAGTCCTGCTCCACAACAACCGGATTACCGGTAACACGGCCGCCGACGGCGGCGGTATTTTCGCCTACGGCTACCGTTCCAACGTCGGGGTGGATATCCGCGATAATCAGATTACCGGCAACATCAGCCGGGGAGACGGGGGCGGCATCTGGACCTCCCGGACAGCGATGGTCAACAATACCATCACCGGCAACCGGACCGAAGCCAAGGGCGGCGGCGTTTATGCCAGTTTCGCGCTGGTCGAAGGCAACCGCATCAGCAGGAACACCGCCGAAGAAGGCGGCGGCGTTTATGCCGAAGCCAACAGTTCCCTTACCGGCAACACGATTACCGACAATAACGCCCGGGGGAAACTGGGCGGCGGCGTTTATCTGAATTTCTGGGGATTGAGCCCGCACAATAAACTGTTTACGGTCAACACCGTGGAAAAAAACACGGCCCAGGGGGCAAACGGCACCGGCGGCGTGGTCATGAGCGGTGAGTCGGCCTTCGGCGGCAATATCATCGCCGGGAATTCGGGCTTTCAGTTGAACAACCGGAATCCGGCCGAAGGTAAAAGCATCATCGTCAAGGATTGCTACTGGGGAACGACCGAAACCCGGCAGATTGAAGACCTGATTTACGACGGCCTGGATGATCCCTCCCTGTCCGTTTCCGGTTATACCCCCTTTGCCCGGACAAAGGCCGAGGCGCTTTCCAAAATCGTCGTGCCTGAAGAATAGAAGAGGTATTCGCGTCATGAATCACCCGGAACCGTATTCGCCAACGCCCCCCATCGTTCAGGAAAAACGCCGGACGCGCCCTGCCTTTGACCGGCGCCTGATCGATTATGAAGAGGCCCTGCACCTGTGCCTGTCCCATGTCACCGGAAACGTGGCCGCGGAAACCGTGTCCCTGATCGGCAGCCTGGGCCGTATCCTGCGCCAGAACGTGGAAAGCGGCATCGCGGTGCCGCCTTTCAACAAGTCCATGATGGACGGGTACGCGCTCAAGGCGGACGATGTCCGGCAGGCGACGGCGGAAAGACCGGTCCGGCTGGAGGTAATCGATGAAGTTCCGGCCGGAAGCGTTTCCCGCAAAACCGTCAAGTCCGGTCAGGCCATCCGGATCATGACCGGCGCCCCGGTTCCGGAAGGCGCTGATGCCGTCATTATTATCGAGCACACCCTGCTCGCGGAAGGCGGGCACGTTCTCGTGAACGCCCCGGCCGGGGACAACAATTATATTATCAACAAAGGGCAGGACATTCTTGCCGGCGACCGGATCGCCGCGGCCGGGGAGACCGTGACGGCGGTGCTGATGGGCGTGCTGGCCAGCTGCGGCATCACGGCGGTGGATGTTTCCCGGCGGGTAAAAATCGGCATCATCTCCACCGGCAGCGAACTGGTCAGCCCCGGAACCGCCGCCCGGGAGGGCCAGATCTACGATATCAACGGCTTTTCACTGCTTGGCCTGACGACCGAGGCCGGCGCGGAAGCGACCTTCCTGGGCGTCGTCAGGGACAAGTCCGATGATCTGCTCCAGGTGCTCAACAACGCCCGGCATTTTGATATTATCCTGTTATCCGGAGGGGTTTCCGTCGGCGACTATGATATCGTTCACGAAACCCTGCAGAGAGCTGATGTTCAGGAAATCTTCTGGAGAGTCAAGGTAAAACCCGGCAAACCGCTCTTTTTCGGCAAAATGGGCGACGCCCTCATATTCGGCCTGCCGGGCAATCCGTTCTCGTCAGTCAACAATTTTTATCTGTTTGTCCGCCCGGTCATGGACAAGTTTTCCGGAAAAACCCGCTGGGGGCTGGAGACCGGCCAGGCGCCGGTCGCCAACAGCATGATCCTGCAGCCGGGGAGGCGGAAATTCCTGCGAGGCCAGCTCCGGTTGGAAGCGGACGGCTGCCGGAAAGTATGGATCATCCCCGAGCAGCGGTCCGGCGTGTTCAGCCCCATGACCCGGTCCGACGTTCTGGTGGAAGTGCCGGAAGACCGGAAAATGATCAAAGAAGGGGATGTCGCGAAAATATATTACCTGTAGACATGGGGGAAAACTTCCGTTTTCCGTTTGAGGTAAGCGCATGGATCAGATCAATCTGAAAGGAAAAACGGTTTTCATCACCGGCGCCTCTTCCGGCATCGGCAAGGAGCTGTCCCGCTGTTTCGCGGCCGAAGGCGCCAGCCTGGTCATCGCCTCCCTGGAGGCGGAAAAAGACGCCTTGAACGCCTGGGCCGAATCCCTGAGGAAAGCCTATACAATCGATGTCCGGACAATCACCGGCGACCTGTCTCTGGCCGACGGACCGGAAAAAATTTACAACCAGGTCAAGGCACTGGCCCCGGCCATCGACGTGCTGGTCAACAACGCCGGCACCATCACCTTCGGCCCTTTTTATGACACCTCCGCAGCCGCCCAGGACCGGGTGCTGGCAGTCAACGCCCGGGCCTATATGATGCTGATGCGGCTTTTCATTCCCGACATGGTCAGCCGGGGATCCGGCCATGTTTTCAACGTCAGTTCCGTTTCCGCCTTTGTCCCCACCCCCCGTCACGCGGTTTACGGGGCCACCAAGGCGTTTGTCCAGAGCCTCAGTGAAGCCGTGGCCCTGGAACTGAAGGACACCGGCGTGAAAGTTTTCACGCTCAACCCCGGCTACACGGACACGCCCCTTTTAAAAGTCCAGGGATTTCCCGAAAAACTGAGGTTTTACCGTTTTGCCGGCAAGAGCACACCGGCCACCATCGCCGAAAAGGGGGTCCGGGCTTTTTTGCGGGGCAAGCGGGTTTATATACCGGAGCCGCACCTGTGGTTCCTTTTCTTTGTCATGAACCGGTTCACTCCCAAGCGGATCATCAACGCCATTTCGGAGATGATGGTCAAGGGGATTTAACCGTAAATATTTTCACGAACAACTTTTTTCACATTACCGGCTTGTCCGGACCCAGGAGGAGACGATGATTTCCCGGTCAGAAATAAAAAGGTACACAGAAAGAGAGCCCGTCTTTGACGATATCATGTGCGGACTCAATGCCACCGGCAAACAGCCCAGGGGCATCATCAAGGAAACCCGCGAACTGGTCGCCCTGGCCAGAAAATTCAACCAGGAGGTCACCATTCCGGGAGCGCTTGAACTGGACCGGACCATGCATGCCGACCCCGATCACCTGGCCTGGGAGTATGTCAAGAAAGCCAACGAATGGGGTTTTTACTCCCTGTTTCTGCCCAAGCTGTTCGGCGGCAAAGGGTACACCATGTCCGCCATCGGCTATTTTCTGGAAGAGATCGCCTCCCGCTGCCTGGCCATCGCCAACATCATCGGCGTCCATTACCTGGGCATAACCAAGGTATCGGCCTCCTGGAACATCAAAATCGCCGACCGGATTCTCCGGGAGGTGGTAGCGGGAGAAAAAACCGGCCAGCCCTGTTTGGTGTCCCTGGCCATGACCGAGCCCGACGCCGGCACCGATTCCCAGAACGTGGAATTCATGAACACCGGCAACCTGCGCTGCCATGCCGAAAAGGTCGCGGGCGGATACAAACTGAACGGCACCAAAATCTTCATTTCCATGGGCCACATGTCCACCTGGCACCTGGTTCATGCCTACACCGATCTGAACCGGGCAGCTGAAAACACGGTCATGCTGGCGGTCAAAACCGGCGACCAGGGATTCTCCTTCGGCAAGAAGGAAAAAAAGATGGGCCAGAAGGCCAGTGTCGCCAGCGAACTGATCTTTAACGATTGCTTCGTGCCGGATGAAAACGTCTGTATCGACAATGCCCAGATCGCCAAACTCAACCGCTGCTGCCGGGACACCAATGCCCAGATCTTCGCTTATATCTGGGGCGCCTCCCGCATGGGCGTGGGTGCGTTCGGCACCGGCGCCGCCAGGGGCGCCTTTGAAACGGCCCTGCGCTTTGCCTGCGAAAACGAGTTGGCCGGCCGGAAGATGGTCGATTACGAGTGGTGCCAGAGCATGCTGGCGGAAATGTACAAAAACGTGGCCCTGGCCCGGGCCGCCTATTCCGAGGCCAACTACGCCAACGGCCTGCACGGCCTGATGAAGATCCTCAACCACAAGCCGGTTTATTACATGATGAAGTTCCTTCCCACCGGATTGGTCAACGGGATCAACCGATGGGCCAATGCCAAGCCCCTGAACACCTGGCTGATGCGGAAGATCAATTTCGACTTCCAGACCGACGCCGAAATCGACCGGGTCGACGGCTGGGGCTCCCTGGCCAAGGTGGCCGGGACCGACGCCGGCATCGTCAACTGCCGGATGGCCCTGGAACTCATGGGCCAGGCCGGCGTGCGCCAGGACCACTGGGCCGAAAAAATGCTCCGGGACGCCAAGCTGCTTCAGATCTATGAGGGCACCAACCAGGTCAATCGCATCAACCTGTTCAAGCGGCTGATCGCCCGGAACTGTCCGGGCGCTCCGGTTTTCTCGGACAACAGCATATAAATGACCGCGGGGCAACCGGCCCGGTTCCATCACCGGAGAAACGACGCAAACCGAAAATAACAAAAAATTTCAATATCAGGAGATTCGCCATGAGCGCAGCCGATAACAATGAATTAAAACTTCTGGACAATGCCTCCCGGGAATTTGCCAGAAAAGTCCTGGCCCCGGAACGGGAAGAAACCGATAAATTCCCCTTTGGGCCTTTTTTCAGCCATATTCTGGAGAAAGCCTTCGGTCTTGATTTCTTCCATATCACCCTGCCCGAGGACCTGGGCGGCGTCGGCCACGGACTGGAAGCGCTGTGCGTGGTGCTGGACAACATCTGCCAGGAGGACAGCAGCCTGGGGGGCATCATTTTCACCAACGCCTTTGCCCAGCAGATCATCCTGGCGGCCGGGGCCGGGGACATGCTCAAAGGCTTACCCGCCGACCCGAAGAAACCGACCGCTTCCCTGATCGCCTGTCCGGTCCTGTGCAACCCTTCGGAAACCCCTGTCCGGGTGACCGCCGTCAAGGAAGGAAACAGCTACCACCTCTCCGGAACCGTGAACTATGTGGTCATGGGCGGCCTGGCCGGCCAGGCCCTGATCCCGGCCACGGTCCAGGGCGGCACGGGCTATACCTGGTTTCTGATCAACCCGGCCGATTCATCCGTCGCGAAAAGCGACCCGGTCATGAGCCACGGGCTGCACGCCTGCCCGGCCGTGGACATGACCCTGAATAAGACCGTCGGACGGGCGGTCGGCGATCTGAACCAGGGGGCCGCCTGCTTTGACAAGGTTTTCCCGGCCATGCAGCTGGTGGCCGCGGCCATGTCCTGCGGCATCATGAAGGGCTCTTTTAATGAAGCGATGGGATACTGCCGGCAGCGGAGCCAGGGCGGCCGGAAGATCAAGGACTGGTCGGAGATGCAGATGCTGCTTTCCAACATGGCCATCCAGATGCAGGTGGCCGACCTGCTGGTTTCCCGGGCCGGCCGGGCCATGACCGACCAGGAGAAAAACTGGCAGACCAAAGCCCAGGCAGCCGCGCTGCATGTGATTTCCACCGCCGCCGTCCTGGCCACGGACGGCATCCAGGCCATGGGCGGGGTGGGCTACATGAAGGATTTCGGTCAGGAAAAACGGTTCCGGGACGCCGGCCAGGTCCAGGCGTTCCTGGGTAATTTTCCCATGAAAAAGATAAGCTTTATTAAACAGATCCTTTAATCCGCCGCTAAACAGGAAAGGAATACCGCCGCGGTCGGAAAGAAAAACAAGGAGCGATCATGCATCAACTGCCCATCTTTCAATGCCTGAAAATAAAAAAAATAAATCCGGACCAACTGGTTTACATTTTCGTCAACTCCGATGAATCGGAAGAAAGGGTCACCTTCGGCAATCTCTTTGAACAGAGCAACCGCATGGCCCATGTTCTGCTCAAAGCCGGCATCAGCCAGGGCGACACCTTCACCATGATTATGCGAAACTACCCGGAATTTCTCTACGCCATGTTCGCGGCCCTGTCCATCGGCGCCATCGCCGTGCCCGTCGACCCGCGGTCCAAGGGGGACAAGCTGGCTTTCCAGATCAACAACACCCGATCCAAGGCCCTGCTGATCAGCGATGAATTCATCGGCAATATCAAAGAAATCGAAAGCCAGATTAAAAGTGTCCCGGTGGCCGGCGTACTCTATAAAAAGCATCATCAGATTCCGGCCGTAAAAGAGTGGCCCTCCCTGGCCGATGTCATGGCCCAGGCCTCCCCGTCCCTGCCGGACAAGGTCGTCTCCTTTTCCAAGAAAAGCCCCGTCCAGATCATTCATACTTCCGGCACTACCGGCGATCCCAAGGGCGTGGTCCTCAGGGCCGATCGGTTCCGTCAATACGCCCTGCTGGATCGCCTGGTCTGGAAGTATAAGAACGACGATGTCCTGTATACCGGCCTGTCCATGACCCACGGCAATGCGCAATCGGTAACCGTTATCCCGGCCCTGGCCCGGACCGGTTTCCCGGCCCTGGGCCGGAAGCCCATCGTGGCCGTTATCAGCGAAAAATTCACCAAAAGCCGCATCTGGGACATCTGCCGCAAATACGGCTGCACCACTTTTTCCCTGCTGGGCGGCATGATGGCCGGCATCTTCAACGAGCCGCCCAAGAACAACGACGCCGACAACCCCGTGCGCCGGGTCGTCAGTGCCGGTACCCCCCGGGCCATCTGGGAAGACTTTGAAAGACGGTTCAACGTCCAGATCCATGAATGGTACGCCGCCATCGAAGGCGGCCTGGCCCACAACCCTCCCTGGAAAAACGGCCCGGTCGGCTCCTTCGGAAAAAACCCGCTGTTCATGCTGATGAAAATCGTGGATGAGAACGATCGCGAGCTGCCCCACGGCGAACGGGGCGAACTGATCAGCAAAATGCTCATCGGTCCCACCACGGTCAACTATTTCGGTAAAAAGAAGGAATCCAGCGAAAAAACCCGGGGCGGCTGGTTGCACAGCGGCGACATCTGCCACCGGGATGCCAATGGGTATTTCTACTTTGACTTCCGCAAGGGCGGCGGCCTGAGGCGCCAGGGTGATTTCATCCAGCCGGATTTCGTGGAGCGGGTCGTGGGCGAACATCCTTCGGTTTCCGAAGCCTGCGTCTACGGCATCCCCGCCCAGTCGGGCGCGCCGGGCGAAAGCGACATCGTGGTGGCGGTGACGCCCTTCCCCGGAGCGACCGTGGACCTGGACAGCCTCCGGGCACTGTGCCGCAAGAAACTGGAGGCCAACTCCCTGCCCAGTTACTTTCAACTGGTCAATGAAATTCCCAAGTCCAGTTCCGAAAAACACCTGGCCCGGCTGCTCAAGGACGAGTTCTCGCCGAAAGCGGAAAACGTGGTGGCCTTCTGAGGGATATTGATCTCATGCATATTGTTCATGTCGTGGGCCGCTCCAAAAACGGCAAGACCACCCTGATAGTCGAGCTGGTCAAAGAAATGACGCGCCGGGGTCTGAAGGTCGGGTCCCTCAAGCACAGCGGCCATGAACACGAACTGGACCGCCCGGGCAAGGATTCCTATCGTCACCGGGAGGCCGGGGCCGTTCCGGCCGCCATCACCACCCCCGGCCAGATGGCCGTCTTTCTGCCGGCCGTGCCGGGAGAAAACCCCTTTGACCGCCTGGGCCCCCTGTTCGGCGACTGCGATATCGTCCTGGTGGAAGGCTATGTCACCGGCCCCGGCACCAAAGTCGAGGTCTGGCGGGCGGCCACGGGCAAAGATCCGTTCTTCAAAGAGCGCCCGGAAATCCAGGCCGTGATCACCGACGACCCGGTCGAAACCGCCCTGCCCGTCCTGCCCCTGTCGAATGTTCCGGCGGTGGCGGATTTCCTGCTGGATATAGGGGAATAAACCGGCCGTTTTTTTCTTTGATTCCCGTGGTTGGCCTGCCATATATTCTTCATGTTTTTTACATTCATCACTTTTCCTCAAAACCATAAAGGGTAGCCGATGTTTCGCCCGTATTCCGATTCAAACCGATCGTTCCTATGGTTCCCGCCGGCCTCTTCCGGCTGTCCTGCTGACAGTGTTCTGATGTCTCCCGCCTGAAAGCCCCTTAACAATGTAATGGCTGGAAAAACGTTGACACACAAAGCCGGCCTTGCTATAAATAACGGCCGAAAAAACACCTCCTTATCCTTATCGTTAACATTTCAGAAAACTTAAAAAGAATGATGAAAACCAAAGGTCAGCTCGAGGCCAAAATCTGCGAAGCGGTAATAAAGTTTGAAAAAGAGTATATGGGGAGAGGTCCCCTTGAGACCAAAGCCTACATTATTGATGATATGGTCCTGGTCAGGCTGAAGGACGTACTGACCCAGGCGGAGTTGAAACTGGCCAATACAACCAATTTGAATGACGGACGGGAACTGATCAAGCGTGTCCGGATCACCTTGCTGGAACAAGGCCGCTCCCTGCTGGAAGAAGCCGTGGAAAAAATTCTGAATGTAAAGATTAGAAGTCTGCATACGGATATCAGTACGGTGACAGGGGAAAGGGTGATTATTTTTTCGTTGTCGGCGGCGCCCGAATACGTCACGGGGATCAGTAAGAAGGTTTGATTGGACGCCGCAGGCGCCATGAATAATTCCGTGCGGCGAGTTTTTTGTTGACAGACATGTCCGGGTCGTAGTTTGATCAAATCCAGCCCGGCAAGGAGGTGCCGCCATGCGGCGCTTTTTTGAAGGGTAGCGGGTTAAAGCCCGCGGAGGTCTTAGCGTTTAATCGAGCCTTTCGCCGACGGCGAAGGGGGCGGGAAGAAGATAAGGCCGTCGTTCGTTTGATTACGAACGGCGGCTTTTTTTTTGCAACCGGAGACACCGCCGTGCAAGCGGCAGAAAGCTGCTCGTTTTTACGGCAGGAAGAAAAACTGAACTCATCAAATGGAGGGAACATGCTGTATCGCAATCATGCCGGCGATAAGCCGGTGGTGGCCGCAACGGCGACGATTCATCCCTCGGCCGTGGTGATCGGTAACGTACACATCGGTGAAAAGGTTTTTGTCGGGCCCAATGCCGTCATCCGGGCGGACGAGCCGTGCCCCACCGGCAAGGTGGAGGCGATCATCATCGAAGCGGAAGTCAACATCCAGGACGGCGTCATCATCCACGCCCTGGGCGGTTCGCCGGTGCGCATCGGCAGGGGCAGTTCCCTGGCTCATGGATCTGTAATTCACGGGCCCTGCAACGTGAACGAGAATTGTTTCATCGGTTTTAAAACCGTCGTGTTCAATGCCGAACTGGGCGCGGGGGTCGTCATCCAGCACCAGACATTGGTGGAAGGCGTCGTCATACCGGCAGGCCTGCACGTGCCTTCCATGTCCGGCGTGCTGAACCAGGACGATGTCCGGCAACTGCGCCCCGTCACTCCCGAACTGACCGCTTTCGCGGAAAAGGTCCGGCAAACCAACATCTTTTTAGCGGAGGTAGGCTGACATGAACGATCCAACCATTCGACAAAAGCCCAAAGTGGCTGTGGTCATGGGGAGCAAGTCTGATGACGAAACGATGAAGGAATGCGCCGGCGTTTTAGCCGCTTTCAAAGTGCCCTACGAAGTCCGGGTGATCTCGGCCCACCGGACCCCGGATCGCGCCCACGAATTCGCCGCCGGAGCCGAAGATCGGGGTATTCAGCTGATCATCGCGGCCGCCGGGAAAGCGGCTCATCTGGCCGGCGTGCTGGCGTCTTTGACGACCTTGCCGGTTCTCGGCGTGCCCATGACCACATCGGATCTGGGCGGCCTGGATTCTCTGCTTTCGACGGTTCAGATGCCCGGTGGAATCCCGGTAGGCACCCTGGCCATCGGCAAGGCAGGGGCTAAAAACGCGGCCTTGCTGGCCGTCTCCATTCTGGCCCTGAGTGACGAACGGTTGCGTTCGGAACTTAAAGCCTACCGGGAAAAAATGCGCGCCGAGGTCGCGGCCGACGACGAACGGATGAGGGATATCTGACGGCTTGCTGTCCGCGGCAACCGGAAAACGGGCGGATGAAAAACCGGATGGGGTTCTCCGCGCCGGTAAACGTGCCTGTTGCTATAACAAGAAAGCGTTACAAATTATTTGACAACAGAGATCAGAGATTGTAGAAAGTTTCGCCTTTTGAACACAGATGTCCAGATTGATCTTTTGACCGGAATTCACCCGCGGGTTGGGAGTTCCGGTTTTTTATGCCCTCCGGAACCGGTTCCGACGGAGAATAACAGGCTGCTGAAAAAATGAATGAAAACTTTACCGGGCACGGCGCGATAAGCGTCGCTCCGCCGGCCGGAAACCCCGACTTGCGGGAGAAAGCGACCGCTTCCGAAACCGGGGGGCACTCACCCCTGCGTCGGGTGGATTCATCCGGCGCTTTTGCCGTCTACTATTGCGACCACGCTACGTCGACCATGGACGCGGCCTTCGGGCTGGCTGCCCGGGGACGGTTCCCGGAAGGATCGTCGGTAATGGCCGGGCGCCAGACAAAGGGGCGGGGGCAGTTTACCAGGCCCTGGGTTTCTCCGCCGGGCAATCTTTACGCCTCCATCCGCCTGCCGCAGCCCGGCCGGGAGTTTCCCCTGACGCCGTTTGTTCTGGCCCTGGCGGTCAACCGGGTGCTCAGCGGCCTGGGCCTGTTTGCCGAATTCAAATGGCCCAACGACATTCTGGTGAACCGGAAAAAAGCCGGCGGCATCCTGGTGGAGGAAAGGTCGGGGGTGACGGTCGCGGGAGTCGGCCTCAACCTGGCCAGCGCCCCGCCGGATTCGGAACTGAGGGACTCCCGGTCGATCCCGGCAATCTGTTTGAATGTTTGCGGCGTGTCCCGGCAGCCGCTGGCGCTGTGGCGGGAGCTCGCCGGGTCCATCATGGACCATCTGGACCGCTTCCGGGCCTGCCCGGACCGGAACGGCCTTGTCCGCTCCCTGGAAAAAAATCTCGCCTTCATGGGCGAACGGGTGGTGACCGCCTCTGCCGGCGGGCATGAAATTCCGGCCACGGTGTCGGGGTTATCGGAATCCGGGGGCATCCGGCTGAAAACTCAGGAGGGAGAAAAAATCCTGTTTTCCGGAAGCATTCTCCCCCTTATCTGTTGATGGCTGATCGGAGGAATCATGAAAACATTCGCTGACGTGTGCGCAGAAATCAGAGACAAAAAAATACTGGTGGCCAACCGGGGCATCGCGGCCCGGAGAATCACCCGGACCATCCGGGAACTGTTCAGGGCCGTCCCGGTCATGACCGTGACCGACGTGGACAAGACCGCCCCGTTCACGGCCGGCGCCAGGGAACTGGTGCTGCTGGGCCAGAACCCCCGGGCCTACCTGGAACTCGACCGGATCATCGCCCTGTCCAGAAAGCAGGGCATCGCCGCCATCCACCCGGGCTGGGGGTTCGCCTCGGAGGACGCGGGCTTTCCGGACAAGTGCCGGCAGGCGGGCATTCTTTTTATCGGTCCCTCCTCCGAAGGCATGGAACTTCTGGGCAACAAGGTCAGGGTGCGGGAACTGGCCAGAAAACTGGACATCCCGGTCGTACCGGGGTCTCCCGGCGCGGTGGACGTGGAAACCGCCCGGCAGGTGGCCCTGGAAATCGGCCTGCCCGTCATGCTCAAGGCCGAAGGCGGCGGCGGCGGCCGGGGCATTTACGCGGTCCACGACCTGGAGCAGATGGAAAACGCCTTTGCCAAGGCCTCGGCCCTGGCCCACGCCTCCTTCGGGAACCCCAGGCTCTTCGTGGAAAAACTGCTCACCTCGGTGCGCCACATCGAAATCCAGGTCATCGCCGATTGCCACGGCCATGTCTTCGCCTTTGACGAACGGGACTGCACCGTTCAGCGCAACCACCAGAAACTGGTCGAGATCACCCCCTCCCCCTGGCCGAAGATGACCGCGGAACTGCGGTCCCGCCTGAAAGAGTACGCCTCCCGGCTGGTCAGGGCCGTCAACTATCACTCCCTGGCCACGGTGGAATTTCTCGTGGATGCCGACGGGAACGTCTACCTCATCGAGGTCAACACCCGCCTCCAGGTGGAGCACGGCATCACCGAGTGCCGTTACGGCATCGATTTGGTGGAAGAGCAGATCGCGGTGGCCTTCGGGGCAAAGCTCCGCTTCAACGAGGCGGACACCCTGCCCCGGTCCCACGCCATCCAGGTGCGGATCAACTGCGAGGACCCCCGCCACGGTTTTACCCCCAACTCGGGGCTCATCACCCGCTATCTCTCGCCGGGCGGCCCCGGCATCCGCCTGGACTCCTGCGTTTCCGGCGGCTACGAGTTCCCGCCCCACTACGACTCGGCGGCGGCCCTGCTCATCGCCTACGGCGGGGACCGGGACAAGACCCTGGCCATCATGGACCGGGCCCTGAACGAATACATCATCGGCGGCCCCAAGACGACCATCCCCTTCCACCTGCGGATCATCAACCACCCCCGCTTCCGGGCCGGGGATTACGACACCCGCTTCGTCGACACCACGCCGGAACTGATGTATTACAAGGACCTGGACCTGGAAGCCCTGCGGTTGAGCCGCCTGACAGCCGAAATATCGGCCCGGGGGTACAACCCCTTTGTCCAGCTCGGCGAATACCGGGGACTGGAGGACAAGCGCATGCCGGTTTTCGAGCCGGTGCTGCCCAAGCTGGACAAGACACGCGTCGACCCGGCCTATCCCCGGGGAGACCGGAAGGCCCTGCTCGACTATGTCCGGGATTCGGGCCGGGTCCACTTCACCGACACCACTCCCCGGGACATCACCCAGTCCAACAGCGGCAACCGCTTCCGCCTGGCCGAAGACATCCTCATCGGCCCCTACCTGGACCGGTGCGGCTTCTTTTCCATCGAAAACGGCGGCGGCGCCCACTTTCACGTGGCCCTCATGGCCAACATGACCTATCCCTTCAACGAGGCCAAGGTCTGGAACCAGATCGCGCCGGCCACGCCCAAGCAGATCCTGGTGCGCTCCACCAACCTGCTGGGCTACAAGCCCCAGCCCCGGAACCTGATGCGGCTCACCGGCGAGATGATCTGCGAGCACCACGACATCGTCCGCTGTTTCGACTTCCTCAACCACATGGACAACATGGCCCCCCTGGCCGAAGTGGTCATGGCCGCGGAGGGGAACGTGTTCGAGCCCGCCATTTCCCTTTCCTGGGCCCGGGGATTCGACGTGCCCCATTACCTCAACGCCGTGGACGAGATCATGGCCATGATTTCCCGCGTCACCGGCCGCCCGGCGTCCCGGGCCCAGAAGGAGTTCATCCTGGGGCTCAAGGACATGGCCGGCGTCTGTCCCCCGCGGTTCATGAAGGGCCTGGTCGCCGCCATCCGCAGAAAATACCCCGAACTGGTGATCCACTACCACCGCCACTTCACCGACGGGCTGTTCACCCCCTCGGTCGCCGGGGCCGCCTGGGCCGGCGCCCACATCGTGGACACGGCCATCGGTTCCGCCGTCCGCTGGTACGGCCAGGGCGAGGTCCTGTCCACCGCCGCCTACATGGAAGAGGAGCTGGGCCTGAAAACCTCCCTGAACAGGGAAATGATCCGCGCCTGCAACTTCGTCCTCAAGCAGATCATGCCCTACTATGACCGCTACGCCGCCCCCTACTTCAGGGGCATCGACCATGACGTCATTCACCACGGCATGCCCGGCGGGGCCACCTCCTCCTCCCAGGAAGGCGCCATGAAGCAGGGCTACATCCGCCTCCTCCCCTACATGCTGCGGTTCCTGGCGGGGACCCGGAAGATCGTCCGTTACCACGACGTGACGCCCGGCTCCCAGATCACCTGGAACACGGCCTTCCTGGCGGTCACCGGTGCCTTCAAGCGCGGCGGCGAAGAGGAGGTCGGCCGGCTGCTCTGGGTGCTGGAAGAAGTCGCGGGCGTCCCGGAAAACCAGTTGAGCGCGGAACTGAAAAAAGAACGCCTGATTCTCTACCGTGAAGCCAACGACGCCTTCCGCAACCTGCTGCTGGGCCGGTTCGGCAAAATGCCCCTGGGATTCCCGCCCGACTGGGTGTACGAAAGCGCCTTCGGCCCGGATTACCGGACCCATCTGACCGGGAGGACCGAAAACTCTCCGCTGGACTCCCTGGTGGACATCGATATCGCGGCCGAAAAGGAGGCCCTGACCGTCAAAATCGAACGGGTGCCCACCCGTGAAGAGCTGGTACTCTATCTCAACCATCCGGCCGACGCGCTCAAAACCATCATCTTCCGGCACAATTTCGGCAATCCCAACCGCCTGCCCCTGGATGTGTGGTTCGAGGGACTGACCGCGGGAAGGGAGATGAACTTCTGCGACACCGACGGCAAGCCCCACCGGATGACCATCATCGACATCGGTCCGGTGGATCCCCAGGGGGTCCGCCTGGTTCGATACAACCTTGACGACGAGACCTTTACCCATCCGGTGCAGGTGGCCGAACCGGCCAGCGCGGGCGTGGGCGGGATCGAAATGGCCGACAGGAAAAACCCGTTCCATGTCGCCTCGCCCAGCACGGGAGACCTGTGGGTCATGTACGTCAAGCCCGGAGACACCGTGGTCAAAGGCGAGGAACTGTTCAACATCACCATCATGAAGCAGGAGAAGGCCGTGCTCTCTCCCGTGGACGGGATGGTGGAGCGCGTTCTCAAGACCGCGGACTTCAAGCACGACAAGAACATGGTGCCGGTGCGGGAGGGGGAGCTCCTGGTGGTGCTGGCTCCTGTGCCCAGGCGCTGCGATCAGTGCCAAAGCCCGGTCAAGGACGACGCCTTCAGCTTTTGCCCGTCCTGCGGCGCCGGACTCAAATAGGAATCAGGCCCGGGCCAAAAATGACGTAGTGAAAAAGATGGATGATAGCCGGTGTTTTAAAAAACAAGGTATCATTACATTCTTCTTCTGCATTCCCTAATATGCTGATTGGGGTGTCCCCTTATACCGCTTGCTATGGTCAAATTTATGGAGTTGACGGTAAGATAGTAGACAAGAAAACTTTTCGCGAAAGCCAGTCTATCGCCTTGGTAACACGAGGCATCCTTGACCCCGGGCAGCATCTGCGTTACCTTCCGGTCATGATACCGCGTGTCAGCATCCTGCTTCCCGTGTTCAACTCCGAGGAGACGCTTACCGAATGCCTCGACAGCCTCCTTTCCCAGACTTTCGGCGATTTTGAGATCATCGCGGTAGATGACGGCTCCACCGACGGCAGCGCCGGCGTGCTGCTGGATTACCAGCGCAGGGACAGGCGCATCAAGGTGATCCATATCGCGCACTCCGGCATCGTTACCGCCCTCCAGACCGCTGCCGGACTGTCCAGCGCGCCCTGCCTGGCCCGGATGGACGCCGACGACATCAGCCTGCCCCGGCGGCTGGAAAAGCAGGTCACCCTGCTTGACCGGCGTCCGGACATCGCCCTGGCGGGATGCCGGGTGGGAGAGGTGCCCGGCTTTCCCATACGGGGCGGCTACGCCATGTACTTCCAATGGGTCAACGCGCTGATCGAACCCGATCAGATCGCCGGCAACCTGTATGTCGAATCCCCCCTGCCCCACCCCACGGTGATGTTCCGCCGGGAACCATACCTGGATGTGGGCGGATATCAGGACCATGGCTGGCCCGAGGATTACGACCTGTGGCTGCGGATGCACCTGGCCGGGTACCGGTTCGCCAAGGTGCCCGAAGAGCTCCTGCTGTGGCGCGACCACGGCGCCCGCGCCAGCCGGCGAAATCACCGTTACGACGTGGAGGCTTTCTTCAGGGCCAAAGCGTATTACCTGGCCCAGGGCCCTTTGAAGGGAGTCGGGGAGGTGGTGATCTGCGGCGCCGGGAAAACCGCCCGCCGGCACGCCGCCCACCTGACCGGATACGGCATCAGGATCGCGGCCTACGTGGATGTGGATCCCGGGAAGATCGGCCGCTTCATGGCCGGTGTGCCGGTGGTCGGCATCGATGACCTGACCGCCTTCGCAGGCCGGATCATCCTGTCTTTCGTGGCCAGGTGGGGCGCCCGGGAAGCGATCCGCGACCGGCTCAACGCCATGGGAAAGATCGAGGGCAAAGACTACCTCTGCTGCGCTTAGCCCTGGCGGCCGCCATGGCAATCCCGTATAAGTCGTCCATCCAGCCGATCGGGCATGTTCCTGAGCCCACCAGACCGTGGGCTTTCATGGCCACCCCTCAGACATAAAAATCGCCTTCGAATTGAATATCTCGAGACAGTATATATATAAATTGATAAAAAAAAGGTTTTTTATATTTCAGTCAAATGATAGGGTCATAGGAAAAATGCCGGAATGTTCCGGTCGGGGAGGTTTGATGAAAAAACTGCTGCTGGTTCTTCCACGCCATGAAAAAGGATATTGGGGCCATCTATCCAGGTCCGGCAAGGCCGGCATGGCCAGGCTCAGCCTGACGGTAATCGCTTCGCTGACGCCGTCAGACTGGGAAGTGACTATTCATGATGCCAGAGTAAATCCGATTGACTTTAATAAAAAATTCGACCTGGTTGGAATTACCGCGTTTACCGCCGAGGCGCCCGCCGCTTATGAAATCGCCGACAGGTTCCGGGACAGGGGGGTGCCGGTGGTCATGGGCGGTTTTCACGTGTCCGCTCTGCCCGAAGAAGCCCTGCGGCATGCCGACAGCGTGGTGGTCGGGGAAGCCGAGCCGGTATGGCGCCAACTGCTGGAAGATCTGGGAAATAAACGGCTGAAGTCGATTTACAAAGGGAATAAACCGTCGGACATGACCGGCATGGCCGTCCCGGCCCGCCATCTTTTAGACAGAAATGTTTACTCCACCGGTTTTTACACGGTTCAGGCCACCCGCGGCTGCCCGCATGATTGCGAATACTGCGCCGTCAGCGCCTTTTTCGGGAGAAAGTACCGGGTCCGGCCGGTGGCCGAGGTGGTGGATGAAATCCGCCGGTTCGATACCCGGAATTTTTTCTTCGTGGATGACAACATCACCGGACGCAAGGCATACGCCAAAGAACTCTTCCGGGCGCTGGCGCCGCTGCGGATGGCCTGGGGAGGTCAGACGGACATCAATATCGCCGACGACGCCGGACTGCTGGACCTCTATGCCCGCGGCGGCGGCCGCTACGCCTTTATCGGCTTTGAATCCTTGTCCGAAGCCAATTTGAAACGGATGAACAAATCCTGGAACTCGCCGGACCGGTACCGCCAGGCGGTCAGGCGCATTCAGAAAACCGGGGTGAGCGTTCTGGGAAGTTTTATCTTCGGGCTGGATGATGATGACCCCGGCGTTTTTGACCGGACGATTGATTTTGTCAAATCCAGCGGCATCGACGCCGCTCAGTTTCATATCCTGACGCCCCTGCCCGGCACCCGTCTCTATCGGGATATGGATGCGGCCGGCCGCATCGTCGACCGGGACTGGTCGAACTATCACACCGGCCAGGTAGTTTTCAAGCCGGCCGGCATGACGGCGGAAGAATTGCAGCAGGGCTACTGGCGGGCGTTTCGTAAAATTTATGCCATGCCCCATACCCTCAAGCGGTCCTTCCGGCGTTTCCGCGGCCTGAAATACCGGGTGGCGCTGAACCTGGGATACCGGAAAAAAGCCCTGCTGATGCCGGACACGGCGTAAACCCAGGACTTTTTCTTGATTCACAGAGGCCCTGCTGTTTATACTGTTTATATGGCGGAACACGAACAGAGGGTAATGTCGCATTCCGGTATCCGGGTTAAATTCAAGGCCGCCGCCATGGCGGTCTTTCTTTTCGTGCTGGCCGTCGGCATGATGTCGTGCGCCGGCCCGGGCCTTCGGAAAAAAGGCCCCGGGGAAATCCCCCGACTGGGGTATGCCGTTCAGGTGGGGGCCTTTTCGGACGTGAACAACGCCGCCCGGCTGACCGAGTCGCTGCGCCAGCAGGGTCTGGACGCCACCTATCTGGTGGCCCGGGCCGGCCTTTACAAGGTTCGGTTCGGCAACTTTTCCACCAGAGAGGCGGCCCGGCGGCGGGCCGAGGGGCTCAAGTCAAAAGGCGTCATCGAGGAATTCTACATCGTCCAGCCGGAAGAGTACGCGGCCTATAAACGGGACGCATACGGCGAAAGCTATCTCCGGGAGGAGATCATCAAAACCGCCGAGAGCTTTATCGGCCTTCCCTACCTGTGGGGCGGAACCTCGGCCGACACCGGTTTTGACTGCAGCGGCCTTACCCTGGCGGTGTATCGGATCAACGGCCTGGACCTGCCCCGGTCATCCGGCGAACAGTACGAAAAAGGAGAACCGGTCAAGCGCGGCGACCTGGCCAGAGGGGATCTGGTTTTTTTCAGCAACACCGGCGGCAAGATCAGCCATGTGGGCATTTACGCCGGAGAGGGTCGCTTCATTCACGCCCCCGGCCGGGGCAAGACCGTGCGTTACGACTCCCTGGACCTGCCCTATTTCCGCGATTCCTTTCGCGGAGCCCGCTCGTACGTGTGACGGTCCTGCCGCCAACTCCGGAGTTCAGGCTCTCCGGTGGTCGCAGGTCATGTTCCGGCAGAAGGGGCAGGGCCAGGCCAGGGGCACCTGGTCGGCGGTGATGATCACCGCGGACACAGATTTTGACGGCAGCATGGCGCCGGAAGGCAGGGCCTTGACGCCGATGACGGCCGGGTCCAGAAAAGCGAACATCCCTTTCTGGCCGGCGGCCAGGGGCCAGTCGCAATATCCCGGGCTGAACCGGCGGGAACAGGCCATGGCGTTTTTTTGCGCCCAGCCGACAATGTTGTCCTCGACCCGGGCGGCCGCCTGTTCGATCAGTTCCGACCCGAATCCGTCCAGCACATAGGCCTCAAACAGCTCCATCCGTTCCCTGACGCGGTCAAACGCCTCGCCCAGGGTCAGCACGAAACAGACCATGGCCCGCGGCGCCGCCATACGGGAGACAACCCGGGCCCAATGGGGGCTGAAGACAACGATTTCCCGGCCCGTGATCTTTTCCTCGTCCCAGGCGTCGATGGCCGTCATCCGGCCGATACCGGCCAGGCTGACCGCGTCCAGGCCGGTCTGGATCGCTGCCCGGATCTTTTCCCGAATGGGCTGGGAGACGTTGTCGGAGTCATAGCCGACGCGGACAGTGGTCCGGGACACATAATCGGCCGCTTCCCGGCTTAAAGAAAGCCGATCGGGAGAAAAGCCGGAAAACAGAAAACCGTCGGTCAGATGATCCCACATAGGCTTGAAGCGGTATCGTTTACCCGTTATTTGTGAGCGATCCGGCCGGTGGTGTGAACGGTCAGGACGCGACGGGTCTCATCCGGTAGAGTAATGGCGTTCTCGGCGTAACCGTCGGCGCCGATCCGTCTGGCCAGTTCCGGGTCAAAGGGCGCGCCGCCGACAAAAATGATTATTTCAGGCCACCGCTGCCGGACCTGTTCAATCAGCTTGCCCATGTTTTCAAGGGGCGTGGACATCATGGTCGAAAGCGCCAGCACCTGGGGGTTAAACGATTCAATGGCTTCAAAAAACACCTCGTTGGGCACGTTGCGGCCCACGTCCCGGACCTGATACCCGCTGGCTTCCAGAACCGCGGCCACGATGTTCTTGCCCAGGTCATGGACATCGCCCTCGACCACGCCGATGACGATCCGGGGGGCCTGGTCATTGTGGGCCGCCGGAAAACGCTCCTTGAGAAAGGCGGTCCCCCGACGGTAGGCGTCGATAGACAGAAGAAAATCGGGGATGGCGTATTCTCCCTGTTTGAACTTCTTGCGGGCGTTTTCAATGCCCCGGTTCAATGCCGCCAGGAGCTGGTCGGCGGTGACGTCGTCCCGCAGGGCCGGCAGGGTCTGCGTCAACCCCTCCATATCGCGGGCCGTCACCTTTTCTTCAATCCCCTTCAGGCAGGATTCATCGGCCATGGTTATTTCCTCCCGTATGTTTTCGCCGCCTTGATCAGGGCAAAGGCGTTGGTCAAAGGAATATTAGGCGGATACTCGCACTCCGGCGCCAGGATAAAACCTCCCCCCGGCGCCAGCACGTCGATCTGTCTTTTCGCCTCATCCATGACTTCTTTGGGCGTTCCATGCACCAGCAGCGCCGTCGGCACATACCCCAGCAGGGTGGTCTGATCCCCGTATTTCTGTTTCATTTCCTGAGGCGTTTGACAATCATCCGGCAGCCTGCCGAAACTGATAAACTCCGGTTCCATGGACCGGATCTGGGCGTCAAAATAAGGCGCGTCCCCGCAGTTGTGAATTCCCACCAGGTGGCCGGTGGCTTTGATCGCCCGGCTGATTTCCCGGGCGAAGGGCCCTTCGATGTCTTCCCAGACATCCTTGGGCAGGGCGCTTCTGGAAGCAAACAGAGTATCGATGGCCACGGCCGGCACACCGGCGGCGCACTGGGCCTGGACATATTCGATCAGCACGCCGGTAATGGTCTCGCAGGCGGCTTTGACGTCATTGGGATATAGCAGACAATCCTTGAACAGATGCTCCGCCCCCCGCATCATGTTCAATACCCCCAGCGGGCCGAAGACAAACCCGGACACGATGGACCGCCAGCCGACCTTTTCCACCATGATGCGGCACAGCTTCACGAATTCGCTCATCCGGCGGGCATCGGACAATCGCACCGGTTTCACCTTCCGGTAGTCTTCATGGCCGGTCAGCATCGGCCGGTTGTAGTCCGGCTGGGGCGTGGACCGTTCGGGGTAGACCATGGCCTGGCCGAAATCAGCCGCTTCCACCGACAGATCCAGCAACAACACCACCGCATCGCCGCCGACAAATTCAAATCCGTCCAGATAGACCCGGGCGGCTTTTTCCGCGTCCAGGGCAAAATCCGGAAAAGTGATGCCTGAGATCTGCCGGGCGCCGGAACACAGGATCGGCGTCACCGGCACCCGGTCGGGTTCCTTGTGACAGAGGGTTATCAGCATCCGCTCCAGATTGGACAATTCCTGAAAACGTCCCCGCAGGCCGGCCATTGAGGCCAGCAGGTTGAGCATCGGCTCAGGCACCAGGCCCATGGGCGGCACCTTGCGGTCCCTGATGTGCTGCAAGATAATTCGCCAGTTCATTCGCTGTTCCTTAAACTTATGATACGATAATTTTTTAATTCGCCCCTGCTTTTGGAATTATGTTGGAAGGAGTTAATTTTCTGAGGCCGAATAAGTCAAAAGCTAAACTTTTAACTTTTAATAAATTCTCGTCGCAATCCTACCATTTGTCAAGTTTTTTTCTTATTACAACCTAAAAGTTAATCCCTATCATTTGTGTTGATTTCTCCTCCCCGAGCAGGTATTCTTCTTATTAATTAGGGGGCATCACAGGGCCTTTACGCGATTCCCGAAGATTGAAGCGTAATCCGTCCCTGATGAGCGTTTATGCTGCTTCGTCATAAATACCGATTCGGCCTTGCCATTGATCGGCGATGACGGTAGCCATCTCTATTTTAAAGACAACGAGATGAAGTCAATTCTCATTAAAGCATTTTCCGCCTTGCGCCGGCTTTTCGCCGCGGACGCCGGTTCCTGTTCCGGGAAAAATCGGAAAGCCGTGCTCCCCGAATCCGTGGACAAAGACGCCGATACCCGGCTGATTCTCAAATCGACCAGCATCATGCTGGCCGTCCTGGACCGCGATGTCTGTTTTACCTACGTCAGTCCCTCTTATGAACGGTTCCTGGGTTACATCCCGGATGAATTGATCGGGAAATCAGGGCTTGATCTCATTCACCCGGACGACCTGGACCGGTTGTTGGCCATTCTGGCCAAGGGGGTAGCCGGCGTCATCGACGACGTCAAGCTGATCACCTACCGGGCCATCCACAAAAACGGCGGGATTCGATATATCCGATCTTCTTTTGACTCTTTCCGGGACGGGCAGGGCAACCTTGAAAAAATCATCGCCGTGGGTGACGATATTACCGAACGCATGGCCATTGAATCCGCCCTGGCGGAAAGCGAGCAGCGGTTAAGGGCGATAATGGACACCGTGCCTCTGGTTATTTCCGAAATCGACTGCGCCGGAAGATTCCAGTTCGTCAACAATGCCTATGCCCGGATCTTCGGGTACACATCGGACGATTTAAAAACCATGAGCATCAGGGACTTGGCCGTGTCCCGGCGGGAAGGCGACCGCCTGATGGCGATGCTGGAAGAACTGGCCGCGGAGCAGCCGCCGCCCCTGCCCTGGGAAGGGCGCAACCGCGCCAAAAGCGGCAAGATCCTGGATGTGGTGGTGGACTGGGATTACAAACGAGACGAGCGGGGGCAGGTCACGGGATTCATCACGGCCATCTCCGATGTCTCGGAAGCAAAAAAAACGGAAGACGCCCTGCGACAGAGCCAGCAACGCTATCAGGCCATGTTCAATAACGTCCCCGCCGGCGTGGCGGTCTACCAGCCGGTCGACGACGGTCGTGATTTTGTATTAATCGATTTCAACAACGCCGCGGAACAGATTGAAAACATATCCCGGGAAGCAATCATCGGCAGAAAAGTCAGTGACGTTTTCCCCGGCGTGAAATCCTTCGGTCTCTTCGAGGTCCTGCAGCGGGTTAACGAGACCGGCCGGCCGGAGCAGCATCCGGTTGCCCTGTATCAGGACGACCGGATCAGCAGCTGGCGAAAAAACTTTGTCTACAAGCTGCCCAGTGGTGAAATTGTGGCGCTTTACATCGACGAAACCGATCGCGTCCGGATCGAGGAAGCAAGGCGGGAAAGCGACGCCCGGTTCCGTTCCCTGGTGGAGTATTCCGCTGATCATGTTTTCATGATCAACCACGAAGGTGAGTACCTGTTCAGCAACGACCGCCTGAACCGGAACGACTTTTTGGGGAAGGAACCGCTGGCCGGCAAACCGCTTGAAGCCGCCTATCCTCCGGAACTGGCCGCCCGTTTCCGGCGTCTGGTGGCCCATGTTTTCAAACACGGCAACGTCACGTCCTTTGAACACGAGATAAGGGAGCCGGGCGGTCTGTTCGTCTATCTGAATACCCTTTACCCTATTTACAAAAACGGCAGGACCTGGGCCGTGGGCGGCATCAGCCGCGACATTACCACCCGCAAACGATACGAGCAGGAGCTACAGCAGAAGACGCGGGAACTGGAAAGGACCGTCGAGGAACTGCGCCAGACCCAGCGCCGGATCATCGACCAGGAGCGACAGCGGGCATTGTCACTGATGGCCAGCGGCATCGCTCACGATTTCAACAATTCCCTGACATCCATCCAGGGGATTTCCGATCTGCTACTCCAGACGCCGGAAAAAATGAACAACCCCAAAACCGTCAAAGACTATATCACCCTGATCAACAACGCGGCCAGGGATGCGGCCCAGATCGTCCGGCGCTTGAGAAAATTTTACCGTCCCGGCGACAACGAACCGATCGGATCGGTTGACGTCAATGCCTTGATCGAGGAAGCCCTTGCCCTCACGGAACCCGTTTGGAGGAGCAAGGCCCAGGCCAGGGGCGCTTTTATCACCATTGAGAAAGACCTGGAAGACAAGGCCGCCATCACAGGAAACCGGGCTGAAATTCATGACGTCATCACCAACCTGATATTTAACGCCGTCGATGCCATGCCCCAGGGCGGAACCCTGCGGCTTCTCACCCGCCGGGACGGCGAATGGCTGGAGATTATCGTCAATGACAGCGGTATCGGCATGGACAGCAACGTTCGCGCGCAATGCCTTAACCCCTTTTTCACCACCAAGGGAGAGGCCGGCAGCGGCCTGGGCCTGGCTACGGTCCAGGGAATCATCACCCGGCACGGGGGAGAGATCAGGATTGAAAGCGCGCCGGGCCGGGGAACGACTTTCGTGCTGCGCCTGCCGGCATCAATCCATAAACAGGTGCCGGCACCGGCCAGGCAGTCACCGGGAGGCACCCTCCCACCGCTCAACATTCTCATTGTTGATGACGAGGAGCATCAGCGCCTCCTGCTGCAAAAATATCTGCAAAAGGATAACCACCGGATTCAGACCGCCAGCAACGGTGAAGACGGCATGCGCAAGTTCAGTGAAGACCGTTATGACCTGGTCATTACCGATCTGGCCATGCCCAATTTGAGCGGCACCGCCCTGGCCCGCGATATCAAGCGCAATGCGCCGGACAAACCGGTTATCCTGTTGACCGGATTCGGCGATATGCCGGACACAATCAAGGAAAACCAGGATATCGTTGATCTGGTCATCACCAAGCCGGTCACGCTGGCGCGGCTCCGGGAAGCCATTTCGCAGTTGATTTATGAAAGAGAAGGATGACCCGTACCCCAAAAGCACATACGAAAGCAATGGCAGAAACATGACCACCATACTCATTATCGATGACGAACCATCCATTTGCATGCTGCTGGCGGAAACCGTGTCCCAGGAAGGCTGGACTCCCGTGTTCGCTCATACGCTTGCGGAAGCCCGGGACAAAACGACCACCGAAACTATTGACATTGTCCTGCTGGATATTCATCTTCCCGACGGCAGCGGCCTGGAATCCGTATCCGCCTTTGTCAGCAGCCCCGGATCTCCGGAAGTCATCATCATCACCGGCTACGGTCATTCGGATGCGGCCGGCCTGGCGCTGGAGCACGGCGCCTGGGACTATATTGAAAAACCGATCAACATTAAAAAAATCATCCTGTCCATCCGTCGCGCCCTGCAATTCCGTCAGGCCAAACAGGACGGGAAAAAAAGCCGGGTACTCAAGCGCAACGGAATTGTCGGAATCAGCCAGGCCATCAACGAATCACTGGAACAGATGGCCGAAGCGGCCGAAGGGGAACACAGCGTTCTGCTGACCGGTGAAACCGGCACCGGCAAGGAACTTTTCGCCCGGGCCATTCATATGAACAGCCAGCGCGCGGAACAGAACTTCATGGTGGTGGACTGCACCGCGCTCAGCGAAACCCTGATCGAAAGCAGCCTCTTCGGCCATGTCAAAGGCGCTTTTACGGACGCCGGGAGGGATCGCGACGGTCTGATCAAACTGGCCCACCGGGGCACGCTGTTTCTGGATGAAGTCGGCGAACTGCCCCTGGAAATACAGAAAAAATTCCTGCGGGTCCTGGAAGAGAAAAAGTTCCGGCCGGTCGGCAGCACCGTGGAGCTGAAAAGCGATTTCCGCCTGATTTCAGCCACCAACCGGAACCTGGAGGCAATGGTCGACGCCGGCACCTTCCGCAGCGATCTGCTTTATCGCATCAAATCACAGAAACTGGTGCTGCCGCCCCTGCGGAGCCGGAAAGAAGATATTCCCGAGCTGGTCAACCATTACCAGGCCAGAATATGCCGCCGACTGGCCATTCCGCCCAAAACCATCCACCCGGAGTTCCTGCAGTGCCTGTGCGACTATGACTGGCCGGGAAACGTCCGGCAACTGGTCAATCTGCTGGATCAGGTCATCTGTTCGGCCAGAACGACCGCGGCCCTGTTTCACAAGCACCTGCCGGTGGAAATTCGCTCGGCCGTCATCCGGCAGCAGACCCAGCCCGGGAGAGTGGTTATTGCCCCTGGCGGAAAGGAGCCGGAACCTGCTAAAGCGGCCGGAAACAGTCTGCCGAACTGGCAGGATTTCAGGAAAACTGCCCTGGAAGACGCGGAAACAGAGTATTTCAACCGCCTGTTATCCGTAACCCAGGGTGATATCAAACAGATGGTAAAAATCGCCGACATGAGCAAATCCAGGATTTACGGCCTGATCAACAAACATAATCTCACTCAGAAAAAAATTTCCGGTTGAGAACGTTCCTTCAGCGAGTGCCCGACCGGAACGGGCAGGGGTTTTGTCTAATGATTCAGGACACTGTTCCAAATTTTCTGGAAAAGCCCCGGGCGGCCGGCAAGGCCGCAAACACTTGCCAGTCAAGGATTCAGCCGAATTTCTCCGGACGGGATGAACAGCGGTGTCCGGCCCCCCGGACGGCGTGTCTGGCCGGCAGCATCTTGCCGCTTTTTCTGGAATAACACAACTATTTGTTTTTCATATAATTTTTACCCAAAACCCCCTCAAGGCACAATTATTGCTGTGGTAAGGTCGCTGTTTGAATAACAATGCATATTGATGAGGACGCATTCACATGATCGTATATGCAGACTTATGTCGACCCGACCACCACAAAAACGGCCTGGAAAAACTGATGCGTCAGAAATTACCCGGCCGGGCGGAATATATCCACGGACTGGATGAACTGAAAAATCGACTTCGGGCATCGCTATACAATATCGACATCATGGTCATCCATGTCGGTGATTCCTCGCCGATAAAGGAACTCCTTGAACATCAGAACGACTTAAAAGAACTGAATATCATTCTGATCATTAACGAAATCGCCTCCAACGAACGAATCGCGCAACTACTCAAGCTGTATCCGCGATACATGACCTTTGACCCGGCCGATCAGATTGTCATGTCCCTTCTGGAACACCGGCTCAGAGAAAAAGAGCAGCCGTTTAAAACCGCCGCGAATACCAACTGATTTTACCGGCAGGGGGGAAGCAGTGTATGGGAGAAATCATTCTTCACAGTGACTGCCTGATCAACCGGGCGGGGGAACTCCACCGGCTTTTTCTTCATCTGCTGGCCGGCGCCGATGAACAGGTGGAAATCGACATGTCGGCGACCGGCAGATGTGACGTCTCGTTTTTCCAGTTACTATGCTCCGCCTGTCGCAGCTATTTCCACGACCACAAAAGAATCGTACTGACAGCACCACTGCCTCCCGCCCTTTCCGAACAATTCAGGAAAGCCGGCTTTCACCTGGCCTGTTCCACCTGCGGCCAGACCGGATGCCCGTTGAAGGGAGCGCTGTCCCCTGATAACTCATAAACGATTCGAGGCCCGGGGGTGAGCGGGCTCGAAGAGCAGACGGAAAAATCAATCCGTTAAAAAGATACATCTGACAAGCACAAACCCATTAACATCATCAATCGGCCCGGACATGACCAAAGAATTCAAAGCCAGACAGATATTTATCGAAGAAGCCCGGGATGAGCTGCTGCCGGAACTGGAAAACGCCCTCCTGGAACTGGGCGGCCATCCGGATGATCCGGCGCTGATCAACCGGGTTTTCCGCGCCCTGCACACCCTCAAGGGCTCCGGCGCCATGTTCGGTTTTGACCGGCTCTCCGGACTGGCCCACGAAATGGAAACGGTCTTTGACAATGTCCGCAACGGTCTCTACCGGGTTACCAACCCGCTGGTGGAACTGACCCTGACGGCCAAGGATCAGTTTCATCTGCTGGTTAATGATCCGGAGTCCGTTAGCGCCCAGACGATTCAGGACCTGGCCCGGGCCTTCCGGGACATGGATGCGGACAAGACACCGGCCGGCAGCGCCCAGGACGGTCGCGCGACTGCAGACAGCCCGGCCGATCCGCAGTCCTGGGCGGTCTATCACATCCGTTTCAAACCGCGGCCCGGGATTTTCAGCACCGGGACCAATCCGCTTTTCCTGCTGGATGAATTAACCGAGCTGGGCGTGACGCGCGTTATCGCCCATGCCGGCGGCATCCCCCTTCTGGAAGCCATGGACCCGGAGGCATGCTATGTCTGGTGGGATATCCTCCTGGCCACGGACCGGGGAATCAACGCCATAAAAGACGTGTTCATATTCGTGGAAGGCGACTGCGAATTAACGATTGATGTTATTGCCGATCATGTGCAACCGGGTCATGAGTCACCGGTTTTCGAGGAACTGGGGCGGCGGCTGCTGGAGGAAGAGACCATCGGCCTGGAGACCCTGCGCCAGGCCTTTATCGACAAGATACGTTCCACGGACGGAAAAGACATCGTTGCGGAAAACATTCAGCGGCCGGCCGCGACCGGAGGCCCGGACCGGACTTTAACCGACCGGCGTTCCGGGAAAGACCGCCGCGGCGAGCCCAGGTCCATATCCAGCATGCGGGTCCAGGCCGTCAAACTGGATCAACTGGTCAACCTGGTCGGGGAACTGGTCATCGCTCAGACCCGTCTCTCCCGGCTGGCAATTGAAAAAGACGATCCGGCCCTGGCGGAAATCGCCGAAACCATTGAACGTTTAAGCAATGACCTGCGGGAAAACACGCTGGATATCCGCATGCTGCCCATCGGCGCCAGTTTTGGAAAATTCAAGCGCGTCGTCTGGGACCTGTCGTCCCAGCGGGGGAAAACGGTGGAACTGGTCACCGAGGGCGCGGCCACTGAACTGGACAAGACCGTTATCGAACGACTGGATGATCCCCTGGTACACCTGCTGCGGAACAGCATCGACCACGGCATTGAACCCACGGAAGAACGGCGCCGGGCGGGAAAGCCGCCCCAGGGTAAAATTATCTTCTCCGCCGAGCATTCCGGCGGGCATGTCATCATCACCATATCCGATGACGGCCGCGGCATTGACCCGGACGCCGTCAGGGCCAAAGCCGTTGAAAGAGGTCTCCTGAACCCTGACGCGACCCCGGACGAAAAAGAACTGTTCAACTTCATCTTTGAACCCGGCTTTTCCACCGCCAGCCAGGTTACCGATCTGTCCGGCCGGGGGGTCGGCATGGACGTCGTCAAGCAGAGCATCACCGCCCTGCGGGGCAAAGTAACGGTCGCCAGCGAAAAAGGACGGGGCACCACCGTTACCATGAAACTGCCCCTGACCCTGGCCATTATCGATGGTCTCCAGGTCCGCATCGGCGGGGAAAACTTCATTGTACCGCTGGCCGTGGTCAGCGAATGCCTGGAGTTGGCCGGCGGCAAAAACGGTTCCCGGGAAAACCGGCTCATCAACCTGCGGGATCAACTGGTCCCTTTTCTTAACCTGCGGGAGTGGTTTTCCATCAGCGGATCACCGCCGGGCAATGAACAGGTAGTGATTGTCTCCTCGGAAAAGGCCCTGGTCGGACTGGTCGTTGACGAGGTCATCGGCCTGCAGCAGACGGTCATTAAAAACCTGGGCGCGGCCTACAAGGACATAAAGGGCATTTCCGGCGCCACCATCCAGGGAGACGGCAGCATTGCCCTGATCCTGGACGTGGATCTGCTGGTCCAGGAAGCGGAGGAAAGAGCCGGAACCCCTTAAACCGGATCCGGTGTCCCGGGATCCGGAACAGCGGAAAAGGAAGTAAAAAAATGAAAAATATTTCCGTAGCCAAAAAGCTGGCCATCGGCTTTGGCGCCCTGATCGTGATCATGGGCGTTGTCGGGTTCATCGGCCTGGCTCAGATGGGGTCGATCCGCGCCGCGCTGAAGGATTTCAGCCGCTGGGGCGATTACGACATGGTCATGAACGAAGATGTCGTTCAGAACGTCATCAAGGTTCAAAACTGGTTCGACGCCTATATCGCCGACCCGGGAACAGACCGTTTCGCCGATCTCCAGAGCGGCCTGCAGGAGGCCATCGACGGCAGCCGGTCCTGGTCCGAACTGGTTTCCGACGCCCCCCGCCTGAAAGAGCAGGCGGACAAAAGTCTGGAAAACCTCAGCAACCTGAAACAGTCCGCGGAGGAACTGGCCAAAACATTCTCGTCTTTGAGCAATATTCGGCGTCAGCAGGAGATGCTGGTTGAACAAATTCTTTCCCGCCTGGATCACGCCATGAAGGAAATCATCGAGCCGGCCATCAGTTCCGCCGTGATTGCCAAAGACATTCAGTCCTTCATTGACTGGAACGCCATCGGCACCCTGGCCAACGATGCCATCATCGTCAATACCCTCAAGCTACAGGCCGCGGCGCACAGTTACGAGATCAATGGCAATGAAGCCGACTGGAAACAGCTGCAGGAGCATCAGGCCGCGCTGGCCAAAGGACTGGAGGAGTGGAAAGCGCTCATCACCGATAAGCCCCCCCTGGTGTCCACCTACGAGAACGCCGCCGAAAGCCTGAATACCTTTTCCGGCCTGTCAAACAGTTTTCATGACGCCTTCCTGTGGGTCAACGATTACAGGAAAGAAACCAGGGGGAAACTGCAAGACCTGGTAGACACCCTGGAAAAGCTGATGGAAGAGGTCATCGACCCGGAAAAATCGGCCCGTGTGGAAAAGGCCGAGCAGGCATACGGCAGTGGACGATTGCTGATTCTGGTCGGACTGATTCTGGCCGTTATGACCGGACTTCTCCTGGCGGCTCTGCTGACACGGGGAATTACCGGCCCGCTGCGGTCCGTGGTCGCATCGCTGAACGCCATTGCCGACGGCGACCTGACCGTGGCGCCGGCGGTATCCCAGCAGGATGAAATCGGCCAGCTGGCCGATGCGCAAAGGAACATGATTGACCGGTTGAAAGAGGTGGTCGTCCAGGTCCAGTCCGCTTCCGAAAACGTCGCTTCCGGCAGCGAGGAGATGAGTTCTTCTTCCGAGGAACTGTCCCAGGGGGCTACTGAACAGGCCTCCCATCTGGAAGAGGTGACTTCCAGCATGGAACAGATGGGATCTAACATCAACCAGAACGCCGACAACGCCGTGGAGACCGAAAAAATCGCCCGGCAGGCGGCCCGGGACGCCGAAGCGGGAGGCCGCCAGGTGCAGAACACGGTCCGGGCCATGAATGAAATCGCCGGCAAAATCTCCATCATCGAAGAGATCGCCCGGCAGACCAACCTGCTGGCCTTGAACGCGGCCATTGAGGCGGCCCGGGCCGGAGAAGCCGGTAAGGGATTTGCCGTGGTGGCGGCGGAAGTGAGAAAACTGGCCGAGCGCAGCGGACTGGCGGCCAAGGAAATCGGAGAGCTGTCGGCCAGCAGCGTGGACGTGGCGAAACAGGCCGGAATCATGCTGGAAAAAATGGTACCGGATATCCGCAGAACCGCCGAACTGGTCCAGGAAATCAGCGCCGCCTCAAAAGAACAGACGGCCGGCGCGGACCAGATCAACCAGGCCATTTCCCAGCTTGACCAGGTAGTACAGCAAAACGCTTCCTCGGCCGAAGAGGTCTCCTCCACGGCCCAGGAACTGGCCAGCCAGGCCCAGCAACTGCAAAGCGCGGTAACCTTTTTCAAGGTCGGTGAGTCAACCGGCAAAAAGCAGGGTTATCTCCGGGCCACAAACGATCCGGGGAAAAGGATACCCGCCCTGACCCCGTCAAAGGCCGGCAATCATCTGGATGAGACGGCTGGCGAAACGCTATTGCCCGGAAAAGCAGCCATACGGCAGCCCGTCCCCGGCGCGGCGGTCAACGATAGGGTTGATCATGAATTCGAACGGTATTGAATTACCAACAGCATCGCGTCCGGCAAAAAGGTAAGGAATAACCGCCATGGAATCAAAAAGCATGAATATCGGGGCCCGGATAAACCTGATCATGACCGGAATGATTGTTCTCATATTCGTCGTGTTCGGAGCGTATGTCAATTACCTGCTTCACAAACAGATCAGGGACGCCACCAGTGAAAGAATGGTCGAGCAGGTAAACGACCTGGTTGAAGTCATCGCAATCGAACTGCAGGGCAACCGGGAAAAGATCGGCCTGTCGATGCATCTGGCCAGCAATTACTTCCAGCGGCAGGGGCAACTGGTTGAGGCCCCCGACGCCTTCGTGGAATTTACCGCCACCAACCAGTTTACCGGTGAAACCGCCGCGGCAAAGGTCAATCAGTGGTATCTTGGCGAACAGCCGGTCCAGAACCGGTTCGAAGTAGTGGATGCCATCAGCGCCATGGGCGTCGCTACCGCCACCATCTTTCAAAAAATACCCCAGGGTTATCTGCGGATATCCACCAACGTGAAAAAAACCGACGGCAGCCGGGCCGTGGGCACTTTCATCCCCTCCAGCAGCCCGGTGGCCCAGGCCATTGACCGGGGAGAAACCTATTCCGGACGTGCCTGGGTGGTAAATGACTGGTATGTTACCGGTTACGAGCCGATCCGGATAGACAATGAAATCAAAGGGATCCTCTATGTGGGAATGCCCGAAAAAAACCTCCCCAAGATTAAGGCATTATTTAACAGCAAGAAATTCTTCCAGACGGGATTCCCCTACATGGTGGACGGGGAGGGGAAACTGATTGTCCATCCCGTCAGCGCCGGCGAGAGTGTCGCTGGAACCGACTTCTTTAAAGCCATGCTCGACCATAAGACCGGCGCCGTCGAAAAGCACACGTTTTCGTGGGAAGGAAAGAAAAAAATTCAGTATTTTCGGTATTTCGAGCCGTTAAACGCTTTTGTGGCGGTTGAGTTTTACGCCGCTGAAATGAACAGGATCCTGAATCAAATACGTCTGATTCTACTGATCGTCACCATCGCCGCCATTATTCTGGTGACGCTGGCGTTGCGCGCCATTGTCCGTTCCGTGGTGTCGGCTTTGAACAAGGGCGTTGTCTTCGCCACCCGAGTGGCCGCGGGAGATTTGACCGCCACGATGGATATCCGGCGCAAGGACGAAATCGGCAATCTGGCCGGAGCGCTCAAGGAAATGGCCGAAAAGCTGAAAGCGGTCGTCACTCAAGTTCAGGAGGCAGCCAACCATGTCTCGTCCGGCGGCGAAGAGATGCGGTCCTCTTCCGAAGCACTCTCCCAGGGCGCCACGGAACAGGCCTCTCATCTGGAAGAGATTACTTCCAGCATGGAGGAGATGGGATCGAACATCAACCAGAACGCCGACAATGCCGCTGAAACCGAGAAAATCGCCCGGCAGGCGGCCGGGGATGCCGAAGAAGGCGGCCGCCAGGTGCAGAACACGGTCCGGGCCATGAAAGAAATCGCCGGCAAAATTTCCATCATCGAAGAGATCGCCCGACAGACCAACCTGCTGGCCTTAAACGCCGCCATTGAAGCGGCCCGGGCCGGAGATGCCGGAAAAGGATTTGCCGTGGTGGCGGCGGAGGTGAGAAAACTGGCTGAACGCAGCGGCATGGCGGCCAAGGAAATCGGCGCGTTGTCGGCGACCAGCGTTGACGTGGCCGAAAAGGCCGGGCAAATGCTGGAAAAAATCGTGCCCGATATCCGCAAAACCGCCGAACTGGTCCAGGAAATCAGTGCCGCTTCCAAGGAGCAGACGGCCGGCGCGTCCCAGATCAACCAGGCCATTTCCCAACTGGACCAGGTCGTGCAGCGGAACGCCTCTTTCGCCGAAGAGGTCGCCTCCACGGCCCAGGAGCTGTCCGGTCAGGCGCAGCAGCTCCAGGACAGCATGAGCTTTTTCAAAACAGCCGGTGATGCCGGCGCCGGATCGGGTCCGCGACCGTTGTTAACGAAATAAACCAAACCCGCCGAAATAAGGAGAGACCATGAACGACACGAAAAACGCCCAGAGCAACACCTATCTTACCTTTTATCTGGATGAGGAGTTGTTCGGCCTGAATATCCAGATGGTACGTGAGGTCCTGGAATACACGCCGGTCACCCGGGTACCCATGACCGCCGATTTCATGCTCGGTGTCATCAACGTTCGCGGTCATGTGGTGCCGGTCGTCGATTTGAGGCGGAAATTCGGATTAAACCGAACGGAGCAGACCGTCAACACCTGCATCATTATTGTGGAGATCGCTATTGAAGGCGACTCCTCGACCATGGGCGCCCTGGTAGACGGCGTTCAGGAAGTCATGGATATCATGCCGGAGCAGATTGAAAAATCGCCCCGCCTGGGCAGCCGCATTGAAACCCGTTTCATTCAGGGCATCGGCAAGCTGACCGACCGGTTTGTCATCCTGCTGAATATCCAGTCCGCCTTTTCCCTGGATGAGCTGTCCATGATCGCCGAAATACAGCAGCAGACCGAGGAGCAGAATGCCTGATCTTATGTGCGCGAATCACGGTACCGCCCTGAACACGGGCCAGGGGAAAACAGCGGAGCCCATCTGGACCCCTCCGCCGCCCATGACCAGCGGAGAATTCAAATCCATCGGCGGCTTTATCCAGTCGGAATTCGGCATTAAAATGCCGCCGGCAAAAAAAATCATGCTGCAGTCCCGCCTGACCAAACGCCTGCGGGCGATGAAGATGAGCAGTTACCGCCAGTATATGGAATACCTTTTTTCACCGGAAGGAATGGAAAAAGAGCTGCCTTACATGATCGACGCGGTCACCACCAACAAGACCGACTTCTTCCGGGAGCAGGCACACTTTGACTTTCTCTATAACACCCTGCTGCCCCAATGGTTCCTGGCGACCGGCGGCAGGGAGGTGTTCACCGCCTGGAGCGCCGGCTGCGCCACCGGCGAAGAACCTTACAGCCTGGCCATCATGTTGAGCGAGTTTGCCAGAGTGCAGCCGTCTTTCACGTTTGAAGTCACGGCTACGGACGTCTCCCGGGAAGTGGTTGAAAAAGCCAGTCAGGCGATTTATCCGGCCAGAAGAACCGACACCATTCCCGCCGAACTGCGGAAACGGTATCTGATGAGGAGCAGAGACCGTCAGAAACAGCTGACGCGCATCGTGCCGGAAGTCAGGAGCCGGGTGAAATTCTCTTTGCTGAACCTGATGAAAACCTTTTCCTGCCCCCGGGAATACGATATCATCTTCTGCCGTAATGTCATCATCTATTTTGAACGGGTGGTGCAGGAAGAACTGTTCAATAAATGCTGCAACTGTTTGAAGCACAATGGTTATCTTTTTATCGGCCATTCCGAAACCTTAAACGGCATGCGCCTGCCGCTGCGGCAGATCCGGCCGACCGTATATCAAAAAGCGTAAGGCTTTTGCAGGAGGTAAACATGCAGAGAATACTGATCGTTGATGACAGCCCGTCCATCCGTGAGGGAATGCTCGCCATTCTGACGCCGCTGGCGGAATGCCACGTGGCCACCAACGGCCAGGAAGCGGTGGACCTGATCAAGCGCACACAGGGAAAAGGGAAATATTTCGACCTGGTAATAATGGACGTTATCATGCCGGAAAAAGACGGCCTGACAGCCGTCAAGGAAATCCGGGCATTCGAAAAAGAACAGGGCTGGAGCGGTGACGATACCCTGACCATCATCATTGCCACTACCATTAAGGATCCCGCCAGGATTCTGGTCGCCCAGTATGAATGCGGCGCCGACGCCTATATCGCCAAGCCCTTTACCGAAAAAACGGTCCTCCAGACCTTGCGCAACAACGGCCTGAATTCCGGTTCCGATGACATCGTCGACAACCCGAATCAGTGGAGCTTTTCCGAATGAAACCTGAACCGGAAATCCTGCCTAAAAACAACGACCTGGCCGACTGGGTGAATGTGTATTTAAAACAGGGTGAATTCTATATCTCCGGCGGCAGTCCGGTTCAGGTTCGAACGGTGCTGGGGTCCTGCGTTACGGTGACCATGTACTGTCCGGTCCGTAACATCGGCGGCATCACCCATTCCCTGCTTCCCTATCCCCTGCCCAATACGGTCGACGCGCCCAATCTGACCGGCCGTTATGTCAATCTCAGTATCCGCCACGTGTTCAGCCGCATGGCCGTTCTGGGCGTCAACGTCAAAACACTGGAAGTGAAAATCTTCGGCGGCGGCCAGATGTTTTTACCGGTTCCGGGGAAACCGGTGCAGGAGGCGCTCAATATCGGACGCCGGAACGTGGAAACCGCCTTAAAGACCATCCAGGAGCTGGGATTGAATATCACCGCCACTGATGTGGGCGGCAATCATGGCAGAAAGCTGCTGTTTTTCCCTCACCGGGGAGACGTCTGGATCAAAAAAATCAACCGCACTGTAAACCAGAAAACAGAAGGCCATGACTAAACCTCCCATCCGGGTTCTGATAGTTGACGATTCCGCCCTGGTCCGGCAGACCCTCAAGGAAATCCTGGACGTGGACCCGGACATCCAGGTCATGGGAACGGCCCCGGACCCCTATCAGGCGGCCAGGAAAATGAGCGCCGACATGCCGGATGTCCTGACCCTGGATATCGAAATGCCTCGGATGGACGGCCTCACCTTTTTAGACCGGATCATGGCCCAGCACCCCATCCCCGTTATCATCTGCTCGGCGCTGACGGAAAAGAATTCGGAACTGGCACTGAAGGCCATCGAACATGGCGCGGTGGATGTCATCAATAAACCGCGGCTGGGTGTACGCCAGTTTTTTGAAGAAGCCCGCATCCGGATCACCGACGTGGTGAAAGCCGCCGCCGGAGCCAGAATCTCGCGGCCGCCGAAGATCCCCATCCCGTCCCGGGCATACGCGGTGGAACCGAAACTGACGGCCGACGCCATGATGCCGGGCATCAAACCGGGCCAGACCGTTTTCCAGACCACCGACAAGGTCCTGGTCGTGGGGGCCTCCACCGGCGGCACCGAGGCGCTGCGGGTGCTGCTGGAGGCCATGCCCCTGGACGCGCCGGGCATCGTGGTGGTTCAGCACATGCCCGAACACTTCACCACCGCTTTTGCCCAGCGGCTGAACGGGATCTGCGGCATTACCGTCAAGGAAGCCGACGACGGCGACCCGGTGCTCAAGGGCCAGGCCCTGATCGCTCCCGGCAACCGGCACACCCTGCTGAAAAGAAGCGGCGCCAAGTATCTGGTCCAGGTGAAAGACGGGCCCCTGGTGTCCCGGCACCGGCCGTCGGTGGATGTACTGTTCCGGTCGGCCGCGCGCTATGCCGGCGGAAACGCCATCGGCGTCATCATGACCGGGATGGGTGATGACGGCGCCCGCGGCATGCGGGAGATGCACGATACCGGCGCCTACACCATCGCCCAGGACGAGGTATCCTGTGTTGTCTACGGCATGCCCAAGGAAGCGGTCAAAATGGGAGGAGTCGATCAGGTTCTGCCGCTGAACAAAATTGCCGCGGAAGTCATCCGCTACTACAAAAAACACACGGAATACTCGATCCAGACTGTCTCATAACCGTTTTTTTGTCTAACGATTCAGGACATCACTCCCAATTTGCTGGAAACAGGCCATGTTCTTCGACCGCCGCCAGCCAGCGCTATGCAAGGGATAGCGCGTCTTTTTGCTGCCGTTATCCAAACCGACCTTTTAATCGATATGTCACCGGCGCCCGGTTGAGACACTTCTCTTAATCCCACAAAATGAATGTAAGTATTTGAATTTAAAAATTAAAAATGATATATTTCTCGTTGAGGCACAGTTTTTGCTACCCTTACAGTAAATGTTATCAGGTACATAAACGATGAGATTTGCGGCTCTGTTAAAAAAAATATCAAAAAATCAAACGGATGACATCGATCTGAAGGAATGGATGCCGCCCGGGGGATCTCTTTGCACGGAGAGCCCTCAGCCGCAAATCCCTGTGCATGTCGACCAGACGGAAGCCGCCGAGGTTCTGGAACAGACCTTTCCCGATATAACAGCGTCCATGGACGATTTTATTGAAGGGTCGGAGGCCGATTTCATGCTGCTGGGCATCGGATTGCGGACCGTTCATGCCAACGTGACGGAACTCACCGAACTGATGCTCGGCACGGTAAAACGCATGGGTTCGGACACCAAAGGCGGTTTTCTGGACAGGGGCCGGCAGATCCTGAACGAATCCATGGCCGATATTCAAACCCGCCAGAATGAGGTCCGGGCCAACCTGACTCGTATCAACGCCCTGATGGGCGACATTGAAAAACTGCACACGACCAGCAAACTGATAAAAAAATTCGCTCAATCGCTTAAAACCGTCGCCCTGACTATGCTGGTGGAAAACGCCCGCACCATCGACCTGTCCGTCAACATCTTTTCCGACGTCGCCCTGGAGATCAAAGACCTTTCGGTCAATATCAGCGGCATTGCCCATGACGTTTATAAAAACGTGGAAAAAGCCCGGGAAGTCCACCGCATCACCCGGGAAGAGATATCCGACGGCATCAAGCGACTGGAAACCCTCACCGACCAGATCCGGACGACGGTCCAGGAATCAACCCATGACACCGAAGAACTAATGCGTTTTTCCGTCGACACCATTGAAGAGTCCGGGAGGCGCTCCCGGGAAATTTCCCGGCAGGTGGCTGAAATCGTGGTCGGTGTTCAGTTCCACGACAACATGAAGCAGCGGCTGGTGAAAATCATCGAAATTCTCAACGCCATCCTGACGGCCATGGAAAGGGCCCCTGATTCAACTTCACCGGAAGGACGGGCCGACCGCGTCACCGTAGCCGCGGTCATCCGGGAACTGGTCGACAGGCTGGATGAAATAAACAAGGAGCTCAACGGCGTTTATGATAAAAACAGGACGGCCTTGAAAAGGATTCACGGCGAGGTAAACGACCTGCTCCAGGGCCTCCGGCCCATCACTTCCGACGAACGGGATCTGCGGGCGGTCACCTTCATGAACGACCCCTTCTCCCACCTGAAGGACGCCCTGCGTCAGTTGCACGACCTGCTGAACCGGGGGGAGACATTCTACCGCCAGATTCAGGAAGCGGCCGATCAGGTCGCCGATATCGCCTCCGACCTGTCCAAGCTCCTGGGGCTGGTCCGCAGCATCAGCGCCAATACCCACAACAAGGCCATCAATTCCATTATCGCGGCCAACCGCCAGGGAGAAAAAGGCGGCGCCCTCAAGCTGCTGGCCCAGGCCATGAATGAGCTGGCCACGAAATCCGACGGGTTTTCCGGTGAGGTCGAAAACATCATCACCTCCATTATCAGTTCCGCCGAAGAAATCAGCCGCAAAGAGACAACGGCGCCGGCAGGCCCGGGAGAAGATGACTTTTCCATCACCCGCCTGGAAAAGATCATGAATGACATATCCTTAGAATACGAACGGTTCAGGGACAACTCCCTGGCCGCCTACGAACGCGCCAAAGATCTGAAAAAAGCTACGGACACGACATTGACCAGCCTGGATTTCTTCAAGGGCCTGTCACAGAGGATTGATGAATTCCGCGACCGGCTGGCCACTCTGACGGTCCGGAACAGCCTTCAGGACATTCTTATCGCGGCGGATGTCACCGACCGGGGCCACGTTCCTGGAAAACACACCGCCGAGCAGAAAGACAACATCATCCTCTTTGAAGAGGCCCGACGGTCGATCATGGGAAACGGTTATGACGCCTCCGGCCATGAAGAAATGGACAGCAACGTGGAGCTTTTTTAGCGAGACGATAATGATCGCCTGACGGATGACAGGATTCTTACGGTGATCATACCGAATTCGATAGGGAGAGAATGGCAGATGGGTCAGACAATTATGGTGGTGGATGATTCAACCAGCGTCCGGAAAATGGTTGCCTTTACCCTGGAGAACGCCGGTTACAAGGTGCTGGAAGCCGAAAACGGCATGGACGCGCTGGAGAAATTAAACGGGGCGCAGGTCAACATGTTCATCGTGGATTTGAACATGCCGCATGTGGATGGATTCGAGTTGACCCGCTCCGTGCGCGCCATGCAGGAATACCGGTTTACCCCCATTGTCATGCTCACGACGGAGTCTCTGGAGGCAAAAAAAAGGGAGGGAAAAGCCGCCGGCGCCACCGGCTGGATTACCAAGCCGTTTAAACCGGACCAGTTGATCGGCGTGGTCAAAAAAGTCATGCCCCATAATTAAGCCATGCCGTGATGGTCAATCATGCGCGTATTCTTCCTTTAAAACGTTTACAGCGGCCCCCCCATGCGATCCGAGATATCCTCCATACTGATCATTGACGACAAAGAAACCGGTACCGGCTTGATGAAGGCGGCCCTGGAGAGTTTGGACTGGTCGGTGGTCGAAATCAATGATGCCCGCCAGGGCCTGAACATGGTTTTTGAAATAGACCCGGACATCATCTTCCTGGCCGTTGAGGGAGACGGATATTACTGGCCCCAGATCCTGTCGCAGATATCCAGAAAAGCGCCGGACCGTCCGGTCATCACCTTCTTTACCGGAAAACCCGTCATGGATGACATCAGCCTCTCGTTTCAGATGGGCGCCTTTGACTGCCTTTCGTTTTCACCGGCCGCCGCCCTCGACCTGGGTCAAACCGTCAACCGTGCCCTGAAGGAAGCCCGGCGTCGCCGCCGGGAGCGGACGGCCCGGGAGCGTTTTGAAAAATCTTTGCGCGAATCGGAACAGACCATCGCCCGCCTGCTGTCAGAACTCCAGACAACCAGAAAATCGCTGGCGGACGAGCAGAACCGGCGGTTATGCGCGGAACAGGCTGCCCGGCAGAACCAGCAGACCTTTCAGATCATGTTCGAAAACACCCGCGATGCCATCATCCATTTAAACCGGGACGGATTTGTGGTCAACACCAACGGTACCGTCCTGGACGTCTTCGGCCTGAGACCCGACGAAGTAATGGGCAAGGATTTGAGCGGCTACGAATTCCTGGGATGCGATTACCGGCAGGCACTGGAACTTTATAAAAACGCCCCGTCGGACGTTCCTTTCCCCGCTTTTGAAGTGGAGGCGTTTCACAAAAACGGGCATAAAATCTATATCGAAACCCAGGCCAAACAGATGATAACCGACAACGCCTGCGACGGTATCATCAATATCATCCGGGACATCACCCCCCAGAAAAGGCTGGAAAACACAAAAAACGCCACCATCCTGGGGCTGGCCAAACTGGCGGAATCCAGAGACGACAGCACCGGCCGCCACCTGGAACGTGTTCGGGAATATGCGCGGCTGATCACCCAGGCCATCAGCCGGCTGCCCAAATACGCCCGCTATATTACCCCGGCTTACATCAAGGATATTTACCTCTCATCCATCCTGCACGATATCGGCAAGGTCAGTATCCCGGACGCGATTCTGCTCAAGCCGGGACGTCTTAGCCCGGAAGAATTCGATATCATTAAACAGCACACGCTGGTCGGCGGAGACGCGCTGGCGGCCGTGGACGCGGAACTAAAGGAACAGTCGTTCCTGACGCTGGGCAAGGAAATCGCCTATTACCACCACGAATCATGGAACGGCCGCGGATACCCCAGAGGGTTGGAGGGTGAAGAGATCCCCCTGTCGGCGCGGATCGTCGCCCTGGCGGACGTCTATGACGCCCTGACGACCAGACGGATATACAAGGACGCCTATTCCCACGAGGAGTCGGCGGCGATTATCCTGGAGGAGAGGGGCCAAAAATTCGATCCGGATATTGTCGATGCCTTTGGCGCCAGCCTGGAGGAGTTTGACAGAGTCCGCCGCAGGATAGACAGCAGAGACAAAGGATGCCGTTTCAATGAATACACCCATCAACCAGGAAAATCCTATGCCAGACAGGAAAAGACCTTCCGACGCACACAAACCCGACCTTGACTGGAGCCAGATCAGGGAAACCGTCATGATGCTGAATGTCGCCCTTTCCCAGGTGGAACGGTCACTGACCGAAGGCGACGAATCGGTCAACGCCCTGACCCGTCTGTTCGTCACACTGATGGGAAAATTGCAGGTTATTCTGATGGCCTCGGAAACAATGCCGGAAGGCCGGGAAAAGAGCGCCATCCTGAAAAACTGCCGGGATGTTTCGGAAATCGTCAACGACGTCATCGTCGCCTTTCAGTTTTACGACAAGATGACCCAGCGGCTGTCCCATGTCAGCCTGAATCTTTCCGCCCTGGGCGACCTGATCAATGACCCCCACCGCCTTTACTCCCCATATGAATGGCGGGGGTTGCAGGAGATGATCAAGTCGAAGTATTATATCGATGCCGATCGTCAGATGTTTACCGCCATCCTCAACGGGGCCAGTGTCAAAGAAGCCCTTGAAATCGGGGAGATGAACCGGCGCAGGGAAAAGGACAGGAACACCGTGGAGGTCTTTTAAGATACACGGGTTTAACGGGGACACTAACGATGACGCGATCAGGATCGATCCATGACAGCCGATGATCATCAGGACAGACCCGTCCAGCCGTCAGGGGAAGACTGGGTTAAAAAAAGGCATCATCCGAGAAAGAATCTCAGGTTGTGCGTGACCATGGCCCACGGGCAGAAGACCGGGGAGCATCACGCGCGCGATATCAGTCTGGGAGGCATTTTCGTGGAAACCAGAGAAAAGCTGTCTCTGGGACAGGAGGTCCGGATCACGCTTCCCTTTTCCAATCAGAATCGTCAGATCAAAATGAACGGCAAAGTCGTCCGGGTAACCGAGGAGGGCGTCGGCGTTCAGTTTGATATCCTCGATATTGATATCGCCTGAGAATTCGGCAGATCAGTGGTACCGGAGCCGACGGTTGTGCTGTTCCATTCGCCCGACCATCAGATTGATCTGGATAAGGGACATCAGGCCGTTTTCTATAAAATGCCGGCCGAACAGCGGCTGCATCCGCCGCTGCCTGCCGGTCACGGCCAGTTGTTGAAAATGGGAGAGCAAGCCGTTTCTCCGGGCGCATTCACCGAACATCTCTCCCCGTTTCTTGATCTTCAATATCAACCGGATCTGCTCGTCGGAGAGAAAATTCCACTGCCGGGCGATTTCTCCGAACAGGGGGCGCTGCCGTTTCTGCCAGACAATGGCGCCAATCAGCGTTCTCCAGGAAATGACTTTTGAATAGTACAGATATTCCCCCAGCCGCAACTGCCTCTGCGGCAGGATCCCCTGATGGTAAAAGTCGTTCATGACCGGCCGGCGCACTCGGGCCGAAGACCACTGCGGCCGGGGCCGTTGGTGCGTTCGGGGGGTGACACGATCCGTCGCCCCCCGCAACCGAAAGGTCTGCAGGGCCTGGTAGGCGAAAGTCAGCTCCTGAAACAGGCGGGTCAATTCTTCCGGGCTGCGGCCCAGGGCTGATGACCGGTCCGGGTGTGTCTTCAGGGCGTTTTTGCGGAAGGCCGTCTTGAGATCTTCCTCCGCGAGGGCCGTTAAAAAACCGGCATCAATAATTCCGGCGGTCGGGAACATCAGCTTGCAGGCATTGAGTATATCGGCTCCGAGGAACGGACCGCTCATGGATCTTTCTCCTGATGATCGTCAACCCGGCCGGAATAACCGGCAATTCATAAAACGCTATTTTGAAAATAATACGGGGGATATGCCCGGGTGTCAAGCACCTGTCCAAAAAAGAGAAATCCGGGGAAAAGGCGGCTCCGGTAACAAGGGGAACCCGCCGCCCGAGGAAAAACTGCTTGAAAAAAGGAGGGGAGTCCGCTATAAACCAGAAGAACTTTTTTCTGCGCGTGACAACAACCGCCACAGGAGACTGTTTTATGAACGACTCGGATGGACCTCCCTGTCGAAAGGCCATGATTCATAAATCGGCACAAAGCGAACTTGACGACCCTGGATCGCGGGGGTATTGTTTCGCGGCCTGCAAAGTGAACGGTCGGCGCTCCATCCGGGCGTAACCAGCCGGTTCACCGCCGGCCGCTTCAAACCACCTTCGCGGCCGGGGGAAAAGGTGAACCATGAAAACCAGAAATCCTCTCCTTATCCCCGAATTGCGGGAACTGCTCGCGTCCGGGAACATCAAGGCCATTCAGACATTCTGCAAAACGGGTCATCCGGCGCAGGTCGCCGAAATGATCTCGGCCCTCCCCGCCCCGGAAGTCTGGGATATCCTGCGGCAGGTCGACCTCCCCTTGCGTTCGGAGATCTTCAGCCGCATGAGCGAGGACCTGCAGATCGAAATTATCGGCTCCCTCCGCCGCATGGAAGTGGCTCTTCTGCTGGCCGACATGCCCCCGGATGAACGGGCCGATCTTTTCAAGGAATTGCCTGAAGAACTCCAGGAATCGGTTCTGCCGGCCATTGCCCAGGCCGAACGGGAAGATCTCCGCCGCCTGACCGCCTATGAAGAGGGCACGGCCGGAGCGGTCATGACATCGGACTACGCCACCCTGCCTGCCCACCTGAGCGCTTCAGAGGCCATCGAACATTTGAGAAAAGAGGCGCCGGACAAGGAAACCATCTATTACGCCTATGTGGTGGATGAAAACCGGAAACTCCAGGGATTTGTCTCCCTCAAAGACCTGATCGTGGCCCGGCGGGAGTCCCGGGTCGGCGACATCATGAACCCGGAAGTCATTTTAGCCCGGGCCAATGACGACCAGGAAGAAGCGGCCCGCAAGATTCAAAAATACGACCTGCTGGCCCTGCCCATCGTCGACAACAGCGACACGCTGGTGGGCATTATCACCCACGACGACGCACTGGACATCATCACCCAGGAACAGACCGAAGACATGGAAAAGCTCATGGCCATCGCCGGCAGTCACGAGGCCGGGGTGTACATGAAAACATCCGCCTGGGAACACCTGCGGAACCGTTCTCCCTGGGTGGTGATGCTGGCCTTTCTGGGCATGGTATCAGGATATATCGTGCAGAGTTATGAAGGGTTGCTGCTGCAGTTCGCCATCCTGGCATCGTTCATGCCCATGCTGGCCGATACCGGCGGGAACACGGGCAGCCAGGCCGCGGCCCTGATTATCCGCGCCCTGGCCCTGAAGGAGGTCTCCACCAAAGACATCTTCCGGATCCTGCTCAAGGAGTTTCACGTCGCCTTTGTCCTGGCGCTGATGCTGGGACTGGTGGCCTTCGGCCGGGTGTTTCTTTTCGGCCAGTCCGCCGTTCCGGAAGCCTATTCCCTGTCGAGCATGGGCGGCGCCATTGCCGTTGCCCTGGGCCTGCAGGTAATCACCGCCACCCTCATCGGCGTTCTGCTGCCCATGGGGGTGGCCATGCTGAAAAAGGATCCGGCCGTGGTGGCCAGTCCGGCTCTGACCACCATCGTGGACATCACCGGCCTGCTGATCTTTTTCAGCACCGTCAAGCTGCTGCTGGGGATATGAAGGACGACCCGAACGGCCAAAGCAAAACAAATTCTTGCAAACTGGAAGGAAAACAATAAAATTATTCAATTAACCTTGAAAAGGACTGATAATGCTGACGAACCTGGTTTCCTATATCAACGAACTGTTTAACAACCGGAAGGTCCGCAAGACGCTTCTGAAGCTGAGGCTTCCCCTCGGGCTGGTGCTGTTCGCGCTGCTGCTGCCCCATGTCCGGCCGGCCTGGTTTTTCCCCGGACTGATCGTCTCGATTCTGGGGGAAGGACTGCAGGTATGGTGCTTTGCCACCATCAAAACCCACAGGAAGCTTACCGTCACCGGCCCCTACCAGTTTGTCCGCAACCCCATGTACATCGGCCGTTTCTTCCTTATTTTCGGCATTCTCATGATGACCGGCAGCCTCTTGCTGTTGATCGTCTTTACGGCCATCTACTGGTTTTACATGACCAACCGGGTCGGCCGCGAAGAAAAACTGCTGACGGAACTGTTCGGCGACGATTACCGGGGCTACCAGAAGGCCGTGCGCCCCTACCTGCCGTCTTTTAACCAGTGGCGGCCGGATCTGCTCTGGTCGTTTGACCGGGAAAACTTCTTTCGAAACAACGCCCACATCAATATCGCGGCGGTCGCGATCGTCTATGTCATCATATTTTACTTCACCTTTCTCCGCCAGGCATGATCCGCCGGGGTAACGGGAAATAAATGGCGGAAAAGCCTTTATCAAAAATGTCCTGGCGGACCGCGCTGACGGACTGTGCCAGGTTCCTGGCCGAAAACCCCGGCATGACCAGTTCGGAAGTGATGGCGATGGGCCGGGAGATGCTGGCCCGGAAAAAGGCCGGGGGGTTGACGGAAATTTTCCCCGTGCCGCCGCGGCTGATGACCGCCACCCTGGATGACGGCATCGGCCAGGGACTCGCCCTGATTCACTGCTTTGCCGAACTGGCCGGGCTGACGATTCTCCCGCTGGGCCTGATGCGCCCGCCGGAAACCATTGTGGCGGAATGCCGGCGGCAGCGGCCGGACATCCTCGGCCTGACCGTGCTGCGCGATGACGCTGAAGAAGTCCTCTGTGATCTCATCATCCCTCAAGTTCCGGACACCGTCCGGGTCATCGCGGGAGGACCGGTCTTCAACATGATGACGGCCGGAGCCCTGGCGGACAAACCCTACCGGGTCCTCAACCGCATCTCCCTGTTTCTGGCCTACCTGCTGGATCTGCCATCAGATGAAGAGCCCGGAAAGCAAAGTTGACAAATAAGGCCTGTGCCATTCATAATTACGCAATCTCTCCATAATGGTAATCAAAAACGGAAACCTTCTCCAGCGGAAGGAGATCTGCAATGGTGACGATCCTGATTCTGGCCCTCTGCCTTTTAATTCTGGGCATGGACAACGCCTGTGCTTATATTGATCTGGGAACAGGCAGCTACGTGCTTCAGATCCTGGCGGCTTCGGCCATCGGATTTGTTTTTGTTATCCGGAGTTATCTTAACCGGATAAAAGGCTTTTTCATCAGGAAAAGCCCGACCGATGAAAAGCAGGCGGACGGCGACAAAGGCGATAAAGCATGACCGTCGTGCCGTCCTCCTTCCGTGACCCCTCGGGCCGGCTGTTCTGGCATGAAGGAAAACTCTATCGAACGGTAACGGAGCAGTATATCGAAACCTACCGTGCCGTCAGGGATTCCGGGCTGTTTGAGAAGCTGACCGCGGATCACCGGGTCGTCCCTTTCAGGGAACGCCCGGCCGAGGAGTTCCCTGGTCTTCCCGGCCAGGCGGCGCTGATCCTTGAGCCTGACCTGCTCCCGTTTATCTCCTATCCCTATGAATGGTCCTTCGGCCAGTTGAAAGACGCCGCCCTGCTGACCCTGGATCTGCACATGGCCGGGTTGAAGAAAAACTTTCTGTTAAAGGACGCCAGCGCCTACAATGTCCAGTTCTGCCGGGGCAAACCGATTTTCATCGATCATCTTTCCTTTGATAGATGCGACCGATACCCGGTCTGGCCGGCCTATGGCCAGTTCTGCCGGCATTTTCTGGCGCCGCTGGTGCTGATGGCAAAGGTCGATCCCGGGCTCAATCAGCTTTTAAAGCTGCATATCGACGGCATCCCCCTGCCCCTGGCCCGCAAGATGGTCCCCACGCGCCGACTGCTCACCCTCGGGCTGATGATCCATTTTTCAAGTCATGCCCGTTCCCAGGAGAAGTACGCCGACAAAGGGGAAATCGTAAAAACCGTCCGGACGCTGTCCCCCCGGCAGATGATGAACATCGCCCTGTCCCTGCGGGAAACCGTCAGCGCCCTTGACTGGCAGCCGGCCGGGACGCAATGGTCGGAATATTACGACGGGACCAATTACAGCGATCAGGCCATGGCCGATAAAATCCGGCTGATGACGGATTTTATCGGCGCCATCCCGCGGCCGGCCATGGTCTGGGATTTTGGCGGCAATACCGGCGTCATGAGCCGGGCCATCCGGACATCGGCCGGACAGATCATCTGCTTTGACCTGGATCCGGCGGCCGTGGAAACCAATTACCGGCTGACAAAAAAGAACCGGGAGGACAATATCCTTCCCCTGGTAATGGATTTCAACAACCCCTCACCGGGCGTCGGCTTCGCGTCCGAGGAACGGCTTTCCCTGGGCAGCCGTGGCAGGGCGGATCTGGGCATGGCCCTGGCCCTGGTGCATCACATGGCCATCTCCAACAATCTGCCGCTGGCTTACCTGGCCCGGTATTTTGCTTCCCTGTGCCGCTACCTGATTATTGAATTCGTGCCCAGGGAAGACTCCCAGGTGCAACGGCTGTTGCTCAGCCGTGAAGACATTTTCAGCCAATACACGGAAGATCATTTTATCGAGGCGTTCCGCGACGGCTTTGAAATCTGCCGCAGAGAAAAGATCGCGGATTCGAAACGGACGCTTTTCCTGATGAAAGCCAACTGATTGCCAACTTTCCCGAAAAGGTTGTCGGACATGTATCTTTATTTTTTCACCGCCCTGTTGGCCGGGTTCTATCCGGCCATTTTCTTCTTGAGCAACAACTGGCATATCTTCTCCTGGCAGCAATCCCTGGTTTTATTGTCCGGCGCCTGCCTTATCGCGCTGGCTGCCATCTTGCCGCTTTCCTGGACGATGGGATATGTTCTACGCGTCTTTTTCCGCCGACCTCTTTCCGGCCCAGAGGAAAAAACGAACGGCAATCCGTTCATCGTGCCCCTGATTTCCCTGGTCTCCCTGCTGCTGTGCGCCATTTTTTTAAGGGGTACCCTGGCCGCCATAAACGCCCGGCCAATACTGGTATATGCCCTGACCGGCCTTGTTGTCCTCGGCTTCGTGTGGAACGCCCATAAAAAGGGGCTGAAACCGACCTTCTTTACCCTGCTGATTCTATCCTCTCTGGCGGCATTCAACCTGATGGGCAACATTTACGCCGGAGCCCGCGAGACTGCCGATGGCTGGCTGACGAAGCACAAAGCCGTCTACGACCAGGTCAGATTGAAATCCACGCCCGACGTGTATCTGATCATCGCCGAGGCCTATCCCAGCCGGGCTGCTCTGAAAGCGGTCTACGATTTTGACAATGATGTGTTTTACCGGCAGTTAACCGGACTGGGATTTAAGGTAAACCATGATTTTTTCAGTAACTACAACCACACCCTGTCGTCACTGCCGTCCCTGTTCGGCATGGCGCATCATTTCGGATCGCTGAACCTCGGCAATCTGGACTCTCTGGGCGGCAGGCGAATGCTGGAAGCCAAAGCCTATAATCCGGTCATTGATATGTTCCGTGCCAACCATTACAAAATTCAATATCTTCATGAAGTCAACTCGCTGCTGCCCAACGGCGCCGACGTGGATGTCTGCCTGCCGGCGCCGTCGTTATGGTACGGGTTGAATGCCTTTCTGCTCCAGAAGGAAAACCCGGCCGACGGCCCCGGCAGGTCGGAAACGATCGCTTCTCTCAAAGACCGTCTCACGGCCATGGACCTGGGCCGCGGTCCTTATTTTACCTTTATCTATGTGAATCTTCCCGGGCACTCGCCCTCAAGGGTCAAAGAACGCACACGGGAAGGCATTAACAAAGCGATGGAAGCATTCAGAAGCAGCTATGGCAGCAGAGTCGAGTCGGCCAATAAACACCTGCTGGATCTGGCGCAACTGATCACCAGCCGGGATCCGGATTCCATTGTCATCATTATCGGCGACCATGGGAGCTGGGGATTCCGGTTGAGAGAGGACGCCGACGGCAAACCCGTTTCCACCCCTCTTTTCATTCTGGACCGTTTCGGCGTTCTGGCGGCCATGTATGCCCCGAACGAATTATCCGGCCGGCTTGAAAACGGTGAATTAAAGAGTCACGTCAACCTGTTCCGGCATGTCTTTGCCTATTTGAGCGGTGACCGGGAACTTCTCTCCACCATGGCGCCGGACCACGCCTTTGAAAACGAGATGATCATGGCCATAGAAGACGGTAACATACTGGATAATTTTGTTAAAATCGTATTGGTACCGAAGAGTGGCAACGGCGAAGCAAAGTGAACCATCTTGAGGCTAAGGCGATGCTAAAGACCTGGCGGTGGGAGTCGAACCCGCGTCCGTTCAATACTGACAAGGGTTTGCGATGACCCCGCTACACCAGCGCTACACATCCGATATCAGATTGCATCAAATCCGGAAAAATGATATTTAATTATCCATCGTCAATTTGTATTTTTCGGAGACAAAATGAACCCAAACAATACCTCCCTGTTCGATCTCAGCCCACCGGAAAAACTGCAGCTGGTGGAAGACCTTTGGGATGATCTGGCCGCATCACCGTCAGCGGTTCCCGTCCATGAGTGGCAGAAAGAAGAACTGGCCCGCCGAAAGGCCAATCTTAAGAGCAAGCCGGGTTCCGGTCTTACCTGGGACGAGGTTAAAAACAGGGTCAGAAGCCGTTATGGCCGTTGACCTGATCATCGCCCAGGAAGCCCTTGAGGATTATTGAAGAGGCTTACGGCTGGTTTGAAGAATGCCGGGTAGGATTGGGCGAAGATTTTCTGACCTGTATTGACGCCTGCGTACAAAATATTTGCCGCACACCGGAATTATATCCCAAAGTCCATGAAGATTATCGCCGGGCTCTGGTAAGGCGCTTCCCCTATGCCGTCTTCTACGAGTTCACCGGAAAACATGTAACCATCTACAGTATATTTCACACTTCCCAAGACCCCAGGAAATGGCGGCTTCGTCTGATTTAAAAACAGACCTTCCCGCCTGGTCCGGCCGTTTCCCTCCCCTCCTTCTTTCAAGCCCATGTCCATGCCCCTCCGGCTGGCATGGACATGCAAACGTCCATCCTTGCGCAGTCCGGTCATTATCCGCACGGCCGATCTTTTCATGAACGCATCTGCGCCGACCAGACGAAAACCCATTCCTGCCTCCCTGCCCTCATCCCGCAGGGATAGAGCGAGGCATAAAATGACTGTTCCCTTTCGAGCGTAACCGAAAACCTGGAATGATGCGGCTCTTTAGAGTTCATATATCTCGCACATTTTCCCGACCTCGTCCGATAAGAGACAAGGTAGATTATTTGGTGATCAATCACAATTACACAAAGTATGTGTGTCAAGGTTGTGACGGCTATTCAGAAATTGAAAGAAGAAGCCAGAGGGAACGTAATTAATTTTAAAATAAGGTCAAAATTAAATCCCTGATAAGTAAAATTTGAAATTATCAAGCATGCTCGTTTAACACCCGAAAAGCCACTTAAACGTGCGCCGATCAATTTATCAATAAGCTAAATTTTAATTGTAATACTTTGAAATTTATTGTATTTATAAAATTGTTCGCCTTTAAAACAAATCACTTGTAATTAATCAATATTATCGTTAATGATATATCCCGGGGATGAAATCGAGATTTCTATCTAATAACATTGTTATGTTTCGGGAAATCATGGTCACTGAAGAATCACGTATCATTCAAATTATTGTCGGCGTTATTGCGATTTTTGCGGCAATAGTTAGTGCCGTCTTAGGCATCATACTTGTCAGCCAACTCAATCGACTTTGGGAAATTGTTTGCGTTGGATTGTTGTTCATCTTTCTGTTCTTGTTCTTCACAACAATCGCCTATCGCTTGATTAGAAATGTTCACCGTAAGGATGGCGGTCTTTTGCCGAGGTGGGGTATCCTGTTTGGCTCATTTATGTTTAGCGTATATTTTATAGTTCTTGCTCTATCCTTAGACGGGGTAAGGCAGTTGTTGTCGATACTCGGAGTTCCTCTATTTGCATTGGTAGGGATACGAACATTCGTTGAGCGTGGTAGGGGCAGGAACGAAACATAACCAGAAAGCCCAAAGGACAGCCAGGGCACTCGGGTTTTGAAAAGTCGGGGAAAATGAACAATTAAAATCCTTAACCAAGTCAGTGGAAGCCCTGGCTGCCATTGGCTTTCGCCGTTGGCCGGTAAAAAAATTTCTTGACTTATAACGTTATACGTTATATTGTCTGATATGATAAAAAGCTTCAGGTGCAAAGAAACGGAACGAATTTTTCAGCGTGAATATTCGCGAAGGCTTCCGACCGATATTCAGAAGACCGCCTTTCGGAAATTGCGCATGCTGAATCGCAGTTCAAGCGTTGAAGACCTCCGCGTTCCTCCCGGAAACCGCCTGGAAGCTCTTTCGGGAAGCAGAGAAGGGCGGCATAGCATACGAATCAATGAGCAATGGCGAATCTGCTTCGTCTGGCGCGATGGCGGTGCGCATGAGGTTGAGATCGTAGATTATCACAAGGGGTGAGCCATGAAGAAGATTCCTCCCGTACATCCGGGCGAGATTCTGGAAGAAGAGTTCCTCAAGCCGCTGTCCATAAGTCAGAATCAGCTTGGCAAAGACCTTGGTGTTTCCCCTCGCAGGGTAAACGAGATCATCCACGGCAAACGAGCTATTACAGCCGATACGGCTTTGCGGCTGTCTAGGTACTTCGGCAACTCCGCCAGTTTCTGGCTTGGCCTCCAAATGGACTTTGATTTGGACGTAGCTAACGATGCACTGGCAGCACGGATCGACAAGGAAGTCCGTCAACTGACCATTGCCTAAAAGGATACGGCCGACCATTCGCCGCACCAGACTGCTTACAGCGTCTGGTGAGCGAAGCCGTTAGGCAGGAGTTGATCGTTTTTTAACAATTTGATAATATTTCAAAATAAAGGTTCGGGAAGCTATCAAAGTGATCGAAAAGGATGGTTGGTATTTGGTTGCCACGCGCGGCAGTCATCGCCAGTATAAGCATACATCCAAGACTGGTCGTGTCACCATCGCTGGGCAACTTGGCGATGATCTCGCTCCCTGCACACTCAATAGTATCCTCAAACAAGCGGGGTTAAAATGAACAAGTATCTTGTCATTGTTGAACAAACTAAAACGGGATACTCGGCGTTTTCTCCGGATCTTCCCGGATGTGTCGCAACCGGCAAGACCCGAGATGCGGTTGAGCAGGCCATGCGGGATGCAATTCAATTCCACCTTGACGGCATGCGTCAGGATGGGGAAAGAATTCCTGTATCACATTCTTACTCGACCTATTGCGAAGTTCCTGCATAACCACACGTTGGTAAGGGCCACAAGGGGCGTCCGTTTTTGGCTCTTACCAAATTTTTCAAAAACGCGTCTTCTGTGTCGGCCGGTTTGCCTTGCGGCCCCACACCGTGGCCGTTATAAAAATTCCACTACACCCGCGCTACACATTTTAGTAGCGCAACAATTTGATAATTTATTGATTTAATTAAGAAATGCTGGTGGAGGCGGCGGGAGTCGAACCCGCGTCCGGAAACATTCAACACAGGCGTCTACATGCTTATCCTGAACTTTAAATTTCTCCCTGCAAATACTGTTCAGGCAAAAGATTTGAAGGGATAGTCTGTGGGGTTTCGCGTTTCTTCTACAGACATCGAAGGCCCGCTATCCTGCAAAATGACGTTCTATCAGACTCCGCAGGAAGGAGACTGGAGAACGAATGGCCGTCTAAGCGGCCATTGCGTAGTTATAATCGTCTGCGATTATATTTATTCCCGCCGTTTAACGAGATGGCGGAACTCGGCATGCAACCTGGGCATCTTTATCCCCGTCGAAGCCGTTTCGCCCCCAAAGAACAGAAAGATAGTTATCAATATAATACCGGTCTGACGGCAGTCAATTGAAAAAGGAAAAATATTCTCCCTGAAGTGCATAACCAACCGTCAAAAGTCACCGGAAAAAGTAAAAAGTAAAAAATTGCAGTGTGCAAAATAATCGCACTCACAAATAATCCCTAATAATTGAAATTAAACAATATTTCTATAAAAATATAACCATTTTTCAGTCACCTGATACCGATTTATCTTATTGACAACCCAAACCTGTTTTGTTATAGATGGAACGATTTTCCGCGGTTGATTCACATCAAACAAAAAATTAACAGGGCCATAAGGGGGAAACTATGACCGAGACGATCAAGACCAGCAAATATAAATACCTGAACGATCCGCCGGTAGCGTCCAGCCCGTTCTCCATCACGGTTGACGAGGACAAATGTATCGGATGCGGGGTATGTGTCATGCAGTGCCCCTGCCAGACCATTCAAATGGTCAAGCGCCAGGCCCCCTCTGCCAGGCAGGAGCCGTCCTGCCAGTTCTCCTGTCCGGCCGGCATCGACATCCGTGCTTACATTGACGTCCTCAACAACGGGGGGACGGTGGAAACAGCCTGGAGCAAGATCGTCGAACGCAACCCCTTTCCGGCGATCACGGGCAGGGTCTGCCCCCACTTCTGCGAATCATCCTGCAACCGCAGCGGCCTGGACAGCGCCCTGAACATCAATTCCCTGGAACGCTACATCGGTGATTATGCCATTGAGAACAAGCTGTCCCTGCCGAAGCCCAAACAGAAAAAAAGCGAAAAGGTGGCGGTGGTCGGGGCCGGCCCGGCCGGCATGTCCTGCGCCGGCCACCTGGCCATGATGGGCTACGAGGTGACCGTGTTTGAGGCCGCCGACGGCCCCGGCGGCATGCTTACCTATGCCATTCCCCTGTATCGGCTGCCCCAGAATATTATAGACGCCGAGATGAAGCGCGTACAGGACCTCGGCGTGGAAGTCAAATACGGAATCCGCATCGGCAAAGACATCACTCTGGACCAGCTGGCCAAAGATTTCAAGGCGGTCTTCCTGGCAGTGGGCGCCCAAAAGTCGCCGCGCCTGGGGATCGACGGAGAGCAGGCGGAAAACGTCCTGACCGGCCTGGCGTTCCTCAAAAACGTCATGGATAAGAAGAACGCCTCTTTGGGCAAAAAGGTCGTGGTGGTGGGCGGCGGAAACACGGCCGTGGACGCGGCCCGGGTGGCCCGACGGCTCGGGGCGGAAGTGACCATCGTCTACCGGCGTTCGGCCGGAGAGATGCCCGCCTATCCGGACGAAGTCGCCGAAGCCAGAGAGGAAGGCGTGAAGATTGAATTCCTCTGCGCGCCCGCCAAAATCAGTCTGGATGGATCCGGCAAGGCCTCGGCCCTCACCTGTGTCAGAATGAAGCTGGGGGAGCCGGACGCCTCGGGCCGGCCCAGACCGGTGCCGGTCAGCGGCAGTGAATTTTCACTGAACGTGGACACCCTGATCGTGGCCATCGGTCAGGAAATCGACGATGAAGGCATGAAAGATTTGAGGGGACAGAAGGGATGGCTGAATGCCGATGCCGGTGGCGCCACTTCCCGGGCAGGGATCTTTGCCGGTGGTGACGCCGTCTCAGGGCCGGCCACGGTGACTCAGGCCATCGGCGCCGGACGGCGGGGAGCGCTGGCCATTGACGCCTTTCTGACGGGCAAAACCCTGCCGGTCAGCGAAAAAACAGCCGTGGCTTTCAAGGACGTGCCCCTGCGCAGCAAACCCGCGGCTCCCAGAAACAACGCGGCCGTCATCGATATCAAAACCCGCCTGGCCGACCCACTCGCGGAAGTGCGAAAAGGGCTGACGCCCGAGGCGGTCAAAGCCGAACTCAACCGCTGCCTGGGCTGCGGCACGGAAAAACCCGAATTCGTCGGGATCCAGTACTTCGGAAAAATATGCATCGCCTGTCACAACTGCGAGGCCATCTGCCCCCAAGGCGCCCTCTCATTCCCCTCCTTTTACAAGGTCGTGGAAGGCCGCTGGGCATACAGCTTCGACTATCCTCCGGCACAGGGTATGGGGATGCCCAACCCGCTTCAACTGGACAAGCCGGCGCCTCTGGAGGAGATAGAAGCGGAACTCACCGGCGTCGAGAAGACGATCTATACCCGCCGTTCGGTCCGCGTTTATAAGCCGGACCCGGTGCCAAAGGAAGTCATTATGCGGGTACTTGAAGCCGGGCGATTCGCACCGTCGGCGGGAAACTGCCAGGGCTGGAAATTCCTGGTGGTCACCAACCGACAGCTGATGGACGAACTGTCCGCATCCACCATCAAATTTCTGGGGGTGTTCACCAAACTTTATCAAGGCAAGGATCCTTTACGCACCATCGCCAAGAAAGCCCTGGCCTTCATCAAACCCAATTCCATTGATCAACGTCCCATGGTGGCCATCCAGGCCCTCATGACACCCAGGTTCGGCGAAGGCCAGCTCGACGTTTTCTTCAACGCGCCCGTGGCCATAGTCTTCCTGACCCATCATCTGCACATATCGGAACCGGAACTGGGCATGGGCATCTGCGCCCAGAACATGGTGCTGGCGGCCCATTCTCTGGGCCTGGGCACCTGTTACGTGGGATTTGTTTCCAACGCCCTCAACCTGGACCCGATCACCAAAATGAAGTTCAGAAAAAGGATGGGGATCGAGTGGCCCTATGACAACGTGGCCACCGTCCTGACCATGGGCTACCCGGCCGTCAAAACGGACAAGCCCGTGGACAGGGAGTTTCCCAAGGTCGACTGGATAGAATAAACAAGGGTTGACAAGACCAGGCCGGACCGTTATTGCTCTGCCATGACTTCTGCCGCGAAAAAAACCGGACTCCGCTTCTCTTTAATGACGGTCAATGTGCGTTTCGGCCTGGCGGATATCGGCGGCCCCCACGACTGGGATGCCCGGAAACAGGCCTTTATTCCGCTGCTGACTGCCCGGCGGCCTGATTTTATCGCCATGCAGGAAGTCAATCCTTTTCAGGCGGCCTATTTCCAATCCCTGCTCCCGGATTACGGGGTGATCGGCGAAAGATCGCCGGCCCCGGCGTTCTGGCAGGATGTGCTGATTTTTTACCACCGCCAATGGCGGTGCGTAAAACAGGACCGCTTTTTTCTCAGCCAGACGCCGGACGTTCCCAGCCGGATGGCGGACAGCCGCTGGCCCCGGCAATGCGTCATGGGCAGATTCAGGCGTGAGGGGCATGACATCACCTGCGCCAACACCCATTTCGACTTTGCCGATCATGTCCAGCGGGAAAGCGCCCGCATTATCTTAAACCGCCTTTCGAATTTTTCTCCTGATCCGACACCCCAGTTGCTGGCCGGTGACTTCAACGCCTCTCCGGGCGCCGGTTGTCACCGGCTGTTAACCGAACCGGGCGACCTGACAACGGATCCGTTTGATGATGTTTTTGCCGATGCTCACGCCGGTACGGTTCACAAGTTCACCGGCCGGCCGGTGGGCGATCAGGTGGACTGGATCCTCTGGCGGCATCATCTTGAGGTGACGGGAAAAGCGGTCATCACCGACAATGTCGACGGTATTTACCCTTCCGACCATTTTCCTGTTTACGCGGCCTTTGCCTGTCATTTATGATAGGCGGCAACGAAACAAGGAAATGAAAGCATGTTCCTGCTCGGCGTCAAGGTGGATCACGATTCGGCCGCTGCGTTTCTCGTGATTCTGGAAAAGCAGTTAAAAAACGTCCGGAATTTCTTCGTCCTCCGGGACGCGCGGCATTTGCCCGCGGCCGCATGCCAGGAGGAGATGGCGGCGTTTTACCATGACGACATCTATACCATTCGCAAGCGGGTATTCAGCCAGGACCGCCGCCCGAAAAAAGATGTCAGCGCCCGGCCGGCCTTGGTTATGGCCGCCGGAGAAAAAGACCTGCCCGTGATCAACACCTTGAGAGACAAGGGCATCCCCGTGGAGGCAATTTTTACAGAAGAATGCTGCCCCGGCCCTCCCCCGGAAAGGGCCGGTATCGGGAAAAACCATGCGGTGTCGGAACAGGCGATGGTCGAGTCATTGAATCAGGTTCTGGCGCAGAAACGACTGGATGTGAAGCTGGAGACGCCGTCCCCGTTCACTCCGCAACTATCGGAACTGGACCGGTTGTTGAATGCGTCACCACAGGATCGGTCCGGCATAACGGCTCCCCCTTTGCTGATGGCCGCGGCCGCGCCGATCTGGTTCAAGGAAAATGTCCGTTATGCCGCGGTTTATCGGACCAGTGCCACCAGCGTCAGAAAGTACAAGTGATGAAAAAACGACTGATATGCTTTGCCCATCGGGGGGCCAGCGGCCATGCGCCGGAAAACACCCTGGCCGCCTTCAGAAAAGCGGTGGAACTCGGAGCGGAATGGATTGAACTGGATGTGTATGCCGTGCGGGGGGAGTTGCTGGTTATTCACGACCATCGCCTGGAACGCACCACCAGTGGACGGGGTTACGTGACCCGGCGCGGCCTGGACTACTTGAGAAGTCTGGACGCCGGAAACGGAGAAAAAATTCCATTCCTGTCCGAAGTGCTGGAAGCCGCCGCGAGGAAGGTGAAGATCAATATTGAACTTAAGGGGCCGAAAACCGCGGCGCCGGTCTGCGAACTGCTGACGCATTACGTCCGGAGGCGGGGATGGCGGTACGACGATTTTCTGCTGTCGTCCTTCGAGCACCGGCAACTCCGACAGGCCGCCAGGCTCTGCCCTGAAATCCGCGTCTCGCCCAACCTGAAGGGCGGACGAATTCGCTATGACCTGGGAGACGTCCGGCCATACTCAATCCATTTTGACATCTCATACGCAACCCCGGAAATGATTGAGAAAATACACCAGAGGGGTTGCCCGGCCTTTGTGTTTACCGCCAACACGCTGGAGGACATCCGCCGGTTGGAAGCATTCGGTGCCGATGGCGTTTTCACCAACTACCCGGAGTTGATTACCCGGATGCCGTAATTGAAAAGGGAGGGGCTAATGCGAGCAACCATCAGCAGGCTGATCTGGCTTCTTATCGGAATCACCGGCGCTCATGCCGGGCATTACCTGTATCAGAGATACGCGACCGGAAACGCCGCCGTCGGCCAGGTATCCGGGAGCATTGCCGTTGCCTGGGGCGAAGTGATGAAGCTGCTGCCCCAACTTATGGCCAGCGTTGCCGCGCTGCTGGTTTCATCCGGTTTCCTGCTCCTGCTGATCATCACGCTCCTGATAGTGACGGCGGCGGCTTTTATCTGGTTCAGGAAATACACAAAAATAAAAAACGATCAGCAATACACTGCAAAAATCAAGGAGGCCGAAGCGGTTCTGGCGGTCGCCCGGACGAAAGCGGCGGAGGAGTTACAGAGGATAAAGGCGGCGGAGGAAAAGCTGAAAGCCTCATTTGAAAAAAAAGAGAGTGTCCTGCAACAGGAGGCAGCCGAAAAGATGGAAGAATATGTCGCCCGGATAAAAAAACTGGAGCAGGAAAGGCTGGAGCTCAGGGAGTTAAACGGGAGCCTGATGAGCCGGCTCAAAAACCAATAAGTCAATTCATGGCAGGCAAACGCGCCGGATGACCGGGGCATTGCCCGCTCTCACCCGGCGGATAAAGACGGGAAGGCGTTTTCCCGCGGGAAAGCGGGCCGGATCACTACTTTTTCTTGTCGGCTTTGGCTGGGGCGCTCTTCTTATCGGTAAAAACGAGGGTATGCATCCCGATCTGAATGAGGTCTCCGTTTTTCAGCAGACAGGTGGTGACCGGCTTTTTGTTGACGTAGGTGCCGTTTTTGCTCTGAAGATCAGATAATACGTAACCGTTCTCCAGCCGTTCGATTCTGGCATGGGTGCCGGAGACAGCCAGATTTTCGATTACCAGATCGTTTGATTTCCGGCGGCCGATAAGAAACGATTTTTTATCTTTCAGCGAAATCTGACTGATAATATTATCTTTGAACTTCAGTGTCAGTTCTGACATGGTTATCCCTCACCCTTTTATTTTTTATAATTATGCCTTAAATTTTTTTTTTCGTCAAGTGCCTAAACTTATCCGGTAAAACAGAACACGCGCCCGCCCGGGAACAAGACGGCTGACAGCGATTGACGGCGGAAGAGGACCGGCAGCACCGGCTTAAAGCGAGTGGACCTTCTTCCCGTCTATTATCGGGATCTGATTGTCTTTCAGGGCCTGAATCGCCTTTTCGGTATTGTCGAACCGGAAAATCATGACGGCGTTTTCCCCGCTGTTGCGGACAAAAGCGTACATGTATTCCACATTGACCCCGGAACGGCTCAACAGATCCAGGATCCGGTGAAGTCCGCCGGGCTGGTCCACCACCTCCACCGCGATGACGTCATGCTTGCCGATGGCAAACCCGTTCTCCTTGAGTACGGCCAGGGCCTTTTCCGTGTCATTGACGATCATGCGCAAAACCCCGAAATCGGAGGTATCGGCCAGCGCCAGGGCCCGGATGTTGATACCCGCCTGGCTCAAAATGAAGGCCACTTCCGCCAGGCGCCCGGTCCTGTTTTCCAGAAAAACGGATATCTGCTCAACACGCATATTTCCCCCTCGGTTATATCTTACGTTTATCGATAACCCTTACCGCTTTGCCTTCACTGCGGGCAATGGTTTTCGGCTCCACCAGCCTGACGGCGGCGGAAACGCCCAGATACTCCTTGATGTTTTTGGCGATTTTGTTCTCCATTTCCTGAAGCACCCGTACCTCGTCCGAGAAGATCTTCTCGCCCACTTCGATGTTGACGGTGAGTACATCCAGGTTGTCCTTCCGGTCGACCACCAGCTGGTAATGGGGTTCGACTCCCTTCATTTCCATCAGCACGCTTTCAATCTGCGACGGGAACACATTGACGCCGCGGATGATCAGCATGTCATCGGTCCGGCCGCTGACGCGATCCATGCGGGCATGGGTCCGGCCGCAGACGCAGGGTTCATAGTGAAGCGCGGTGATATCCCGGGTACGGTAACGAATCACCGGGAAAGCCTCCTTGGTCAGGGAAGTAAACACCAGCTCGCCTTTTTCGCCTTCCGGCAGCCGCCGGCCGGTTTTCGGATCAATCACCTCGGCGATAAAATGATCCTCAAAAATATGCAGCCCTTTTTTGGCTTCCAGGCACTCAATGGCCACCCCCGGCCCCATGACTTCGCTCAGCCCGTAAATATCGATGGCGTTCAAATGGAGTTTGGCTTCCAGTTCCTGGCGCATGTTTTCCGACCAGGGCTCGGCGCCGAACACGCCGGATTTGAATTTCAGGTCATGGAATGAAATCCCCATTTCCTGGGCCACCTCCGCCAGATGGAGCGTGTAGGACGGGGTCGCGGTCAGAATGGTCGGGCCGAAATCCTTCATGATCATGATCTGACGGTTGGTGTTTCCGCCCGAGACGGGGATGACGGACGCGCCCAGTTTCTCGGCGCCGTAATGCACTCCCAGCCCGCCGGTAAACAGTCCGTAACCGTAAGCGTTATGAACGATGTCCCCGCGCCAGGCGCCGGCCGCGGCCAGAGCCCGCGCCATCAGTTCAGCCCAGGTATTAATATCCCGGGCGGTGTAACCCACCACCGTCGGTTTGCCGGTGGTTCCGGAAGAGGCGTGGATGCGCACCACGTTATCCATGGGCACGGTGAACAGGCCGAAGGGGTAGTTGTCGCGCAAATCCTGTTTGGTGGTGAAGGGAATCCGCTGAAGATCATCCAGCGATTTGATATCCCCGGGCTTGACCCCGGCCTGATCAAAACTTTTCTTATAAAAGGGAACCGTGGCGTAAACCCGCTCCAGCGTCGTCCGCAGGCGCAGGAGCTGGATGGACGCCAGGGCTTCCCTGGGCATGGTTTCATATTCAATATTGTAAATCATCAGTGCCTCCTCTACCCTTTTGCCAGCAGCTCTTCTGCCAGGCGCTTGTAATCCCAGGCCCCGTAACTGTTTTTTCTGAAGAACACAACCGGTTCGCCGACGTCGGAGCTTAACGCCACGGCCGTGTTGTTGCGAATAATCGAGTCGAAAAGATAGCCGGCGTACCGTTCGTCGTTCTGCAGCCGTTCCGTCATGGTCCGGCTTAAACGGGTACGCTGATCGTAAAAAGTGGGAACAATCCCGGTAATATGGATATCCGCGTTAATCCCCTCCCTGATACTGTCGATGGTGTCAAACAGGTCCTCCAGAGCGGCCAGGGCATAGGGATGAGTCAGGCAGGGGACCAGCACCTCGCCGGCGAAGGCGAACACATTGATCGTCAGGAGGGAAAGGGTGGGAGGGGTATCCACCAGAATAAAATCATAGTCGCCGGCCACATCGGACATGGCCGCCGCCAGCTTCTGTTCCCGGCCGGGGACATCGGCCAGTTCGATTTCAGCGCCGGACAGATCCACATGACCGGGAATCAATTCCAGATTCTCCCACCGGGTCGGACGGATCACCTGGCGCGCGTCCGGAGGGTCGTCTCCGGCAATGAGGTCGTAAACCGTCGGCACCCCCTCATCAACCTTAATGCCGAGACCGATGGTGGCATTGTGCTGGGGATCCATATCGATGACCAGGACCCGCTTATCCTCCAGAGACAAGGCCGCGGCCAGATTAACCACCATGGCGGTTTTCCCCACCCCGCCCTTTTCATTGGCCACGGCAATTATCCTGGTTCCTCCGTCCGCCATATTACCCCTCCTGCCGGTTCTCCTGTTTAAGCTCAATCGATTCAAGGCCTTCACCCAACTGCCGGATACCGTTTCCGGCGTCGGCGGCGGCCTGTTTTGTCCTATTTAATATGGCAGACAACTGGCCTTTGTCAATGCGCTTTTCGGACACGGCGTCCCTCAAGTGAGAAATATCGGCGCTGTAGATATGAAACCGGTCCATGACCTCCTGATGAAAACTTTCCGCCACCGCCTTGGCCAGCTTGAAGACATACTGGAATTTGATGTTTTCCCGGTAACTCTTGAAGTGGAACACCACGGTCTCCTCCGTATCGGCCTTGATCCGGGCAAGGCCGTGTTTCAGGGCACGGAGTTCTCCCGCCCGATTCTCCTGAAACGGTTTTTTCATCAGCCGGCTGGCCGCTTTTTTCAGAAGCCTGGTCAATGAATAAACCCCCATCCGCATGACCGCTTCCGTACGGATTTTACGGGTGTAGTTCATGATAAAGTCAGCCGGCGGAAGATGAATGCCGTGCTGATTTTTTATCAGCGCCAGGTCCCTTGCCCGGATGCCGGCCTTGCTGTCCGGGCTCATGGGCACACCCATTTCCGCCATACCGGTTTTATAGGCCGCGATGGCGTCCCGGGCCATCAGGTCGTAAGAAGCGGCGATCCCTTCAAAAAAACCGCCGATTTCCCCTTCCAGCTGCTTAATGAATCCCATGATCTGGGGGTTGATGGTTTCCGCCATAAACGTGTCCAGCGTCTGCTGAAAGTCCTGGAAAATCATATATAGCGTGCCGGAAAAACCGGCGGTGGCCAGGCAGCTTTCATATTTCCCCGGGTCCGCTTTCCAGTTTCTGATAAAATTAATGACATCCGGCAGGACAGGGCCCGTGCGGGGGTCAAAAAAACGGTCGATTTCCGTGCGCAGGTCTTTTTCCAGTTTCCGGTATGAGCCGTCCAGCGTGCTTTTCAAAAGAACGCCGGCCTGTTCCAGTTTTGTCTTGTGCCGGGCCGTCCGCGCCAGGGTCTCAGTGGCGCTTTGCTCGTCCCGGGCAAGGACATCCAGGTTGACGGAGGCCCACTGCTGAAGGCCGGCGGTTACCAGCCCGAGGCGGCCGACATGATTCTTCAGCTGCAATGAATAGCGCTTTTTATTCAGGATATGGGAGAGGGATGATTCAAAAGACCGTGTTCCTTTTTCCGAATAGGCGACAAAATCTTGCTCCAGATCCCACTGCTCCAGCATTCTGGCCTCTTTTTCACTGATGGCCTCCTTTTTCTGTCCCGTCAGCAAATTATAAAGGCCTGAAAAAACGTACATTTCCGGATCCGGCAGAATCAGCGACACCTCGTCCCGGATCCGTTTTACCAGGGCTTCAAGGCCGTCAAGGGTGGCATGCTCGTTGAAATCAAAATTGACAATAAACAGGAGGTTCCCGGCTATGCCCATGCGGACGATCATGTTCAGGAAATTGATGTCCGCCTGGCGGACACCGGTCCGGCTGCTGATCACATAAACGATCAGATGGGTTACCAGCAGATAATCCTGGATTTTGGCCAGATGCAGCGGGTTGGGGGAGTCGCTGCCCTGGCAGTCGGCAATTTCAATCCCGGAATCCATGTCGACGGAGTCAATGCCGATATGAACGTCCTTCAGGTAGACCGCCAGATGATCGGACCCGACAAAATCCCGGTGCCGGGCGAACTGGTCGCCGTCAAACCGCAGCGTCCTGATCTCCCCGGACAGAAGATCGCGCACCGTCTCATACCCTTCCAGGTAGTTGGCCAGGAGCACGCTGTTGATATTGCGGCTGTCCCTGGCAATCAGATACTCCCGGGGCAGCGCCGCCAGCCCCCTGGCCAGTTCCCGACGGATATCGTCCCGACGGATATCGATGGCCACCTGACCGGTGGAAAAATGTACCGACGGGAACATGATCACCGCGCGCGCGATATCCTCATTGACTTCATCCCATGTTTTGAAATCAAGCACGGCTTCCAGACGGCCGCTGCCGCGGACCTTGGTAACCATGGATGTCACCACGCCGGCGCCCCGTTTTAAATAATCCCCCTTGAAAAAGGAGTTCACCACCGTACTCTTGCCGGATTTGATCGGACCGACGACCGCCACGCGCACGGTATCTTCGGCGACCCGGGCAAGCACCCCCCGGCATATGTCTTCCCAGGATGTCAGAGACCCGTCAACCCGGCCGGAGACCCCCTTCACATCAACAATCAACTGCAGAAGCGAAGAAGCCAGTTCACTCAGCCTGTCCTTCATCGCCTGGTAAGTTTCCATCATCCGACTCCACTGCTCACGCCATTCTGCGCCTGTTCCGGCGTTTCATTCGCCCCGGGTCAGGCACAAAAAAAGCCGTCAAAACGGCTCGATATCCGACTGCCCTGGCCATTATGGCCGATACTGTATACGGGCTGCGCTAAAAAGACAAGCCGTTACCCGCCCTCCCTTGTTTTCCGCCCGGGCTTATGTTAGTATCATTTAGAATGGGATACAAAGAGACTATGAAACCGAAAAAGCCCCAGTGCCCGCTCTCAAATCCTCTAAACTGCAAAGAATACTACAACCCCAACCTGTGCGCTTTTTCGCGCCCGGATGGCAGCTGCACCAAGAAAAAAAAGATCGGCCTCCAGAAACAGGAACCCGCCATTGAAAAAAAATCAACGGCGGCATCTTCTAAACAGGGGCATTAAGCATTCCCGGCCGTTCCCGAAAGAAACGCCGGATCGATATGGATCAACTCCAGCCCCTTTGCCCATCGCTGATCCGGAGGGGTATGGAAAAGGATGGCCTCGTCAGCCGGTGCCGTCAACCAGATGTTTGACTTCAACTCCATTTCCAGCTGACCGCCGGCCCAGCCTGAACACCCCAGTATGATCAGAAACGATTCCGGCCCCCTGCCCCCGGCGATGGCCTCCAGGATATCCCGGGTATTGGTCAGCGCCAGCCGCGGGTTGACGCGATGAGAACCCGCCCAGCCAAAAGGCTCACCATGCAGCACGAACACATCCCCGACATTGACCGGACCGCCGTTATACACCGGCAGGCCGGCGGCCTCTTCCCTGTATTGAATGGTCAACTCATCGAAAAGGTCTTTTGCGGATAACGCGGAGTAAGGCCGATTGACCACCATTCCCAGGGCACCCTCGGCGGAGAATTCGCAGACGCAGACCACCGTCCGGGAAAAATGGGGATCCGTCAGGGTCGGCACGGCGATCAGAAGCTCTCCCTTGAGCAGCGCCGCCTTCTCTTTTTCACCACTCATGCCATCCCCCGGGAAAACAGCCTGGGCCATTGTCTGGTTATCCTCTTGCCATGCAATCATCTATACATCCGCTGCTTTTTACTGTACGGTTAACAGTGTCCGGATGTCAAGAAAACAACCCGGCGGGTTGAGTCCCGATTGCCGGGCCAAGTGCCGCGGCAATCGACGTATCAGGCCGGGAATTTCCGGGTGGAGGCGTCGCAATGAACGCGCAGGCAAAATCCATAGACGTCATGGAAGAGGACGCCAGAGCAATTTTTCAAGCCGCCGTTGCGGCCGTCGATCCGGAAGAATGCGTTTCCGCTGCCTGCGGCCGCGCCGGCGACCGGCTGACCATCGGCGACCATATTTACCGTCTGAATGCCTTTGACCGCATCTATGTCGTCGGCGCGGGAAAAGCGTCGGCCCCAATGGGCGCAGCCATGGAACGGCTCTTGCACGACGATCTGACCCGGGGGGTCATTGTAGTTAAATACGGTCACACCCGGCCCCTGTCGAAAATCAAACAGATCGAAGCCGGGCACCCCCTCCCCGATGAAAACGGGGAGAAGGGCGCCGGTGAAATTTTTCGACTGGTCCGCCAGGCAACGGAGAGGGATCTGATCATCGGCCTCTTTTCAGGGGGCGGTTCCGCTCTGCTGCCGCTTCCTGCTCCGGGGATTTCTCTGGCAGACAAGCAGGAGACCATGCGCCTTCTACTGGCCTGCGGGGCCTCCATCCACGAAATCAACACATTGAGAAAACATGTTTCCGCCATCAAAGGCGGCCGGCTGGCCAAAGCCGCCTTTCCGGCCACAATGGTCTCGCTGCTGATTTCCGACGTGGTGGGCAATGACCCGGCCGTCATCGCTTCCGGTCCGACCGCTCCGGACCCGGGCACGTACCGGGACTGTCAGTGGATGATCGAACGATACGGCATTGCCAACCGGTTGCCCGAGTCCGTCCGCCGCCATATTGACTCCGGAGCGGCCGGAAGACTGGCGGAAACGCCCAAGCCGGGGGATGCGGTTTTGGCCCGAGCCCGCAACCTGATCTGCGCGGATAATATGAAAGCCATCCTGGCGGCACGGGATCGGGCACGGCAACTGGGATACGAACCGGTAATTCTCTCGACTTTGATTGAAGGGGAAACCCTGGAAATAGCAAGGATGCATGCCGCCATTGCCAGGGAAGTCCGGCTCAGCGGCAATCCCGTCAGGCCTCCGGCCTGTATTCTATCGGGCGGGGAAACAACCGTTACCCTCCGCGGGAGCGGACGGGGCGGGAGAAATCAGGAATTCTGCCTGGCCGTGGCCGGCGATATCGCGGAAACGGACGGCATTGTCATGTTAAGCGGCGGTACCGACGGCACTGACGGCCCGACCGACGCCGCCGGCGCCGTGATTCACCGTGACCTTCTCAGGAGGGCGACGGCGCTGGGCCTTGATCCCCGCGCGTATCTTGATAATAACGACGCTTATGCCTTTTTCCGCCAGACCGGCGGTCTCCTGATCACCGGCCCTACCGGGACCAATGTGATGGATATCCGGATCATGCTGATCGCCTGAGGATATTCCTGTCAACCGGGATAAACATACCCGAATCTGATGCAATCGGCCCGGTAGCGTTTTTCAACCCGATCGACCAGCTTGGTCGTGTATGCCCTGACATACTCGTCGGATTTCATCTGGTAGTAATGAGGGATGTCATACAACTTGATACGGGTCCTGTCTTCAATGATTTTCCGGACTGCTTCAAAATCCCTCGAATATGTTTCAAACCGATATACCTGATCCGGGAGGAAAACACCCTTATAGGTTAATAAATAGTCCTGCGAAATAAAATGCGGGTCAGCATATGCGTCGGGAATGTCACAGACTCGGGCGACGAAATCCTCAAAATTTTTTGACTGGTCCAATTTGAAATGACGGAAATATCGATTAGGCTTATTCAGTACGCGGGTAAGATAGCAGGAGTATAGCCGGGTCCACGGGTTCCGGACAAATGTAAATTTAAAAAAATTGGTATATGTTGTCGCCACTTCACCTGCCTTACAGCTGCGCATATAATGACGGAATTTATGGACATAGCGGGCCGATTGAAAATTCAATCCATTGCCAAGCAGAGGAAGAAGAGAAAACTCCAGAGAAGTCGACCCTGCCCTCGGGACCGCTAAAAAAGCGATTCCGAATTCAGGAAAAACGACAAAAGGGGAGTAAGACCTCAGGCGATATCCTGTCACATAGTCAAAAGTCTGCAGCGTCAGTGATCGCGCGTTATTGAATTGCTGAATCAGCGCGGCAGGGGTTAAGTTGTTTTGAAGGTATTTGAAAAACATGAGTTGTTCAGGAGATGGCTACATGAAAAAGAAAAGCCTTGAAACTTTTTCTGTTATCAATATAAAATTAAAATTAAAATAATATAGATTATTTTTAAACTCAAGAAGCAACTACTGCCCATGTATAAACAAAAATCCGTCTGTGTCGTTATTCCGGCCTACAATGAAGCCAGGCAAATCCAGCGAGTTCTGGAAAGTATCCCGGATTTTATCGATTCAATTGTCGTGATAGATGACGCCAGCCCTGATCAGACATCCGAAGTCGTCAAACGCATTGCGGCTTTGGACTCGCGGATCAGTCTCATTCGGCATCAGAAAAACATGGGTTGCGGCGGGGCACTGGCCACCGGCTACAGGTGGGCCATAGACAGGGGCGTCGATATTGCCGTGCGCATGGATGGGGACGGCCAGATGAATCCCGAAGATCTCCCCGCGTTGCTCGACCCTGTCGCCGAAGGAACAGCGGATTACGCCAAGGGAAACCGGTTTTTCTCGGGAAAAGCGTTCGCCCAGATGCCTCCCCTGCGGTTTTATGGAATTGCCTTCCTGTCACTGTTGACAAAAATTGTATCCGGGTACTGGCATATTTCTGACTTCCAGTCGGGATATACCGCCATCACCCAAAGGGCGCTGCAAACCATCGACTGGGACCAGATGTACCAACGTTATGGGCAGCCGAATGATTTGCTGATCATTTTAAATACCTATAACTTCAGGGTGGCGGACGTGCCGGTCGAACCGATATACAATATTGGAGAGACCTCGGGGCTGAAGGTAAAAAAAGTCATGTTCACTATCAGCTGGTTACTGTTTAAACGGTTTTTCTGGCGGATGAAAGAAAAGTATATCATAAAAGATTTTCATCCCCTTATCTTTTTCTATATGATGGGAGTGGTTTTCGGTGCCACCAGCATAGCGCTCTTCGCCCGGCTCTTCTGGATATGGTATGCCACCAGCCACATTCCCCCCATCAACGCCCTGGCCGCCCTGTTCGCCTTCATCAGCGCCAGCCAGTTTACGCTTTTTGCCATGTGGTTCGACATGGAAGCCAACAAAGATCTGAAAGGCAAATAACATCCATGAATATCGATCAGCCCATAAAGGATGATCCGCTGTTAAGTATCGTCATGCCGGTTTATAACGAAAAGGCCACCATCCGGGAAAGCCTGGCGGTCGTCTTTTCCGTGCCCTACCGGAAGGAAGTGATCGTGGTCGATGACGGATCCACCGACGGCACTCGTGAAATACTGGCCGCCCTCGATTATCCGGGACTGGTCCGCGCCTATCATGATAAAAACGGCGGCAAAGGCCGGGCTATCCGGACGGGCCTGAGCCATGCCAGCGGCGACATTATCCTGATCCAGGACGCCGACCTGGAGTATGATCCCTCGGAGTATCCCATCCTGCTGAAACCGATCCTGTCCGGAAAAGCGGACGTGGTTTTCGGATCTCGGTTTGCCGGATACGGATCCCATCGGGTGATTTACTTCTGGCACTATCTGGGCAACAAATTCCTGACGCTCTTGTCCAACATGTTCACCGATCTGAACCTGACCGATATGGAGACCTGCTACAAGGTATTCACCCGGGAAGCCCTGTCCGGCATCACCATTGAGGAAGCGCGGTTCGGCGTGGAGCCGGAAATTACCGCCAAAATCGCCAAAAAAAAGTTGCGCGTTTATGAGGTTCCGATTTCCTATTATGGCCGGACATACGAACAGGGGAAAAAGATTAACTGGAAAGACGGCTTCCGGGCCATCTGGGTAATCATCAAATACAACCTTTTCAGGCAGCGATAGCTATCTCGCCCCTGATACACGCTCAAAAAATTTTTTTAACTGCCTGGCCCGTGCAGGCCATGTCTGAACTTGAATTTGCAGTTTAACAGGCCTGGCTGCCTGCCGGCGCAAAGCCACCAGAAGGCTATCCGTATTTTCAGGGTCAAACATATTGCCCGGATAGTCTTTCAGCACGTCTCGCATGACACGGGTCCGTGCGGCTATCATCGGTACGCCGCAGGCAATGGCCTCGTAAAATTTCTGTGGAAAACAATAGTTGCCAAAAGCTGATGCCCGGTTGCAGATCACCGTCATGTCGAGAGCCGATAAAAAAACCGGCACAACTTTCGGCGCCAGGATCCCGAGGTAATGGATACGGGGATGTTGATGAAGGCTCAACCCCTTGTCGCGAACGCCGGCCAGAACAAGATGGGCGTCAGGCCTTTCCATGGAAAACTGTTCAAACGCCCGGAAAAGAAAATTAACGCCACGTGAGCGGGAAATAGCGCCGGCCATACCAATCAAAAAGCCATCCGCCGGAAGGTTCAGTTCCCTGCGGCAACTCGACTTGTCCATCGGGTAAAACAGTCCTTCGGGTACGGCATTTTCAATAACTTCAATCGGGCACCGGCATAAACTTCTGTCGCGCAGGTATTCCGCCAATGGATGACTGACACAGGTGATGCCATCCGCCTGACTCAGTGACCGGCGAAAAGCCGTTGTCATGCCTGGCAGGCGCGTCAGCGTGAAGCTTTCAAAATTGTCATACAGGTCAATAACAAGAGGGGAACCGAGCCTTTTGGCGATATTGACGGCCAAAACCGCGTGCAACGAATCAGAGCAGGCCCAGACCACATCAGGGCGAACATCTCTGCCGATTTCGTCTATTGTGCGCCAATAATTTCTGGCTCCCCATGGCAATAGACGATGGATGTTTAATTTATGCCAGGTGACCCGGCCTCCGCCCTGGGCATCGACATGACTGCCCTCATCGCGGCGGCGATAGCTTAAGCATACCCCCGTGATATTATCCCCGGATGAAGCAAGCGCCATCGGCAATTCCCACAATCGGCCAAACCGGTCGTTGATCAAATCCCGATTCGTGTATTGGCGCTTACTGAGGACCAGAATACGCATTCCTATTTCCAAAAGTTCAAGGGCCGCTTGCCGTTCTTTATCGTATAAACTAACTGCCTGTAAGGAAGATAAAAATTCCAGTATACTTTATATAAAAATCGGAAAAACGGCGAACGGGTATTCTTCGTATGCACTCTTCTTTCTTCGTCAAACCGTAACTTCATACTTTTCCAGTCTTGCCGCGTACTGATTCCTTCATCCCTCATCAGGGTCAGAATGAGAGGGGCCTTGACAAGCCTGACACCATGCCTGTAGGCACGAAGAAAGAAGTCATAATCCATGACAACCCGGAATTGTTTATCAAAGCCTCCCAGCCTGTTGATGAGCGATCGACGGCATAAAGCCCCCTGGTGATACACACCGGTTTTCAAGTACATCCAAAAATTAAAGCCCCTTGGTTTGAAGACTTTTTGTCGCTTTCCGAACTGGATACGGCAGGCCAGGATATCGGTGTTCTCATCCATAAAAGCGATTGCATCGCGCAAACAATGGTCGTTAATAAAATAATCATCGGCATGAAGGAAGATGACATAATCACCTTTTGCCAGGGACAGGCCTTTATTCATCGCGTCGGCTATTCCGTCATCCTTTTCCATAACGACATGAGCGCAATGGTCTCGATATCTATTGATGATGGATTGCGTACCATCCATTGATCCGCCATCCACGATAATATATTCAACAGGCCGCCACGTCTGGGCCAACACGCTTTTAACAGTCTGTTCAATATACCGTTCGGCATTGAAGCTAACGGTGATGACGGTTATCAGAGGCGAGATCATCAACTTACGTTTATGAAACTTTGGCGTTAATTCTTAACGGATATTTGCTGATACAATTCAATGTATCGGTCCGCGACATGCCCGGCATTGAAATTATCGACAATCCGCATTCGGGCGTGTTGGGAAAGGGCTGCCGGATCCGGGTGTTCCAGTGCCCAGATAATACCGCGCGCCAAATCGGATGGGTCATAGGGCTCCGATAAATAGCCGTTCCACTTATGACTTATCATATCGGCATTGCCGCCGATTCGAAATCCGACAACCGGCGTGCCGCAGGACAGGCTTTCTAAAATCACACAGGAAAGATTTTCCTGGAGGCTTGGCGCTACCACCACGTCCGCGGCATTATAGGCAACCTTCAAGGCCAGGTCATCATGAAGTTTTCCCAGATAATGAACGGGAAAATCAAACGGGAAATCCCGTTGCGGCCTCCCGGCGCCGAAAACGACAAGCTCCATATTAACGGATTTAATCTCGGACAGCGCCTGGCAAAGCTTGGAAAATCCCTTGCGCTGATCCTGCAAAACTTTATCAGCGCCTATCAGCACGACTTTAGCCGCTTTCGGCAGACCGATCGCTTCTTTCGCCAATGACTTTGGTATCGGCCGGAAAACGTGTGGATCAACGGTATAGGGGATGTTGGCAATGCGTTTATTTTTCAAAAGCCTGCTGTCCCGGGCAAGAGCAGCCAGCCAACGACTGGGGGATACAATAATCATATCCTGTAACTTACTATATGCCCGTAATTTTCTAAGAAATACGCGTGTACTCAAATCTTTTTTGAAGGACCCGAGCATAGGGCATGATTCACAGAGAGAGGCATGTTTGCCGCAATCATCGTCGTAATGGCATCCCCCTGTAAACGCCCACATATCGTGTAAAGTCCAGATGACGGGCCGTTTGATGTGAGCCAGATCTTCGACGCGGAGAAATCCGCCCGTGATCCAGTGCAGGTGGACCACATCCGGATTGATCTCTTTGATCCGGTGATGAATGCCGGAAAAAGGGACAACGGCCGGATGAAAAAAACCCTGGCCACTTTTGGGATACCATTTCAAGGGCAACTGGTCCACCGTCGGCCGAATGTAGCCGATCCCCCTGGACAGTTTCGTCAGCGGCCCCGAAACAGCCGGGTCATCACTGCCTTTGATCTGCACCAGCATCCGGGAGTCTACCCCATGCTGAAGTAAAGCCTGGTGCAGCCTGAATACCGCGCGGGCCGCTCCGCCGTTCACGTCGGACGTGTTGATGTGCAATACACGCATGAAATCTCCAAGTCGTTCCGTTAAAAACCTGGCTGGCTTAAGAAAGCAGCCCTGGCAAGTGATCGGTCAATTCACTGCCGCAAATAGAACAATCGGCGAAGCCGGAGGGAGTACTGGAAAAAAATGGATCGTATTCTGGGGCCCACCCGCTTCCACAGCGGTCTTTTGTTTTGTTTGTAAAAGGCTTTCAGCCGCTTAATAAAAATTTTCTTCTCTGTCAGATCGGTTTCAAAATACGTAATGGGGGAAAGAGATGGATGGGGATCATGACGCTTAACCCGCTTGAAATGGGTGCCATCATCATATCCGATATGCTGAACCATGGTTTCTACAGGATGAAGGCACAAACCGCCTTGCTTGAAAACCGCGGCATACCAGAATACCGCCCATGTTCTCATCCCGCCGTAGTAATTGAGCATGACCTGATCCCAGAAATTACAGCAGCCATCCAGATTGAAACGTTTGATCACCCGGGGAGAAAATTCGGCGATCACCGCGGCAGGGTCCCGTCGAAAATGTTTCCATGCCCGTTGCCAGGTTGCCCAGCCCAGAGTAGTCGGGCACCTGTAAAAAACGGTCTGCGGCAAGCCGGTAGCGTCAATGGGAAACATGTATCCGGTAATGTGCCAGACCCTTGTTTCATCCTTGTAAAGCGCCAGCGCTTCATTAATAAACCGCAAAAAAAAGGGGCCGGTCACCAGATCATCCTCAAGAACGATGACCCGGCCATAGGCATTGACGACCCGGGTGACGCCATCGATGATCGAATCCGCCAGTCCCCAGTTTTTTTCACGCTCAACGATTGTAATCTTTTTAAATCCGGCGACTGTCCGGATATAGCTGCGGACCTCTTTAACATTCTCTCCGTCTGCTTCTGTTCCCGGCCCGTCTGAAAAAATAAACAGATCGCTTTCCCGGGCCAGTTCATTTTTCTGAAGGGATTCTACGGTCTGCCGAGTATGCCCGGGACGATTATAAACAAACAGAACAATAGGGGCTAAAGGTAACTTCTTCATTTTCTCGTTTGCCCCTTTATGCTTTTAAAAATATTCCGTCCGGCACGGGCCCAAATCTTAAAGAGATTCAAGGGAATCCATCTGACCGGGAAAGCCAGAAAAACGAACGCGGTCAAATAAATCGGGTTCATGACACTTTTCTTGGCAAATAAGGTCTTGAGAACACCCTGCACGTCCGTATCCTCGGCGATATTACGGACTCCTGTCGTAACCGGATTGGGAATCAGGTAAACATCCGGATCCGTGAGCAAATGATAGCCTTTCCGCAAGGCCCGCATGGTAAACTCATAATCGGAACCGTAATGGGGGAGCAACCGCGGGTAAAAGCCTCCGATGTCTTCAAGAGAATCCCATCTTAAAAACAATCCCCTGGTTGAAAGACAGTTGATGTTTTCCGGTGAATCCGCCGCCGTAAAACTCATGTACCGGAAATCGGCATGGACGCCGGTTTCTGAAATTATTCCCGTTGATTCATCGAGCGCTCTTGCCAGTAATAAAGTTTTTCGCCTCTGCTGCACTTCGGCCAGGGCTCTTTCGAGAAAATCCTCCTGAAAAACGACATCATCATTGATCATCAGAATAATGTCCGAGGGGTCCGGCCGAAGCCGTCTCAACCAGTTAATCCCCTGCTGCAGACTCCCGGCCCACCACCAGTTTCCCTCACCCCGGATGACCGTGAGCTTCCCCGGATCCAATAAAGCCCGCGTCATGGCCTCCGTGCCGTCAGCGGACCCATCGTCGAGCAATACCAGATGAAAGTTCTGGTACGTCTGGATTTTCAGGCAATCGACAAAACGCTGAGTGATTTCCCTGCGGTTATGAACCGGCAAGAGGATATAAACACGCCGGCTCATATTTTTTCCAGAATAAAAAGATAATTATCCCCCATATTCACGGCATCAGACAACCGCGTCAGCACATGGTTAAGCTTACCCTGATGCAGCAGCCCGAGCATCTTCAATAAAAATTTCATGCGCCCGTCAATTTCGGATCTTTTCCCGACGGCCCAGCCCGCCCAGAATTTAGAAGGGGTACCCGGGGGGGGGCAGGTAACCAGATGCGCCCACTGATAATGCAGCCATGAGGATGAGGTCATCGTCCGCATACATACCAGCCGCAGTCCTGCCCGCGCCGCGGCCAGGCGCATGGACTCTCTTGTGAAAAACTGCAGGTGATAGGGAGCATGCCAGTTAATCCATTTTTTCCCGAATATTCTGGCACCCGCGCCCTGAATGTTGGGTGTGGTCAGGACGACTCCTCCCCGCGATTTTAGAATCCGCGCCACTCCCCGCAACATCTTCCCCGGATCGGTGACATGCTCAATGACCTGATTCATAGTCACAAAATCAAAGCACCCCGGCTCATAGACATCAGGGTCAAACAAACCCAGATGGACTTTAAAACCGAACTTTTCAGCAACGCGGTGGATATTGTCATCCGCCTCCACGCCGTACACCTCGCATCCGCGGGATTGCAGATATCCCAGGGATTGCCCGAACCCGCAGCCGATATCGAGAACTTTTACATGGGGAGGAACCCAGAGAAAGGCGGCGCTGGCATCTCCGTTCAACCAACCGCAGAATCCGCGAAGCCTCTTGTGCGGCGTATACTCATCCACATTAAAAGACGCCCGGGGATAGTAGCGTGAATACAATTCACACAACTGGTCGGGCGAAAAATCATTGGGTAGAAAAACGTGCCCGCAATTATCGCAACGTCTTAACTCGAAAAAACCCGGGAAGCCGTAACGGTCATCGTATAAATCCATCCATAAAATTCTGGATCGGGAATCGCAAACAGGACAAACGGTCAATCATTCCCCCTGCTCAACATCACAACATCAAAATAGTAAAGAAAAACCGCCTGGCCCGACTCAGGAATGTGTTGCTTCGGCCGTCGCGGAGGTTGTTTTGAATTGATGTCAGGACCGGTCGCGTACTTTCCTTTTTACCTGGGCGTCTATCCATTTATAGGTTTCGGCCATTCCCCGCGCCAGCGGCTGTGTCGGTCTCCAGCTCAACCGTTTTTCAATCAGGCGGTTGTCAGAATTTCTTCCCCGGACGCCGAGGGGGCCGGGGACATGTTTGATACGTAAAGTTTTACCGGCGATCTTCATCACCATTTCCGCCAGTTGATTGATGGAGACCATTTCATCGGAGCCGATATTGACCGGCCCGGTCCAATCCGACCGCATCAGCCTGAGGGTTCCCTCCAGGCATTCGTCAATATATAAAAAGGACCGGGTCTGTAAGCCGTCCCCCCACATTTCGATCTGCCCCCCATCCGGGCATTCCGCCACTTTCCGGCACATGGCTGCGGGCGCTTTTTCCTTGCCGCCCTCCCAGGTGCCCTCGGGGCCGAAAATATTGTGGTATCGGGCAATTCTCGATTCAATGCCGTAATTTCTGTGGAAGCTCAAATACAGCCGTTCGCTGAACAGTTTTTCCCAGCCGTATTCGCTGTCCGGCGCAGCCGGGTAGGCGCTGTCTTCGGCGCAGTTGGGGTTTTCCGGATCAAGCTGATTATACTCGGGATAAATACACGCCGATGACGAATAAAAAATTCTTCTGGTGTTTCTTTTCAATACGGCATCCAGCATATTCAAATTGATCAGACCGGAATTGTGCATGATATCGGCATCCTTCTCGCCGGTAAATACATATCCCGCTCCGCCCATATCCGCCGCGAACTGGAAGACCTCGTCAAACCGCTGATCAACGGCGCTGCGGCAGACATAGGGATCTCTCAAGTCACCGATTAAAAAATCGTCGGCCGCCGTTGCACTGAATTCAGGATATTTCAGGTCTACCCCTCGAACCCAGAAACCTTCCTTCTTCAGTCTTATCACCATATGAGAACCGATAAAACCCCCGGCGCCGCAAACCAGCGCCCGCTTCAGATCTGCCATTTCGCGATTTCCTCGTTTACCGTCTACCGATTAATGATCAACACCGCTATTTCTTGTCATTCCCCCATATTTGCCGAAGCTGCGCCGCATTGGCCGCGTCGCTCACACTGCGACCGACCGGAACATAGGTTATCCCGGAAACGCCTGACAATTCCTGGTCCAGTATGCGCCAGAAATCAACCACCGTCACCGGCCGGTGCCGGAAATCCGCGGCCTTCAATTTCTTAAATACCGGATCCGGTGTTGTAATCAGAACCGTGTCGGCCTGTTCCAGGCAGGTATCCAGAGAATCCAGGACCAGGGCGTCGTAGGCGAGTTCCGCCCTTGCCGTTTCACCCGCCAGCGGATCGAAGCCGATAACCCGCTCGCCCGAGCCGGCCAGTGATTTTGCCAGCGCAATCGACTGGGATTCTTCAATCACATGACTCATCGGTTTATAGGCCAGCCCCAAAATCGCGATCGTCGACCCCTTTCTGACCAGGTTCTTTATCTGTCGGAACAGCCGCTCCGGGATATGGCGGTTGGACTGGTCGGTGGTTTCCGCCAGAGATGCCTTCACGCCCAGTTCGCGGGCAATGAAACCCAGCGCCACGTTATCGCGGGGAAAGCAGGGGCCGCCGTAACCGAGGCCGCCCTTTAGATACTTCATCCCGATACGCGAATCGGCTCCGAGCGCATCGGTTACGACATCCACATCCCCTCCGGGGATTTTTTCGCACAATTCCGCCAGCATGTTGGCAAACGCGATTTTAGCGGTAACAAACGTATTGACTGAAATTTTTGTCAGTTCGGCGTTTTCCAGGCTCATCCGCTTGCAGGGCGGCTTGTTTTCCATGATCTGGGCATAGCACTCCTCCAACTGACTGCCGCAGCGGCTGTCAAACTCACCGATAAGCGTAAAATCCGGATTCAGGAAATTATGGAGAATGCTGCCCAGGGCGATGAATTCCGGGCTGTAACATAAGCCGAAGTCCTTCCCGCAGGTTTTCCCGGACTCGCTCTCCAGAATCGGCTGCAGGCCGTACCTTGTGGAGCCGGGCAGTACCGTGCTGGTCAGCACCACGTTGTGATAGCCCTTCTTGACCGCCAGCGCCCGGCCGATCTCGCGAAACGCCCATCTGGCGTATTGCAGGGAAAAGGCGCCGTTCTCGTCACTGGGAGTGGGTACGATAACAAAGGACAGGTCCGAGTTGACGATAGCCTCCTGGTGATCCAGGGTGGCCCTGATCCGTGACCCATTCCTGGCGATGGTCTCTTCCAGCCGCGTTTCCTGTATGGGGGCAAGACCGGCGTTGACCGCGTCCACGGCCTTTTTGTTCACGTCCACGCCCACCACTTCAAAACCGCGGTCGGCGATGGCGGCGGCCATGCTGGCGCCCAGTTTTCCCAACCCGATAACCGAAAATCGCATATTCAATTTTCCCTCCACATTATCGCATCTCACGTCGACAAACGCGCCCGGGTTAAAAGATGCCACCCCAACTCTTTTTCCAATTCCGCCAGTTGTTCATCACTGACCGTCGCCCAAGCCGCATCCTTGACATATTTATAATTCTTGTAAGCGGTCACATCCCAGGTAAAAATATGGGCCTTTCGCATTTCGAGAATTTCAAAGCCGGTCAGCAGCGTTCCGACTTCATTGAAAGTATAGGTATAGGTCACCGGGCAGCCGGTCTGCGCCTCGGAGTTCCGGGCGATCAACTCATCCAGGCGGCCCATATCCCAGATCCCTTCCTCCTTCATGATCCAGAAAAGTTTATAACTGGCTTTGCTGTAAAGCATCAGCCGCAATTCACTGTGGCCGGCCATATATTTGCGGATACAGCGGATAACGTTTTCCGGGCAGGGCGTGTGGTGAATCACGCCGAAAGAGTAAACCAGATCATACGGTTCAACCGGGACAAATCGATCGAGCGTTTCGCTGTTCCCGCAAAAAAACTTCACCCGATCGCTGAGGTTGTATACTTCCGCCCGTTTCCGCGCCATCCGCAGCGATTCCTCCGACAGGTCGACCGCCGTCACCTGCGCCCCGGCCCTGGCAAAGTTGATGGTATCCGTGCCAATACCGCATCCGATCTCCAGCACCCGTTTCCCCCGCCATTTGAGGAACTCGGCAAACCCCGGGATATGGGGCTCGACAAAATACTTGCGGGTTTCCACCTCATCGAAAAACTCCCTGGTGCCGGGCGATTTGTCGGAATGGCGGATATTGCAGGGCCGGGCGTCCCAGTAGTCCCTGACCTTTTCAATCGGCACTTTTGTGAAACTCGACATCGCGCTCTTCACTCCTCTACTGTTTCATACCGGATCCGGTTCATCGCGGCGCCACGATCCGCTCGACCAAGGGCATATCGACCAGTCCCCAGCGGTCATCCTTGTTGAAAAAAATCGGTGCCTTTTCTTTTTTCATCTGGTTGACCCATGTCAGGTACTGACTGTAATCCAAACGGGTGATGCCGGCTTTTTCCAGCCGCTCCTCCATCATCAGGCCGCCGATCCCCGGTGTCCAGCCCGAACCCGGGTCATGCTCGATATGATAAATCCGCATCGGATCTTTTAAACACGTTTCCCGCGCGCCGGCAAAATGCGCCGCGTGACAGAGCAGGCCGTCAAGATAATATGAAAAGATCTCCATCTCCGGATAGCCGCGCACTGCCTGCCATTTGTCTCTGGACAGTAAAGTAAAATCCCCGCAGGCATTCGTATGCAGGGAGGGCGCGAGCCAGGCGAATAAACGCTTGAGCCTCCCCTTTAACGATTGATTGGCGGGATGGACCGGGACGGTCTTCCCGCCTTTGATTTCAAACGTCCCGCCGTTCCGGTACATACGGGTGACATGTTTGCGGCACCAGGCCAGCTGCTCGGGAACGGTCAACCCGGCGGGGAGATCCGCCGTCACGTCGTATCGGTCAACCCGGTACATCCGGTCGGTTCTCAACTGACCGGATGCCAGCGTTTGCATCAGTTCGTCGGAAAACAGAATATCAATGTTGGTCGCCAGGACAAACGACCCATGCGCCCGGCGGACTCCCGCGTTCTTGGCGATCATCTGGAATAACGGCAGTTTGTCCGAATTTTCAAACCGTCGGTGCACCGTCTCCGGAACCTCGATGAACCGCACCGCGCACCGTCCCGTATTCTCCGGCCATCGCAGCGCTTCAAACAATCGCGGGCGTTCCGGTGCCGGGTTCCATTCCACGACAATCAGTTCCGCGTCCAGGCAGTGGCGGTTGCATTGCGCGATAAGGGCATCCGTAAAAAGCTGCATCCGAAACAGGAGATTGCCGCCGTGATCATCATTACGCGATGCCACCACAAAAGAGATATAGGGTGAAGATACCGCCATTTTCCTGTTAAGCCCCTATCCGGGTTTCGGGCAACTCCTCGCTCGCCAGGCCCCAGTCCTCGGTATTGTAGATCAGGCGTTTCCCCTCCCGGCTTGCCCGGAACGCCCGGCCAAGCATCAGCTTCATATCCAGCATGGGAATACCCGCCCTGGCAATTCTTTCGTAAAGCAGCTCCTGTCCCTCGGGGGTATACCCCGAACCGATATCGTGCTCGATATGGTAAATCCGCAGCGGGTCTTTTAAAACTTTCTCACGCACGCCGGCAAGATAAAGGGCATGAAGCAGATGGGAATCCAGATGCATGGAAAACCCTTCCCATTCCCAGTATCCCCTTACCGCCTGCCAGGAAGCGGCATCCGTCAGGGTAAAATCACCGCAGGCGTTCATATGCAGGCGCGGATAATTTCCGCTTTTCATCAACCTGATCCAGACCTTCACAAAAGACCTCAAGTACCGGATCGCCCACAACATGACATTTTCTTTCAACCGCCGCTGGTAGCGCAGATTATGCAGGAGAAACACAAGGTAAGGGAGCGGGGTCAGCGGATGCTGGGCCCAGCGGTCCTCGCCGGTGACGAGATTGCGCGAGCAATATCGTCCATGTATCCGCAGGACATGCCAGCGGCAGTAGGTCAGCAGACCGTCCATCGTCATGTCGGGAGGAATATCGCCATACACATCAAAACGATCGATCCGGTAGACAAAACCCGGTTTGAGGCGCCCCAGGCGGATGGACCGCATCAGTTCGTCCGAAAACAGGATGTCGATGTTGGTCGCCAGTATGAACCGGCCCCGTGCCCTTCGGATGCCCACGTTCTTGGCGATCATCTGGAACAAGGGGAGCCGGTCCGAATGCCGGAACCGGCTATGAATCGCCTCCGGCACCTCGACAATCCGAACGGTACAACGGCCGGTACCCGAAGGCCATCGCAACGCTTCTGACAACCGCGGCCGGTCCGCCGGCGGGTTCCACTCCACCAAGATCAATTCGGCATCCAGGTCGTGACGGTTGCACTGGGCGATCACACCATTGACAAAAAGCTGCATCCGATGCAGCAGGTTGCCGCCATGGTCATCGTTTCTGCTGGTGGCGACGATCGACAGTGTTTTCAAAACCATATTTCTCCTGTGTTGCCTCTTATTTCCTGATACCGGCCAGGATCCAGCTCGGGTTTATCCAGAATAGATCCGCCATTTGAGGCGCAAGCCAGTCATGTATTTCACTCACGGCATCGTAGACGCCCCGGACGGATTCGAATGTTTCATAAACCTCCTTGACGGGGCAGAAATCATGCCACATCACCAGACCGCCAGGGCGCACCAGGCTCAAGGCTTTCCGCGTATCGCTGATCACGACCTCCCGGGAATGTCCTCCGTCTATCAGCACTGAATCGAAAAATCCTTCCGGATAGTTGGATATGTCCCAATCTCTGCTGTCGCAATAAATCTGGCATACCCTTTTCCCGAGTTGCTTTTCCAGATACAGCCTGCCGATCATCCCGATGGCGTCCGTCTGGCAGCCGGCTCCGCTGAAAAGCTTCCTTTTAACCCATAACGGGATATGAGTCGCCCAGGGAGGAAAAAAGCCATGCATCAGCGGAATCACCTGATAGGAATAGTCGCCGTCAGCCCGGGTTTCGCCCTCCGGCAAATTGATTGTCCAGACAGTCGCGCCGCACTCTTCCAGGCAACACATCACGCCCGTACCCTGCCAGGTGCCGAATTCAAGATGCCGTTGTGGCTTGAAATGGCGATAGAGATATCTGAATATGGGCGCGTCATCAATCTCCATTTGCCATTGGGTTAATATTTTATTTTGCGCGTCTGGAGAACTTTCAAACGGAGGATGAAATTCAAATTGCCTGTGCAAGTTGGTTACCGGTAGCGACCGAATGTCTATAGGCCTGAAAAGAGGCCCAACCCCCGCCGGGTTGTTTTTCACATCGTGCAACTCTTTTAATCTAACGGTAGAGGATTTTCTGTTGCGCAAAGGATTGCTGACAGAAAGAGGATGTTCAAGAACGAATAAAAGGGTATGCTTATCCAAATCTTTAATAAAAAATTTCATGCGAGTGCTGCCCCATATCTTCTATTCAAAATATAGCGTAATTTTTTTCACATCCTCTTTGGAGTCACCTTTTGTCCCCAGCCTTGTAAGAAAATTGTCATAATCCAAAACCAAGGCTTCTTTGTATCCCAACGAAAGAAGCCAGTCCAAGGCCTGCATGTTGGACTGGCCCCTTTTACTTAATGCATGATTCAATTCAACCATAACGTAAGGATTATATTTCAAAAGCGTTCTTTCAGCACCTTGCAACACTTCAAAATCAAATGAATCCACATCAATTTTTATGCAATCTATTCTCGCCAGACAATTCGCATCGACAAAATCGTCGATGGTTGTAAAAACATATTTCTTTTTGTCCGGCCTATCGCCCCAGATTCTATAAAGGCTGTCTATCTTTTCTCCGCTCTGTTTCCCCAAGGCCATTTTTAACGGCATGACATTCTGAATATGATGATATTTTAAATTTTTAAGCAGCATGGAATATGTTGAAGTCGGTTCAAAGGCATAGACATATCCTCGATAAGCCAGACGGGCGAATAATATAGAAAAATATCCTATATTGGCACCACAATCGAAAAGAACCCAATCATCTTTTATGTGATCAACAAACCAGCGTTTAGTCGACATTTCACATTCAGGATAATAATTTTTAAACACCTCATAATATTCTATTAACTCGATCGGGGGATTATCCGGCACATGGGTGGCAATAATTTCTTTTTTACATGCCTTTCTTCTGCCACTCATCCTTATCCACCATTTTCCCATTTCGCTGTCCAGCCGTAATAATCAGTTTCAATTCTTAAATGCGACGATAAACACTGTTGTTTATTTGCTGTCCGGTGCTTTTTCGCCTTAACGTGCCTGGATCTCATCCGGCAATTCGAATTCGCCAGGCGCTTATATACTATTCCACATTCCACTTTAATATTGGGCGTAGAATCTCTTCTCCTATGCTATCAACAGTTGGATTAATAATTTCAAAAGCGAATCCTTCTTTTAGATGCTGATGGTGGCCAAATTCCGGCGACCAGACACCTATTTCGACATAATATCGCCCTGGAGATAACCACGCACCTGGTATTTGGACCTGTGCGCGATGAGTCCCTTCAAAACAACCAATTTCAGTTCCTCCAAGCGAATCAGAAGTCGCTGCATGCAAAACAACGATATTTCTCGCGTTATGTAATTTAAAGCCCACCCTGAGACCTTTAACCGCATCAACTATCCTGTATTCTAATACAATAGTAAATGTCGTATTATACTGAATATCTGGTCTTATATTATTATCGTCCATGACATATGCCCGCGCTAAGTATGCTTTATTCGGATTTTCGGGCGGATCAAACACCACCTCACCCATTGGGATACTGTTATCAAGTGAATAATGAGAAACAACCAGCGGGACATCTCCCTGTTTAACTATTTTACCGGCATTAATCCAAATAGCACGAGAGCATAACTCCAAAATAGCTGTCATATTATGGCTTACGAACACGACAGTACGACCCTGATTAGTCATATCATCCATCTTGCCCAAACATTTTTTCTGAAAACTCAAATCACCGACCGCCAGCACCTCATCGACAATCAGTATTTCAGATTCCAGATGCGCCGCGACAGCGAACGCCAGTCTCACATACATGCCGCTGGAGTAGCGTTTGACGGGGGTATCAAGAAATTTTTCCACTTCGGCAAAAGCGACGATTTCATCAAACCGCTGTTTGATTTCTTTTTTCGTCATGCCCAGCACGGCACCGTTCAGATAAATATTTTCTCTCCCGGATAGTTCCGGGTGAAAGCCGGTGCCCACCTCCAGAAGACTGGCGACCCGTCCCTTGAGCATAAATCCGCCTTTGGTCGGTTCGGTTATGCGGCTTAAAATTTTCAGCAAAGTGGATTTTCCCGCCCCGTTGCGGCCGATGATGCCCACCCGCTCTCCCTGATGAATCTCCAGGTTGATGTCTTTAAGCGCCCAGAACTCCTCCAGTTGGACGAGTTCCCGGTTCGGGGAAAACGGGTGACGAAGACGCTGGGCCATACCCCGCGCCTTATGCGCTACCACATCGCGCAAGGTCTGATACCGTTCACGCTTCAAGTGACCGATAAGGTAACTTTTGTATAGATGATCGATTTTAATAACGGTAGACATGGGAATTCAGATCACGTCAGCGAATTTTTTCTCGGATTTTCGAAAAAACCATATACCGCCGGCCAAGGTCATCGTTACCACGAACAGAGACAGCAGAAATCCCGGCCAGTATATCTGATAATCACCACCGAGAATTGACCACCGGAAACCGTCAATAACACCCACCATGGGGTTGAGCGAATAAACCAGACGCCACTTCTCGGGGACAATGGAACTGCTGAAACCCACCGGCGAAATATACAGGCCCAATTGCACGAGAAAAGGAATGATGTACCGAAAGTCGCGGTACTTGACGTTAAGAGCCGCTACCCACAAGCCGGGTCCGAGGGCCGCGGCAAAGACAAGTAGAACGAATAACGGCAGCATCAACATACGCGGCCCGGGAGCAAAGCTGTAGCCGATCATCAGGCAGGCAAGAATGGCAAAGGAGATCAGAAAATCAACGAAACTCACCGCCATCGCGCTCCCGGGAATCACCAGTCGCGGAAAATAGATTTTGGATATCATGCCGGCGTTGCCGACCATGCTGTTGCCGACTTCAGCCAGAGATGACGCAAAAAACTGCCAGGGCAGCAGAGCGGCAAAAACCATGATGGGGTAAGGGGACTCGCCGGACGGGAGTTTGGCCAGTTTGCCGAAAATAATGGTAAACACAATCATGGTCAGCAGCGGCCGGATCAGTGCCCAGGCAAGACCGATGATCGTCTGTTTGTATCTGACCAGGATATCGCGCCAGGCCAGAAAATAAAAAAGTTCCCGATATCGCCACAGGTCTTTCCAGTAGGAAATCCAGTTACGGCCGGCGGATACGTAAGTTGATGAACTCATTGGTTAACGATGTCCACACACGGGTTTGATAATTCTCAGCCGCGGAGCAAATCAACAGACAGCTCCGCCGCTTGCGTTACAACCGCATTTACTGAACAACCATTCAGAAACATTCGTTAATTATTGTTTATTCGCCCTTGATGCGTCCCAGATCAGCAGCGACGGACGAGACTGGAATTCTTTCTGAAACGTCTTGAACTCTTCCACCGTCAGTACCAGGTGGCGGATTTTCCGCTTTAAATATCGTTCTGTTTTCCTGCTCAGATCATTCAAGTGAAACGCATCGATATTTCCGACCAGCAGCAAGTCGATAATGCCGGTATCCTTGCCCTGGGCATAATCATCGATCAGGTAGGCTTTTTCCAGGTGGCCCAGCCTTGACAAAATGCTTTCAACCACCTGATCCAGGCCCATGACCTTGCCGACCATGGATTTTAATTCCGGGAAAAGCGGGTGTTCGCTGTTGGCCGCATACAGGACATTACGGCCGTTTTTTTCGGATGTTAGCAGCCCGGTCCTGGTAAGTTGATTCAGTTCCTCGCGGACGGCATTGGTGGAAACCTGAAACTCCTTGGCCAGTTCCCGGAGGTAGGACCGGGTTCCGGGATTAAAGAAAAACCGCACCAGGAGTTTGACGCGGGTTTTAGATGATATGAGTCCGGCAAAAAGCGTATCCAATTATTGTCTCTTTTATGAGTAGTTTTTCTATTCATAACATATTCGAATTTTTTGTCAAGTATTTTCAACACAAGCGCCATCAGCCCCCGGGCAGGGGAAAACGCGAACCCCTCCGCAGGAAGTGGGCCTCATCCAGCTCCAGGCCGCAGCGATTCCAGCAAAGCGATGGTTTTACCGGTCAGGGCGGTCCAGGAATAGTTCTGTTCAATAAAACGCCGGCCATTTTCACCCATCTTCCGGCCTGTTGCGGGGTCTTTCAACAGGCTGAAGATGGACTCCGCCAGGACCGGCACGTCTCCGGCCGGTACCAGTATTCCGTTATGCCCGTCCCTGACCAGATCGGGGATTCCGCCCACGTCACTGGCCACGCAGGGAATGCCGCAGGCCATGGCCTCCATCAGGACCACCCCCAGTCCCTCCGTGTGCCCTCCCCCATCGATGACGGACGGCTGCACAAACACGGATGCCCGGTTATACAAACGCGGCATGTCGCGGTTGGGGATATGTCCCGGTAGAATGACCCGCTCCCGGATTCCCAGATCCGCTGCCCGCTTTTTCAGATTGTCCGTTTCCGGTCCCTGCCCTCCGACAACAAGAACAAATGAAGACCGGTCCTTCAGTCGCGCCGCGGCTTCCACCAGATGGATATATCCTTTCCATTCAATATGCCGGCCCATGGCCAGCACCACCGGCATATGCTCGGGAATGCCCAGATTGGCATAAAAAATATCGGACGAATCGATGGGCTGTGGCCTGAATATGTCCACATCCACACCCGGAGGAAGGATGTCGCAATGCCGGGGATGGTAAAAACGCGTCAGGCGGCTCATGGTATACCCGCTGTTGCAGACCACCCGGTCGGCGTAATTGATGACAAACTTTTCCAGACGGCTGTCGCCGTACCGCTCCTGGCCGTGGTGGATCATCACCACCGCCGGCTTTCCGGTCAGTTTTCCCGCCAGCACCGCGGCCAGACCGGCCAGGGACCAGTGCGCGTAAAGCACATCACGGCCGCGGGCCAGTTTGAGGGCATGAATAAAAAACAGGCCCGTCAGAAACGGCAGTTGAAAGCGGAGCGACGGGTCCGCTTTCATGTTTTCCGGTATGCCGTAGCCATAGCACAGACGCGACTGATTTTCCGGCCAGAAATAAGGAAACCGGCGGACGGGAACACCGTCCATGATTTCAAAACGGCTGGCGTTGTCCTGGAGCGGGGCCAGGATTTCCACGCTTACCCCGGCCCGGTTCAGATGCCGGGCCTGCTCATAAACAAAGGTGCCGGCCGGATCTCCAGGGAAAAGAGGGAAAGAGGTTGTCAGCATCAGCACCTTCATGGTTGATCCCCCCCCTTCCCATGAGCGCTTTCGGATACCGGGCCGCCGATGGCCTTGAATTCGGCCGCCGCTTGTTTCAGGCGCTCGGCCTTGGCCTGATCCATGGTCGCCAGTTTCATGTACATCTGGTCACAACGGGCATTATCGCCCGTCGCGGCAAAGGTAAGGCCCAGATTGTAATAGGGCAGCGGATCATCCGGCTTCAATTGTCCGGCGGTTTCATAAAAGGGAATTGCTTCCGCGAACTCGCCCCGGGACATGAGGGCGATGCCGTAGTTCAGATTCGCCCGAAAGCTGCAGGGGAAATATTGAAGCGTGTGGCCCATGATGGTTTCCGTGTTCCGCCACTTTCGGCATTGATCATGGCTCCTGACGCCCAGCAGCACGACCAGGGCCAGGAAAAGGCCGATCACCCACGTCCGCGGATTTCTGGCGACGACGGCCGCCGAAGCCATCCCGACAACCGCCATGGACAGATAAAGATAGCGATCCGCCACGGTCGACGTCACCTGATAGGCGAACGGCACCAGCCCGGATACCGGGAGGATCCCGGCCGCAAAAGCGGCGGCGAGGGCCAGCCATCGCGGCCGCCGCCGAAGGCCGTAAACAAGTCCTGCCGCGGGCAGCGCCATCAGCAGATACGGATTTTGCCACGACAGGCCGGCCACCCAGGCCGGCGTCCGGCAGTAATCGATGGCCAGTACGTCCGGCCAGACGATTTTGTGAGCATAGAACATCATCGCGTCCAGGGCGATAAGGGGGCGAACAAGCCAGGCATAATCTTTTGCTGCTTCCGCCACCGGCTGGGCGGCGCGGGTGATCGCCATCACGGTCACCCCGATGACAAGCCACGGCACCAGAGGCCCGGCCATTTTCCACGAAATCCGCCGGTCTTTCCATATCATGATAAAAAACACCATGACCGGCACCGTCACCGCCGCAGGCATGGACAGAACCGCCAGGACCAGCAGGACCGTCGAGACGCCATAATTAAGCGCCCTGTTTCCGCTGGATCTACGTTCAAGTCCGAGATAAACGTACATGGCGCCCAGTGCAAAAAAACCGCCGAGAACGCCCTTAAGACCGGTAATCCATGACACCGTTTCCACCTGGACCGGATGAAGCCCGAATATCAGGGCCCCCAGCGCCGCCCCGATCATTGACGAATTTTCAGCGCCGGATTCGTCCTTCCGGGCGGAAACGCGGCGGATAATAAGAAAAAGCAGCCAGCAATTGGCGGTATGAACCAGCAGGTTTAGCAGATGAAACAGACCCGGATCCAGGCGACCGTTAAAAACAGCGATGGAGACCACGGCCGAACCGAACCAGACGGTATACGTCACCGGAATATACAAATTCAAAAAAGGCGCCTTCCAGAAGGACATCAGGTGGCCCACCGCGGGGTTCAGCAGAAGGGCGTTTTCAGACACATTGATGGTGTCGTCATATTTTAAAAAATCAAAAGAGATCACCTGCCCGAAGACAAGGAGAACCGGGATAATGACCGGGAAAAACCAGCGGTGCGGCTTCGTCATGATTCCGTCTCTTTTGATGTCTTGTCAGGTTCATCATGCCGGGTGTCAACTATGACGGAAGGGGCTCCGGCCGTATCGGGGATGACCGCTCGAACCGGAATTCCCGCTCTGGCCCGACTCCGGATCAGCATCAGCGGCCAGATCACCAGAAACAGGGCCCATCCCCCAGCGGACACCGTCAGTCCGGCCTTTATCAACGGTGGCTGATAGATCAGCCTGATTTTATGCCGGCCCTCGCGCAGCGGTATCGCGCGCAGGGCGTAATTGGCCGGCATGATCACATAGTTTTGTCTTGCCGTTTTTTCCAGGGATACGGCCTTCCAGCCCTGGCTGAAGGTGTCCGTTACCACGAGGATAGCCGGTTTCGTCGTGTTCACCGCCAGATCGATGCTGTCGGTGGTGGCATTCAATACGGTGACGTCCCCGGCGGGCAGGCCATCCGAAGGAACGCATGGCATCGGATCCGGTTCCGACTCGAGCACGACTTCCCGCAGCGGGTTAAAGGCGCAGGACGTAATATAGCGCAGAATGTCGTCCCTCCCGCGCATCACCTTGTACTCCCCCGCCAGAAAAGCCCGCGGCAGCGGCGACGGAAGATACGTCACCGCTTTGCTCCCGTCTGGTTTCTTGTCCACGACGGCTTTGCATCCTAACATGGAGAAGACAGGGGACGCCTTTTTAAATGACAGATAATGGCTTGCCCCCTGCGGGTCGTATCCCTGTGATACGGCCATAAGCTCCGCATAACGGCGGCGTATTCCCGGCTGGCTGCCCCATAAATCTCCGACACCATATCTCATCCCCGCGGCAGGCCTGTTGATGTTTAAAATACGCTCACCGGGCTGCAGGGAAGAAGCCACCTGCCGTATATCGGGGTCGAGAGAGCGGTTGATATCGAAATAAGGTTTATAGTGACGGGCAAAAACGACCAGTTCGCCGACCATCATGAAAAAAATAACATGTTTTGCGAACGCCGTCTTACCGGGCGTCATGAACAAAAGGCCGATAATCAAGAAAAGAGCGCCGCCGGTCAGAAGGCCCTTCCGGGCCAGCCACGCGGCGTCGGACAGAAAACGATTCTGGTGATAGTAAAGCTCCGGAAGATACCCTTCCTTTGTTCCCGCGATTCGTCCTAATAATTCTTGCCAGAAACGGCCCGGCATGGCAGCGTCGCCCGGCATCCATAAAAAAAAAGCCCCTATCAGCAGCAACGAGCCGATGCCCATGCAGGCCAGGACAAGCCATCTTTTTTCCCCGGGGTATCCAATACGATCATATCCGGATGCGGCCAGCATGGCCATGAACAATAAAGCCGGGATCATGAACTTCGAACTACCCCGGAACAGATCAAAACCCGGCGCATAGGTATACAGCAGCTTAAACAATGGCGTGTTTTTGCCCAGGGCCAGAGCAATCAGTATGCCCGTCACCGCCAGCCATGCCAGACGCCTGCTCCGGACACTTTCGACCACGCCCGCGACCAGTAAGACAAATCCGGTAACGCTCACAAAAAGGTTCATTTCCCAGATATAGCACCTGCCCCAGTAGGGCAGATGATACATATCCCCGAAAAAACCGGGAATGATCATGGTTAAAAAGTTCTCGGGCGGAAATGAAAACATGGCGGCAAACCGGTAGTACACCCCCTCCCCGCGGATACTGTCCATATTGGCGGCCAGACCGGCGGCCAACTGGACCGCGCTGAGGATACCGCCGATCGAATAAATCACCGCAAGGAACAGCAACAGTCGCCATTTCCTGACATCTCCAGCCACTTTACACACGGCATATAGCCCGGCCGCGACAGCGGTAACAAAAACGGTCTGGGGATGGCCGGCCAGAACCTGGAGACAGACGGATATGGCCCCGACCCCGCCCCATAACGGCCAAGAAGTCCGGCGCTGACTTACCCCTTCTTCCGCCGACCAGAAAGCCCAGGCACCGTCCAGGGCCATCAGGATCGGGACGGCCCATGGCAGGGCGTATATCAGACTCAAATGGCCGGCAAAAACATGCAGATAAGTCGTTCCGCCGAACATGGCCAGAAAACCGGCAAGCAAGGCGGCCGGCGGACTCCTGTCCGAATACCCGGCCCAGAGGTACGTCAACATGCCGAGCAGAAAGACATGAAGAACGATGCTCCAATTGATCGCCGCCGCCAGCGGCAAAATCAGGAACAAACAACTCAACGGATAAAGCAGGGCATCCTGGAATAAGCCCAAAAACGGGACGCCGCAAAATGCGTATGGGTTCCAGAGGGGAAGATTCCCCCGCCGAATTTCCTGGAACGCGAAATATCGCGAATAAACAAATTGATCGGATAAATCCGACCCGAACATTGAAAGAATATACTGGTTTCCGGACAGGAACAAAACGTCCCCGAATAGAGTCAAGACCAGGGCAAGCATCACCAAAGCGGCCAGAAGGGCTGTCGGGCGGGACAGCGCCCGACGGTGTCTTCCACAAAAACGGCCGGGAATAAACCGGATGGGGGGCGCGATCGATTTCGGTTTTTGAGCATGTGACGACATAAACGTCCTGCCGGTATGTATGGAGTAAGGACAGGCCAGGGTTGCATTAATCCGGTCAGCAAAATTTGCCGGCGTTTGAACGCGGGTTCATGACGGTCCCGGCATCAACGAAATGAAGACTTTTTTTCCGGATCTTCAATACCGATGGCAGACGCGATCACGTACAACGGCCGGCCTTTAACCTCCTCATACACGCGCGCCAGATATTCTCCCTGAATACCGTTGCTGACCATCAGAAGCCCTATCAGAAAAAAGAGAAAGACGGCCACGGTGGTAACGCCTCTGGCGACATGAATACCATGGAGCAAGGCGTCAACCCCGATCATCAGTCCCCGCAGAAAACTTAAAAAGGCGATCAAAAAGCCGACATATGTCCAAAGGCGCAAAGGAAAAGTGGAAAAGCCGAAAAGCCCGTCCAGAGCAAAATTCCACAGGCGAACAAACTTCCACTTTGACTGGTTAAGACGCCTCGTCCGGACCAGGTACGGAAAGCTGGTCACGCGGAATCCGGCCCAGGCGTAAATCCCCTTCATGAACCGTGTCCGTTCCGGCAATTGGTTGATGACCGCCACCACTTTCCCGTCGATAAGCCGGAAATCGGAACCACCCGGAAGAATATCGACCTGGGTGACGATACGCAGAATACGATAGTACAAACGGGTAAGATGCTTCTTGACGATTCCCTCCCCGGTTCTGGCCGTATTCAGCGGAACCACCATATCGTAACCCTCCTCCCGCCATAACCGGATCATTTCCGGGATAACGGCGGGCGGGTGCTGCAAATCAGCGTCAATAATAAGAACGGCCCTGCCTTTCGCAAAGCCGAGCCCGCAGGTCAGGGCCGCCTCTTTACCGAAATTGCGGGAAAAGCTTAAGCACTTGATGCGATGGTCGTTGCCATGGGCTGCCGCGATCACGGCCGCCGTCGCATCAGTGCTGCCGTCGTTAATAAAAAGCATTTCCCACGTGACCGGAAGCGTGTCAAGAACGGGGACGATTTCTTCCAGAAAAGGAGGGATATTATTCATCTCATTATAACATGGCACCAATACGGTAATATCAGCGTTGTCTTCCATCGGCGGGTCCCGGGATATTAATTAGTATGAAATCGGTTGAAGCATATAAACTACCGTCCTGATTGTCAATGTCTTCGTCTCATCTTGCGTTTATCCGAACCCGGCCGGGAAATTAACCGCAAATGAATATCCGCGCCGGTTGCCGCTGCTTTAAGGAATCCGGATATTGTTGCCGTAAAAAAGCGTCTGCCCGTGATTCAGGCGCATGAGACGATCGGACAATCCCTGTTTCTCCATCTCGCTGAAGATGTCCCGGGGAGGAAAGTGGACCGGTTCGTCTCCCAGACGGAACGTCCCCCAGTGGACCACCATCAAATGCCTGGCCCTCAGTTCCCGAAACGCCCGGACGGTTTCGACCGGGTTGATGTGGGACTCTTTCATGAACCACCGGGGTTCATAGGCGCCAAGATTGAAGATGGCCAGATCGATGTCGCCGACCTGGCGGATTTCCGCAAAATGATCGAACCAGGCCAGGTCACCGCTGATAAAAATCGTGATGCCGCCGGCCCCTTTAATCAGATAGGAACCCCACAGGGCGTCGTTGGGCCCGGTCAGAGGGTTGCGCATGGTCCAATGGTTGCAGGGGAGGAACACGATTTCCCGCCGGCCGTCATTCCAGGATTCAAACCAGTCCAATTCCGTATGCCGGTTCATGGCCAGCCGGCTGAATATCCGGCGATAGCCCGGGGGCGAAATGACATGGGTCGTCTTCTTGAACCGCTTCAGTGTTCTGACATCCAGATGATCATAGTGGCCATGGGTGATAAGAATGTGGTCCGGATCCGGCATCCGGCATCCGGTCCCTCCGGTCAGCGGCGAAAAATCCTTGAACCAGAAAAGGCCGGAGAGGACCGGATCAACCAGAATATAACGATCCACATCCTTAATCATGACGCAGGCATGGTTAATAAACGTGACGGCAACGCCCTGATGGGCTATGACCGGATCCCAGTTCATCTCCGTAGGGGTGACAGCTTCCTCCGGATAATACGGCTTGAAGGTGTTTTCCGAGGCCAGCTTCCAGCGCAGCAGACGCCAGACGTTTTTATGTTCCATGGAGGTGAAGGGATTTAGAAAATAGCCGTCACGATGGTGCATTTTTTTATCACACCACATTTTCAGAGTGAGGCCGTCAAGACCGGCCGGGGCTTCCCGTAAAGTTCGCTCCGCTCCGGCCCGTTTCCGGGGAAGAAAAAAACCAAACAGACCCATGATCAGAATCCTTCCGAACCATACCCACCCCTTTTTCAGAAAAGAGCGGCGACTCAAAAACATGGCGACATCTTTCCTATCCAAATTTAACTATTTACAGTATTATTGGAAACCAGCCAGGGTGTCAATCTGTTGCCCCGGGGAACGATGACCGGCGAGAAATAACCGCGACAGGCACCTTCATGGTTTCCCCTTGACATGCGCCTGGAAGCTTGTCATAACTATATGAAAAAATTAAAATATGACGCATTATCCGCGTCCGGTACGACCGCGCGCGTTTCTCGAACCATTAACGACATGGAGTACCCGGTATGAAAAACACCCCTAAACCGAAAAGTATTTCCACGACGCCTCCCCAGTGCTTCAACAATTCCGTTGACGCCATTAAAACCGGGGTCATTGAGAAACTGTTTTCCATGCGGGCCAAGTTTCCCGAAGTGGCCACCCCCATTGATTATTATCTCGCCCTTTCCTACGTCATCCGGGACCGGGTTCTGCACCGGTGGATCCACAGCGCCCATACCTATTTTGAGAAAGCCAGCCGGACGGTGGTTTATCTGTCCGCCGAATACCTCATGGGGCCCCAGCTGGGCAACAACATCATCAATCTGGGCCTATGGGAAACGGTCAACCGGGCGGTGAGTGAACTGGGCCTGTCGCTGGAGGATTTGCTGGAACTGGAAGAGGAACCCGGACTGGGAAACGGCGGCCTGGGCCGGCTGGCGGCCTGCTACCTGGATTCACTGGCCACCCTGCAGATCCCGGCCTTTGGATACGGCATCCGCTACGAGTTCGGCATTTTCGACCAGGCCATCAAGGACGGCTGGCAGGTGGAGGTGGCGGATACCTGGCTGCGCTATGGCAACCCCTGGGAGGTGCCCCATCCCGAACGCCGCACCGAGGTCAGATTCGGCGGATTCACCGAGACCTGGCACGATGAACAGGGCCGGTACCGTGTCCGCTGGATACCGGACCGGACCGTGCTGGGCACGCCCTACGATACCCCGGTGCTGGGCTACGGCGTCGGCAACGCCATCGTGCTCAGGCTCTGGCGGGCCGAAGCCCGTGAGTCTTTTGACTTTCAGGCCTTCAACGTGGGCAATTATTACAAGGCCGTTGACCAGAAAGTGGTCTCGGAAAACATCACCAAGGTACTCTATCCGAATGATGAGCCGGAGATCGGAAGACGTCTGCGCCTGGAACAGCAGTATTTCTTCGTCGCCTGTTCTCTGGCCGACATGCTTCATGTCTTCTTCCAGCGGGAGAAGAACCTGGACCGCCTGGCGGACAAATACGTGGTGCAGCTCAACGACACCCATCCGGCCGTGGCCGTAAGCGAAATGATGCGCCTGCTGGTGGATGATCACGGCCTGGACTGGGACCGGGCCTGGCGGATTACCACCCGGCTGTTTGCCTATACCAACCACACCCTGCTGCCGGAAGCGCTGGAAACCTGGGGGCTCCCCCTGTTCCAGGGAATCCTGCCGCGGCACATGGAAATTATTTACGAAATCAACCATCGCTTTTTAAGTGAAGTCAGCCGCCGCTACCCCGGCGACGGGGAACGGTTGAAGCGGATGTCCCTGATCGACGAGGGAGGCGAAAAACGGGTACGCATGGCCCACCTGGCCTGCGTGGGCAGCCGCGCCATCAACGGCGTGGCCGCGCTGCATACCACGCTCCTCCAGCAGACCATTCTCAAGGATTTTTATGAACTGTGGCCGGAAAAATTCTCCAACAAGACCAACGGCGTCACGCCCCGACGGTTCATGGTGCTGGCCAACCCCGGCCTGACCGACCTGATCTCCGGAACCATCGGTACCGGTTGGATAAGAGACCTTAATCAGTTAAAAGCCCTGGAACCTTATGCCGGGGATCCGTCCTTCTGTTCCCGGTGGGCGAACATCAAATACCAGTGCAAGTCCCACCTGGCCGACATTATTCAGAAGGAAACCGGGGCCATCGTGGATCCGGCCAGCCTGTTTGATATCCAGGTCAAACGCATCCATGAATACAAGCGCCAGCACTTGAACGTGCTCCACATCATCACCCATTACCGCCGTCTCAAACAGGGCCTCGCCCCGGACGCGCCGCCCCGCACGTTTGTTTTCGGCGGCAAGGCCGCCCCCGGCTACACCCTGGCCAAACTGATCATCCGGCTGATCAACGGTGTGGCCGCCGTGGTCAATAACGACCCGGATATCGGGGGCCGGATCAGGGTGGCCTTCTGCCGGGATTTCAACGTCAAGAACGCTCATCGGATATACCCGGCCGCGGATCTGTCCGAGCAGATTTCCACTGCCGGAAAGGAAGCCTCGGGGACCGGCAATATGAAATTTTCCCTGAACGGCGCCCTGACCATCGGCACCCTGGACGGCGCCAACGTGGAAATTCGCGAGGCCGTGGGCGCCGAAAACTTTTTCCTGTTCGGCCTGACCACGGAAGAGGTGGCGGCCGCCAAACAGAACGGATACCGCCCGCGGGACATGGTGGATCAGAACAATGAACTGCGCGAGACCCTGGATATGATTGCCGGCGGCGCTTTCTCCAGCGGCGACACCGGCATGTTCGCGCCCCTGATCGATTCTCTCCTGTACCGGGACGAATTCATGGTCCTGGCCGATTATGCCGCCTATGTGGCCTGTCAGGAAGAGGTCGGCCGGGTTTTCGCCGATCCCGTCCGGTGGCAGCGCATGTCGATCCTCAACGTTGCCCGGATGGGAAAATTCTCATCGGACCGCGCCATTGCCGAATACTGCCGGGATATCTGGCAGGTCGAACCGGTTCCCGTGGAACTGCCCGACATAACATGTGACAACAACCGATAAGGAGGGGGCTTTATGATCGCCGCATTGATTTTTCTGGGAGTAGTGGTTCTGCTGATCGTCATTGTCATCGGCCTTTACAATAACCTGGTGACACTGAAAAACCGTTTCAAGAACGCTTTTTCCCAGATCGACGTTCAGTTGAAGCGCCGCTATGACCTGATACCGAACCTGGTCGAAACCGCCAAAGGGTATATGAAACATGAACGCGAGGCCCTGGAGGCGGTCATCCGGGCCAGAAGCGGCGCCGTAAGCGCCAGCGAAGCGGCGGCCAGAAACCCCGGTGACCCGTCCGCCATGCAGGGCCTGGCCGGCGCCGAAAAAGCCTTGAGCGGCGCCCTCGGACGTATTTTCGCCCTGGCCGAAAGTTATCCGGATTTGAAGGCCAACCAGAACATGCTGGCCCTGCAGGAGGAGTTGACCACCACGGAAAACCGGATCGCCTTTGCCCGTCAGTCCTTTAACGACGCGGTCACCGTTTACAACATCGCGCGGGAGAAATTCCCCGGCAGCATCATCGCCACCCTGTTTAATTTCACCCCCGCGGAACTGCTCGCATCGACCGAATCAACGGAAGAGAAAAAAGCGCCCAAGGTCACTTTTTAACAGGGACTCCCGGGCACCCACCGTTTTCTTCCATTTTGGCGGCACCTATGGATTTCTTCTTACAGCAGGACAGAGCCCGATCAAAAACCGGCTTGCTGGTGGTCCTTTTTATCATCGCCGTTTCCCTGGTGACCCTGTCGGTATACGCCGCCATCATGGGCGTCATTTTATTCAACTCCACCGACCCCGGCGCCCGCTTCTTCGACCCTGAATTGTTCTTTACCATCGCCGGGGTAACGTTTGCCGTCATCTGCATCGGCAGCCTGATCAAAATCGCCGCCCTCTCCAAGGGCGGACGCTATGTTGCAGAAAGCCTCGGCGGCCAACTGATCAGCCCCTCGACCACCGAACCGGATCAGCGGAAACTCCTCAATGTCGTGGAAGAGATGGCCATCGCCTCGGGAACGCCGGTTCCGCCGGTGTATCTGCTCGAAAGCGAAAAGGGCATCAACGCCTTTGCCGCCGGGTTTTCCCCCAATGACGCCGTCATCGGCGTGACGGCAGGGTGCATCCGGCAATTGAACCGGGAGGAACTGCAGGGGGTGGTTGCCCATGAGTTCAGCCATATTCTTTACGGCGACATGCGCCTGAATATCCGCCTGATGGGTTTTCTGGGCGGCATCATGGTCATTGCCACCATCGGCGAAACCATCCTGCGCGGCTCCCGGCACAGCAGTTCCAGCGGCTCCGGCAAAAGCGGTAAAGGCGGCGGCCAGATTGCCCTCATCTCCCTCCTTCTGCTGGTCATCGGATATGCCGGCGTGATGATCGGACGGCTCATCCAGAGCGCCGTCTGCCGCCAGCGCGAATACCTGGCCGACGCTTCCGCCGTCCAGTTCACCCGCAGCACCGGAATCGCCGAGGCCTTAAAAAAAATCGGCGGGTTCTCTTCCGGCTCTAAAATCAGGTCCCCCGGAGCCGGCGAAGCCTGCCATATGTTTATCAGCAAGGCCGTCAGTTCACTCTTTGCCACCCATCCGCCGCTGGTCGACCGGATCCGTAGGATTGATCCGGAATTTTCAGGCGATTTTACGGACAGCAGGCCGCTGTCGTCCGCCGCCCTGACCGGCGAAGGACCGCTATCCTCCTTCCAGTCCGGGCAGACCATCGTCATGGACCCGGGCACCGCCATGAGACAAGCCGGCAGGATCAGGCCCGAAAACGTCGCTTACAGCGCCGCCATTCTGGCCGCCATTCCCGAACCGATCAAACGGGAAACGCAGGATATTCTCGGCGCTTCGGCGCTTGCCTGCGCGCTCCTGCTGAGCAGGGATCCGGCCCAACGACAGAAGCAGATGGATTTACTGAAGCGATCGGCTTCTCCCCAGCTGGTCAGACAAATAGAAACGGTGGAAAAAAGCGTTCGGGAACTTGCCCCGGGGCTGCGGCTGCCTGTCCTGGACACGGCCATCCCGGCGCTCCGGCAGATGTCGCCGGAGCAGTTCTCCACCTTCAAAGAACAAATTCAGGCCCTGATCGAAGCGGACAGCCGGATCACGGTTTTTGAGTTTGCCTTCGAGGAGATCATCACCCACCGGCTGACGGCGGCTTTTGTCGATAGCGCGCCGAAGATCCTTTACAAAAACATCATCCCGCTGACCGAGGACGCCGTTATCCTCTTGTCATTTTTGGCCAGGACCGGGCACAGGGTAAGGGAAACGGCCGACAAGGCTTTCCAGATGGCGGTGTCGGCGCTGCCCATACGGGGGAAAGAAACGCTGATGCCGGAGACAATGACTTTCCAGTCTCTTCATTCCGCCCTGGAACGTTTTTCCCGGGCATCGGCCGGTGTTAAAAAGACGATTTTCGACGCCTGCTGCCAATGCGTGCTCTTTGACGGCCGGGCATCCCTCGAGGAAACAGAGCTTTTGCGGGCCGTGGCCTTTGTCCTGGATATCCCCATGCCCCCGTTTATCATGGAACCCGTGACAGGAAAACATTGACAGGCAGCGTGGTTACGGATAGATATGACACATTTTCCTTAAGGAAGCCGGATATGGACGAGCCCCTGCCGAACATCAACACCGCTCCGCTCCCGAATTTTTTCACCAGAAAAGTCCTGGCCTGGGCCGCCGGCCTGTTGCTGGCTCTGCTTCTGATCATCGTCATCCTGGTGATCGTTTGTTTTCTTGTCTTCCGCAGTCTTTACGAGAGAGCGCCGGACCCCATTGTTTCCTATCAGGTGGACAAAACGATCAAAGCAAAGATGCCCGAATGGGTGCCCGTGGAGGCGACCGTTCCCAACACCATCCCGGTAAAACTCTCCAAGGTCCTGGAAGCGGACATCCCCTTCAAGCAGGACGTGGATGTGTGGGTCGACAATGATTTCACCGTCCCCCTGGACGTGACCATCTCCGTTCCCATTGACCAGGAGATCTTCGTGGAGGCCGATGTCCCCATAGTGACGGAGATCCCCCTGGACGGCGTCCGGGTGAAAACCAGCCTCTGGGGATTGAAGGACATCAGTTTTCCTTTGAGCGGGACCTTCCCGGTGAACATTACCATCCCCTTTAAGGGTCCGCTGCACGTAAGAACGGACGCCGACGTAAGGGTTCAGCAGAACGTGACCGTTCACGTGAACAAACTCTTCACCTTCCCGCTCGATATAAAGGCCCACGTCAGCCTGCCGATTGATGACGTCTTCCAGGTGAGTCTGCCTGAGGTCGTTACGGTCAGCGCCCGGGTCCCCCAAAATGTGCCGGTTGATGTCCAGGTACAACTCGATCTTCCCAAGCAGTCTATCTTCGCGGGCGATTAGTCCCGATCAATTACATGGTGTAAAGATCATTGGACATGAATACCGGGTCCGTGGTCAGGTTGACCCCGAGACGTCGAATGCCCTCTTCATCACCCGGCGACGGCATGTGGGTCATATGCATTTCGCACCCCTTGAACTCCTTGAGCCCCTCCATGGCCAGTTGAACGGTATGGTTGCTCAAGGCACTGATGGCCAGCGCGATCAGCGTTTCCTGAAGGTCAAGGTTCATGTTCTTTTCCCCCAGGAGGTTGGTTTTCAGGTCGGTGACGATATCGCATATGTTCTGGGGCAGAAGATGGATTTTGGCGGGAATGCCGGCCATATGTTTCAACGCCCGGGTGATAACGCTGGAGGCGCCGTGCATGCGGGGGGAATTGCTGCCGGAGATAACGGTCCCGTCCCGGAGTTGAATGGCGGCGCCGAAACAGGGCCCGTCCGTCGCCCGGCGGGGATCCTTTTCCGCCTCCAGGGCGGCTTCCCGTGCCGGCACAACCACCGGCCGGTCCTCAACGGTAAGATTATACTCTTTCATCAGCAGTTCCGCCCGCTGCAGGGTTTTCCTATCGGTCAGGCCCAGGGCATATTCGCACTGATACCGGAGATACCGGCGGATGAGCTCCTGTTTGGCCGCCGCCCTGGCCCCTTCATCGTCGATGATGGCGAACCCCACCCGGTTGACACCCATGTCCGTCGGGGATCGGTAACAGCAGGTATCGCCGGAAATCTTTTCCAGTATCCTCCTTAAAACCGGAAAAATATCCACATCACGGTTGTAATTGACGGCCTGGGTGCCGCATGCCTCAAGATGAAAAGGGTCGATCATGTTGATATCCGCCAGGTCCGCCGTGGCCGCCTCATAGGCGGCGTTGACCGGGTGCTTGAGCGGAAGGTTCCAGACGGGAAAAGTTTCAAACTTGGCGTAGCCCGCGGAAATGCCGCGGCGGTTGTCGTGATACATCTGGGACAGGCAGGTGGCCATCTTGCCGCTGCCGGGGCCAGGACCGGTCACGATCACCAGTGGGGAATCGGTCGGGACATAATCGTTGGCGCCGTAACCTTCTTCACTGACAATCAGGCTTACGTCGGTGGGATACCCTTTGGTGTAGTAATGGGTAAACACATCGATGCCCCGGCGTTCCAGTTTGTTTTTAAAAATGACGGCCGCCGGCTGCTGTTCAAACCGGGTGATAATAACGCCCCGAACCCTGACCTCCCATTTTTTCAGGTCATCGATGATTTTCAGGATATCCGTTTCGTAGGTGATGCCGAAATCCGCCCGGAGCTTTTTCCGTTCGATATCACCGGCATAGATGCAGATCAGCACTTCCGCCTGGTCTTTGAGCTCCTGAAGCAGCCGGATTTTAATATTGGGATCATATCCGGGCAACACCCGGGCCGCGTGGTAGTCAAAAAGGAGCTTGCCGCCAAACTCCAGATAAAGCTTGTCCCCGAACTGCTTGATGCGCTCCCTGATCTCCCGGGCCTGCTCCCGCAGGTAACGTTCATTGTCGAAAATGGCTTTTGTCAGCATTTTCATTGCCCCTGTTTTTAAAAAATTATGTTTTCCGGAATGAAATGGCGGCCCGTGTTTGAAAAACAGCGGGTTTGTCAGGGACCTATATCAGGCCCGGACTCACGGATCAATATTTTTATGGACGCAATCCGCCCGCCCGGATTTTTCCGATGGAAAGTGCCGTGACATGAAAAGCGTTTTGATATACAACTCCCAATATGGAGGAATAAGTCATGAAAATTACCGTATTCAATGGGAGCCCCAAGGGCAGGCGGGGCAACACCAGCGTGGTGGCGGAGGCCTTCATGCGCGGCGCCGAAGCCGCCGGCGCGGAGACGGAATATGTTCTGCTTCACAAAAAGAAGATCAACCACTGTACCGGATGTCTCTCCTGCTGGACAAAGACGCCCGGCCAATGCGTCCAGCGGGACGACATGGCGGAACTGGCGGAAAAATATCTGGCGTCGGACATCGTCGTCCTGGCCACGCCGCTTTATGTGGACAATGTCTCCGGCATGACCAAGGTCTTCATGGACCGCCTGATGATCGTATGCGACCCGCACTTTGAACCGGATGAGACCGGCGAAACCCGGCACGTGAGAACAGCCTGGAAGCTGCCGAAAATCGCCGTAATTTCCACCTGCGGCTTTCCCGAGCAGTCCCAGTTCCAGGTGCTCAAATTGCTGTTCAGACGCATGGCGCGGAACATGCAGGGCGAACTGGCGGCGGAAATCTACCGCAGCCAGGGCAATCTGCTGACCATCCCCCACGACATCATCACGCCGATCGTGGAAAAATATAAAAAGACCGTGGAGGCAGCCGGACGGGAACTGGTCGAGCAAGGTAAAATTTCGGCAGCCACCGCGGCGGAACTTGACGCCCCCCTGGTTCCGAAAGAATTGTACATCGACGGCGCCAACCGGCACTGGGACAAGGCCGGGAAGCGATAATCGGTCGGTCGGCGGGACATTTTCCGGAAATCAAAAGGAAAATTCATAATGGACAGAGACAGACAATTAAAAAAAGTGCGCTTTTACAAAAGATTTTTCCCGAAAAAATTTCCCCGGTACAACCCGGCCCGCCTTAAATTTATCGCCAGGATCATCGAGAAAAAATACCTGGAGGGCGACGAACTGTTCTGCCTGCCCCACGACCATGTCATTGCCATCGGGAAAACCATCGAAAAGGGACCGGACACCATCCTGCCCTCAAAGGTGGTCGAACATTTTATTGAAAAAGCGAGTTTCCGGTTCGTGATGAACAAATGCATCTGCCGCGAGTGCATGCCCTGCAAAACCTATCCTCATGAAATCGGGTGCCTTTTCCTTGGCGAACCGGCCCGGGATATTCACCCCGATCTGGGCCGGGAACTGACCGTGGCCGAAGCCCTGGAGCACGTCCGCATGGCGGCCGCAAAAGGGCTGGTCTTTTCCGTGGGCAAAAGCAAACTTGATACGGTCTGGCTCGGCATCGGCCCGGGGGACAGGCTTTTCACCATCTGCATGTGCTGCCCCTGCTGCTGCATCACCCGCGGCCTGGTCACGGGTCATCCCCTGCTGGGCAGAAATTACAACCGCATGCCGGGCCTGACAATGACGGTGACGGACGACTGCGCCGGTTGCGGGACATGTATTGAGGATGGCGTCTGCATTTTCGACGCCATCCACCTGGAGGAGGGAATGGCGCGGATCAATGACAACTGCAAGGGTTGCGGCCGCTGCGCTGAAAAATGCCCGCACCAGGCCATTCAGGCGGTTATCGAAAACCGGGATTACGTCACCCGGGCCATCGAACGGCTGAGTTCGAAAATCGATGTCACCTGACGGCCGATGCAAAAAACGGTTGACGGGCCAGTTTTCATGCCCTATATTATTCCCCACTATATAAGTGTGATTGTTTTCTGCCGGCCATAAGCGTACCATGCCCCATCATGGAATGCCCTCGATACAGAAAATTCAATCCGTACAAGCTGTCGGCCCCTACCAATGACCGACAGCAAAAATTTGCTGTAAAACGCGTAAAAAATCCTTTTCACGCCGGCACTATTTCTGTACCATCCAGCGCAAAAAAAAATACAACCACCGAAGAGGAAATGAAAAAATGTTCTATAGACGTCATCCGCGCATCCGATCCGCGGTTCTGTTCGGTTCCGCGGTTCTGTTCTTCGCCGTTCTGCTGGCTGCCGGTACCGCCGCCGCCTGAGGCGGTCCCAAGCTGACCGTGGATGTCAGCCCCGTCGGAGGAGGAGATATCACCTCCAATGATTTCGGCTACGCTCATGCCCCATACGCGTATCCGGAAAATTTTTCGACCAATACCACCTACACCCTTACGGCGGTACCCAACACGGCCGGCGGATATGCTTTTTCCCACTGGGAGATTCAAACCATCACCATCGCCTGTTCGGGCGACACGATTTCAACCAGCAACGCCATTCAAAATCCGTTAACCGTGAGCATCGCCACCCAGGGACAATACGTTACCGCCCGCTTCATTGAGGTGTCCGCGGCGCCGGCCCTCTATTTTCCCCATGTCTCCACTAAATCTCCCTGGCAGACGGAAATTGCCGTTATCAACACCAACACCGATCGCAACATGATCGGCTCATTGCGGGCCATGAGCGACAACGGCGACCTGCTAGACGCCAAATCCATCACGCTCTACCCCCGTGGACGGAGACAATTCAACGTTGCCGACTGGTTTACCGATCCCGACCGGATAGGCTACATTGTTTTTATCTCCGATGTTGAAGGGGCCGTGGGTTACACGAAGTTCTTTCAGGAAGGCCTTTTCCGCACCGCCATCCCGGCGGTTTCCGAGATAAACGAAGCCGATATCTATATCCCGCATATCGCTTCCAACGATACCTTCTGGACCGGGATCAGCCTGGTCAACACTTCCATCGAGACCAAAACGCTGACCATCACATTTAACGACGGGCGTCGTTCCACCGTCACGCTGAATGCCAACGAACACAAATCGCTTACCATCTCCAGCCTTTTTAACGGGCAGCAGCAGCCGGGCATTAAATCCGCGGTCATCGGCAACGCCGCCGGTATCATCGGCCTGGAAATGTTCGGCACCGACAATCAGCTGGACGGCATCCTGCTGACCGATCAGACGGACGCGACCATCTACTACCCCCACGTCGCCGATACTACCAAGTGGTGGACCGGCATCGTGGCCTATAACCCGTCAAATTCTGATAGCCGGATCACCATCACCCCATACAGCGCCAGTGGGACCGCCCTGGCCGCGTCGAGTCTTTCCATAGCCGGAAAGCAAAAATATGTCGGTGTGGTAAAAAATTTGGATCTGCCCGACCAGACGGCCTGGTTTAAAATCACCGCCACCCAGCCCCTCAGCGGTTTTGAACTGTTCGGCACTTTGGACGGAAGCCAGCTGGCGGCCTATGCTGAAAAAAGCGGATCCGGCGCCAAGGAGGGTGTTTTTGCCAAGATCGAAAAAAGCGGCTGGACCGGCATCGCCTTTGTCAACACGGAAACCGGCGCCGCGTCCGTAACCCTGTCCGCCTACCACAACGGCGGCACGCTGCTGGCTACCCGGACCATCACCGTCGGGGGACATGCCAAGGTGGTCAACCTGGTGGAAAGCATGTTCGCGGACCAGGATATCAGCAACGCCACCTATATCACCTATTCCGCGGACAAATATGTGGTCGGCTTTCAACTCAACGGCTCATCCGACAATACGATGCTTGACGGGCTGCCGTCGCTTGACTGAAGCAGATCCGGAGGCACCCTCCCCCCTCTGGGGAGAATGTTTTGTAATAGCGTAACTTCAGACGTCTGATAAGGAGATAAAAAATGACTCACACCATTCCCTGGCGCAATCGACTTACCTATATGATCGGTTTTCTTCTTCTGGCCCTGGCCTGCGGCGGCGTCATGACGCCCGGTATCGCCACCGCCTGAGGCGGCCCCCAGCTGACCGTGACTGTCAGCCCGATTGGCGGCGGCGATCTCTCATCCAAGGAATTCGGCGACGAAGGGCCCATTCCTTTTCAATACCCATCCTATTTTTCATGCAGCAACGTATACACCCTGACGGCGCTGCCCGATACCGAGGGAGGGTATGTGTTTGACTACTGGACGATTCAAACGGCAACCGGGACCACCGCTTCCTCCAGTACGACGATTACCGTCCCGGTTGCCGAGGATAAAACGGTGACGGCCCATTTTGTCGACCCGTCAACCGTTATCTCCGTCTATTATCCGCATGTGACCACCCGATCACCCTGGCAGACGGAAATCGCCCTTGTCAACACGTCATCCAACCAGGCGGTTACCGGCGTCCTGAAGGCATTCAGCGACACCGGCACGCTGGTGGACATCATGGACATTACCCTTGCCCGCAACGGCCGGCGGCAAATCATTGTCGCCAGCGAATTTCCCCGTCATGCTGAAATCGGGTATTTCGTCTTTGTCACCGATGTTAACGCGATTCGGGGTTACACGAAATTATACCAGTCAGGCGTCTATCGGACGGCCATCCCCGCCGTAACCGAAAACAACGCTTCGGACGTCTACATATCGCACATCGCCTCCAACGACACCTTCTGGACGGGCATCAGCCTGGTCAATACCAACCTGGCATCGAAAAGACCGACCATCACCTTTAACGATGGACGAACATATTCGCTGACCATGGCGCCGGGAGAGCATAAATTTTTTACTATCGACAGCCTGTTCGGCGGCCAGCCCCAGCCGGATATTAAATCCGGTGTCATCTCCAATGCCGCCGGCATCATCGGCCTGGAGCTTTTCGGCACCGACACACAGCTGGACGGGATCCTCCTGACCGATGACACGACCTCGACCATATATTATCCCCATGTGGCCGATATGACCAAGTGGTGGACCGGCATCGTGGCCTACAATCCGGCCAACACGGCCTGCGCCATCACCATCACCCCATACAGCGCGGCCGGCCAGGCGCTTACCCCTTCCAGCGTTAATATCGGGGCCAAAGCAAAGTATGTCGGCGTCGTCAAAAACCTGGGGCTCCCCGCGGATACGGCCTGGTTTAAAATTGACGCCGCCCAGCCCTTAAGCGGCTTTGAGCTTTTCGGTACCCTGGATGGGAAGCAACTGGCGGCTTACGCCGAAGGAAGCGGCGCCGGCGCGAAAAGAGGTGTTTTTGCCAAGATCGAAAAAAGCGGCTGGACCGGCATCGCCTTCGTCAACACCGAAAGCACCGCCGCCTCCGTCACCTTGACCGCTTACAGCAACAGCGGAACCGCACTGGCCACCAAGGCCATCAGTGTCGGGACACATGCCAAGGTGGTCAATCTGGCGGAGAACATCTTTGCCCCGCAGAGCATCACCAACGCCACCTACATTGCCTTTACTTCCAGCAGAAATGTGGTGGGCTTCCAGCTCAACGGCTCTTCCGACGACACGATGCTGGACGGTCTGCCGTCGCTTAAATGATTTCCGGTGTTCAAGTTCTCAAGCTGATCAATAATTGAGCCCCTTGTCTCCATGACAAGGGGCTCAATTATTTCAACATCGCCGGCGAAATGGACGAGATGTTCCGGAAAAAAGAAGGGGCGCAGCCGGCAGCCGCAACCCCTTGAATTTGCTGGCGCGCCTGGAGGGACTCGAACCCCCTACCTACGGATTAGAAGACAGAACCTTTGAGCTTCCTAACCTCATGATATGACGTAAGATGCCGTAGGTAAAAGGGATTTCGATTCCCTCCTTTCCCTTCTTTTTTATTGTTTTAGCTCATTTCGGAACAAAAGTCCCACACAGAAGTTGGGAAAAGCATCAACACGGGGCCTGACATTCATTCTGTGTCAGGCCCTTTTTTTTGCGATGGTTATTGGTTCATGACAAAATCAATATCTTCACAAGATTTTTGTTGACATCGGAAAACAGATGGTACAGTTATGAACGGAAAACAATCTCATGCTAAAGCCAAACTCCGGGTAACCGGGGGACGGAAAGCAACGGGTCTTTAAACGGAAAGACAGCCGGGCCGCCATGAGGGCAAAACATAAAGCCGGATTGTCATTCTTCTAATGATGATCCGGTTTTTTTGTTTGGGGAAGGGAAACGAAGCAGTTCGTAGGGAAGGCGGGGGTCCTGATATTTCTGCTTATATCAGCGCGTTAATTTTAAAAGCACCATTTGTTTTGTAAGAACCGGTCTATGAAAAAGATATGGCCGTGGCCTGCGCTGGCGCTGATCCTGCTGGGGATCGCATTATCTGTATGGATTCAACGGGCGAGACAAAACAGTTCGTATATACTCTCAAAACAAATCCGATACAGTTTCACCGTTCAGAATATCACCAATCAGGTGATCAAAGACGGCGTTCTTTCGGTCTATGCGCCGGTAAAGCAGACATCCGCCCAGTTATGCACGGCTATCGAAACCTCATATCCTCATGAACTGGTAGTCGACACCCTTGGCAATCAGATCCTGACGTTTTCCTTCAGCGAATTTCCTCCTTTTGCGACGAAAATAATCACCATCAAGGCCGACCTGCTGTTTGCGGACAAGCCCGTCCGGCGGGCCGTCAGCAGGAAAGACCGCGACCTTTTTTTACAGCCGGAGAAGTATGTTGAATGCGATCAGCCGGCGATTGCGTCACAGGCGCGAGCGTTTAAAAACTGGCGCTCCCTCCGAACCGCGGAAAATATATTCAAGTGGGTCGCCGATAACATCCAGAGCGACGGGTACGTGCGCAATGAGAGAGGGGCGGTGTATGCCTTGAACAACAAAAAGGGGGACTGCACCGAATATATGGATCTGTTCACGGCCTTATGCCGGGCGGCGAAGATTCCGACCCGAAGAGTCGGGGGATATGTTTGTCCTGGTAACGCCGTTCTGTCAGCCTCCGCATTCCACAACTGGGCTGAATTTTACCATGGCCGCCGATGGTATCCGGCGGATCCGCAAAACCGGGTTTTCATGAAGAATGCAGAAACCTATGTCGCCATGAGAATTATAAGTGATGCCGTAGCAAATGATATTATGCAGGGCTCCAACCGCTTTCATCTACGGGGAGAAGGCCTGACAGTTAAAATGGATATGTAAGAGGACCTCTTACGATAAAACCACCATCATGGGGGAAGGGATGAGTACGAGCAATCGATTGAGACAAGGGGTTTCTTTTCTGATAGCCGCTGTTTTCTGCATCATGGGCTTCTGGACGACCTCGGCTGTTGCTGCTGAAACATTTTGCGCTTCGGTCAAGATTGAGATCCGGCAGCAATTGTCCCTGGAGCGACAAGCCTTTGATGCGCATATGCGCATTAATAACGGTCTTTCCAATATGGATCTTACCGACCTCAATGTGACCATTACTTTTACGGACAAAGAAGGAAATCCGGTAATTGCGACCACCAATCCGAATGACAATCGAAATTATCCCGAGGTCGGTTTTTTTATTCGAAAAGACTCGGACAATATTGCCGCCATTGATTCCGAAGGCTCTTGGGAAATTAATGACGTTGTCGCCTCGTCTTCATCCGATCTTCACTGGCTTATTATCCCGGTTCCAGGCTCGGCAGGCGACCAGCCCGATGGCAAACTTTATTATGTCGGGGCCAAGTTATCCTACAGGATGGGTACGGGAGGAGACGAGCAGGTCGTTAACGTTACACCGGACTATATCTATGTTAAGCCCTTGCCTGATCTGACCTTGGACTATTTCTTGACTCGACAGGTCTATGGCGATGACCCTTTGACTTCTGGAGTCGAACCGTCGGTCCCGTTTACGCTCGGTGTGAGAGCAAAGAACACGGGCAACAACTCTGCATATAGATTGAAGATCGATTCCGCGCAACCAACAATTATCGAAAACTCCCAAGACTTATTGATCGGGTTTTCCATAATCGCCAGTGAAGTGAACGGGGTGACGACCGATAACAGTCTGCTGGTTGAACTGGGAGATGTCGCGCCGGGAAAAGCCGCGGTCGGGCGCTGGCAGATGATCTGCAGCCTGGCCGGTGAATTTACCGAGTTCAACGCCAGCGTATCGCATGCGGATGGGCTTGGTGGGCAGGTGACGTCAATCATCAGCGGCATCAACACCCTGTCTCTTGCCAAGGACGTGCTTGTGGATCTGCCGGGGCGGGACAGTGTTGCGGACTTTCTGGCAAGAGATATTGAAGCGCCATATGCCATTACGAAAGTATGTGAATCAGAGGCCGTGGGGGAAACCTGGGACACGGATGTCGTCACCTATGTCGCTACTGCTGTCCAATCCGGTGGCCTTTATAAGATCGACTTTACTCCGTCGGGTGCGCCGGGTGAATTCATTTATTGTAAGGTCACAGATCCGTTTGACGGGCAGAAAGCCATCAGCGAGGTCATTCGCAGCGACGGAAAACGGGTAAAAGCTCAAAACGCATGGCTATCCAAGGAACGGACCGATCCGGACCACCCTGAAGCCGGTTGGAGTTATTATGTCAATTTGTTTGATGTGAATACTACCGGCAGGTATGACGTTGCTCTTGGTAATGCTGCCGGCAATCAACCCCCATCATTTGTTCCTGCGCTGTCAAAAACCGGAGTCGAAGGTCAGGAATTGATATTTGAAGTCCGGGCCACGGATCCGGAAGGGGATACGCTCCAGCTTTCCCTTTCCAATCTGCCGGACGGTGCGAACTTTACGGACAACGGCGATGGTTCCGGAACGTTCTGCTGGACGCCCAGCGCCGGTCAGGCTGGTTCTTACATGCTTTCCTTCCGGGCTTCCGATGGCGAACTGATCACCATGCAGATTGTGCCGGTGACCATTTCCGCGGGCAATGACAGCGACGGCGACGGCATGGATGATAACTGGGAATTGGAGCATTTCGGAAATCTGGACCGGGATGGCAGCGGCGATTTTGACGGCGACGGCATCTCCGACCTGGATGAATACGTAAATGACACCGATCCGACCAGAGAAGACTATGGCCCATCCGCTCCGGCCATTGCGTCGCCGGGAGACGGTCAGGAAACGTCGGCCCTTTCTCCGACCCTGGAAATCGACAACAGCACGGACCCTGACGGCGACAGCCTGACTTATGATTTTGAAGTGTTTTCGGACCCGCAATTCACCAGTCAGGTGGCGGCGGGCCAGAACGTAGCGGAAACCGCTGACCAAACTGCCTGGATCGTCAGCGGAACCCTGAATGACAATACCCTCTATTACTGGCGGGTCCGGGCTTTTGACGGCGTCGGTTACAGCCTGTGGACATACGGCGCCTTTTTCGTGAACACGGCCAATGACGCGCCCGGCGCTTTTCATATCAGTCGGCCGGCCGCCGGTTCTTTTGTGGATACAACAACGCCCGTGCTTGAAGTCACCAACAGCACTGATATTGATCGGGATGTCCTGACATATAATTTCGAGGTTTTTGCGGACGCCGATCTGACAACGGCGGTCACTTCGACCGCGAGTATCCCCCGAGGCGCCGGTGGCGCCACCGCCTGGACGGTTGATACCGCTCTTGTTGATGGAAACCAGTATTACTGGCGGGCCATAGCCGTTGATCCCCACGGCGGGCAGACCGCAACGGCAACCGGCTCGTTCACCGTGCTGCTGTCCAACCAGGCGCCGACGTCGCCGGCCATCAGCGTGCCTACCGACGGTGCGACGGTGACCGCCAACAGCCTGGACATCATCGTTTCAAGTGCCGAAGACGCGGACAGCGATCCGCTGGTTTATGATTTTCAGATGGATATCGTCGATACGTTTGACGGCCCGGGCCTGGTCACGGCCGAAGGCGTTGTCGGCGACGTCTGGACGATAGCCTGGTATGTGACCGACCTGGCGGGCAACACTACTTATTATTGGCGGGCGCGGGCCTTTGACGGCCAGGCTTACGGCCCCTGGGTGACGGGACGCTTTTTCGTCAATCCGGTGAATGAGGCTCCCCTGGCGCCGACCCTCAAGAACCCGGGCGAAAACGCCTGGGTCAATACATTGACGCCGGAACTGTCCGTTCATCCGGCGGTTGACCCGGACGGCGACAACCTGACCTATTATTTCGAGGTTTACGCGGACAGCACGTTGGAGACGCTGGTCTATTCCGGCACGTCATCCCAGCCGTCTTTGGTTGTACCCTCCGGCCTTAACGATAATACCCGTTATTACTGGCGGGCCATGGCTGAAGATCCGGCCGGCGAGATAAGCGGCTGGACGGCGGCGGCGACATTCTTTATCAAGCAGTATGCATCCGCCCCGGATGAGCTGACGGTGAACGTGACAGCCAATGCCGGCGATCCTCTTTCTAACGTGCCCGTATACGCCTTTTCAGCGTCAGGGACTTATACCGGCCTCAACACAATAACGGACGCCGACGGCGT